>NZ_CP128360.1:6378876-6694651 GCF_030345095.1 Solwaraspora sp. WMMA2056
GCCCCGCTCGGCGCGCAGCAACGCCCGGTCGGCCGGCATCTCCGCCCACGCCGGGCCGGGGACCAGGTTGCCGCCGGTGATCAGCAACGCGAACAGCAGCAGGAGCAGGACCAGCCACCAGAGGCGGCGTTCGAACCGACGGTCGATCCGGTCGTCGACGGTGACCGGCGGCGGCCCCGGCGGTGCGGCCAGCGGCGGGTAGTCGGCCGGCGGGTGGGCCCCGCTGGCCGGGGCGCCGCCCCGGACCGCCGCCGCGCCGCTTGCCGCCACCTCGTCGGGTGCGGCGCCGAGCAGCAGCGGCAGCCCGGCGACCGCCGGCAGCTGCCACAGCCGCGCCGGTGTGCGGGTCGTCGCGACCACGTCCGGTGGTTCGGCGCCGACCGGACCGATCATCGTGCCGCGCCGCAGCTCGGTGCCGTCCATCAGGGCGATCACGCCCGATTCGAGGACCACCGCGTCGTACGGGCCGGACAGCCGCACCGGCGCGCCGGGCGGCAGCGACACCGGCCGGGCCCGGGACACCAGGCCGAGCCGGTCCTCCATGGTCAGGTCGGCCAGCGCGGGTGTCTCGGCGAGCAGCGCCTCGGCGGCGGCCCGGTCGGCTGGCGGCGGCCCCGGCAGTGGGCCGACGACGGTGGCGACCGCCGACGACGGCACCGCGAGCAGCGTGGTGCCGGCGGTGTGCCAGGTGAGCGTGGCT
The DNA here is from genome assembly GCF_030345095.1 of Solwaraspora sp. WMMA2056. Taxonomy (NCBI): domain Bacteria; kingdom Bacillati; phylum Actinomycetota; class Actinomycetes; order Micromonosporales; family Micromonosporaceae; genus Solwaraspora; species Solwaraspora sp. WMMA2056. Next base: position 6,379,577 of record NZ_CP128360.1, read on the forward strand.
GGGGTGCCGGTGAGCGCGCCGGCCAGGCCGACCAGCCCACCGGGGCCGAGTCGTTGCCGTACGGTGCCGGCCGGGTCGCCCGGCGCGCGGCCCTCCACCGCGCCGTCGACGACGACGAACACGGCGGGCTGGGCGGCACCGGCGACGACCAGTTGCTCACCGGTGCGCGGATGCACCCAGCGGGCCTGCGCGGCCAGCCGGTTCAGCGCGCTCGGTGACAGGGTCCGCAGGGCGCTGGCGCGCAGCGCGTCCAGCCGGCGCGGCAGGTCCGCTGTCTGCCGTCGCTGCGCGAGTGCGCGCCGCAGCCGCCGTCCGAGCCGGGCCAGCCCGCCGAACGCCAGGTAGACAAGTGGGGCGGCCAGCCCGGCGAGCACCGCCGCCAGCAGCAGCCGGGCCGGCCAACCGGAGCGCCACAGCCCGAGGACCAGACCGGCGACCCGGTCGGTCCAGATCCGCCAGAACAGGTTGACCGCGATGACCAGCCAGAGCACGGCGAGCATGCCGTACAGGGCGACCAGTCGGCCTTCCCGGTCCAGCGTCGCCCAACGCGGGCCACGGCGGCGCAGCCGCCCGGTGACGTACGCCAGCCCCCGGGCCCGCAGGTTGGGGATCTCCAACCAGTCCATCAGCAGGTAGTAGCCGTCGAGGGCGAGGAACGGGTTGAGGTTGAACAGGGCGTTGAGGTACCAGGCGAAGGCGAGTTTGAACGTCCACGGCGCGGCGGCGGGGAACAGGACCCCGACGAGTCCGGCGACCCCGGCCAGGACGAGCCCGGCGGCCGGGCCGGCGGCGGTGGTGATCAGCCGGGACCGGCGGCCGGCCATCCACACGTCGGTGGTGTCGACGAAGACCGACGGGATGCCGAAGTAGATCAGGAAACCGGCGGCGGGCACCCGCCGGCCGGCGTGCCTGGTGGCCAGCGCGTGGCCGAGTTCGTGGCAGGCGAGGGCGACGACGTTGAGCCCGAGCAGCACCGCCGCGCCGGCCACGTACGAGCCGTTGGTGAGGAACACCGCCTGCTCGCCGCGCCACCAGGTCCAGCAGAAGGCGAGGAACCCGGCGAGCGCGACGACCCCGAGCACGCCCGCCGCGACGCGGGTGAACAGAAACCGGCCGCCGCCCCGGTAGAGGGCACCGATCAGCGGGTCGACGTCGGCCAGCACGGTACGTCGGCCCCGCGCGACGGCCAGCAGGGTCCGGCCCAGCCGCAGCGGCCAGGGGCGACGGTGCACCCGGTCCAGCGGGCGGAACGCGTCCACCGGCAGCTCGGCGAGCATCCGGTTGCCGGCCAGGTCGGCGACGACCCGGGTGACCTGGTCGGGGGCGAGCCGGCCGGCGATGCGGGCGAACTCGGCGACCAGTCGGGCTACCGTACGGGTGCCGTCCATCAGCTGGGCCAGCTGCCACTCGTGCGGGGTGAGCCGCAGGTAGCAGGCACCGCCGCCGTCGGGCGAGCGGAGCATCACGTACGGCATGCCGCGGACCGAGACGAGTTCGACGTTCTCGATGCCGGTGCGCAGCACGGGCCGGGCGCGGGCCGGGTTGAGCCGTTCGACGACGGCGGCCCACAGGCCGGCGTCGGCGGGGGCGACCGGCTGGCCCGGTGCCCGACCGGCCAGGGCCTCCCACACGTTCATCCGGGTCTCGACGACCGTCACTGCCTGCTCCTCCGCGGGTCTTCGCGGCTGCAGGCTAGCCCGCCCGGCCGGCCATGCGCGACTACTGGACCGCTGTGGGACAGCATGTCCTGCGGAAAAAGTCTCGTCGATCGACTACGCGGGGTCAGCGACTCATCCTTTCGGTCAATGCCCGCGCCCGGAACATCTGCACCCGCTTGGCCGTCCGCACCACATAGGATCGCAGCAGAGTGGGCATCCGGAGACTCACTGTCACGTTTACGACGGATCCGGCGTCGGCCGGCTCGACGTCGAACACGAAGCGGACCGACACCCGGGCCGGGCTGCGGACCTCCATCACCAGCTGACGGCCCGGCTCGGTGACGGTCTGACGTACGTGAAGAATGTTGTCGTAGCGCAGTGGACCGACGATGCGGAAGCGCTCCACCGCGACGAAGCTCAGGACCGCGCGCCCGGCGTCGTCGGTCCCGGCCGTGATGTCGCGGACCGCGACGATCAACGGGGACAACCCGATGTGGTTGGTCGGCTCGGCCAGGTGAGCGTGGACCCGGCCGGCGGCCGCCGCGACCACGAACCGGTCGGTGAAGGTCTCGGTACGCATCGACATGGATGGTAGCCAGCGGACGAAACGAAGCGGCGGGCGACGTGACCAACCCCCTTGGTCACGCCGCCCGCCGCTTCTTCTGGGGAGGCAAGTTCGATGTCGTCGGTGCCCCGCGCCGGGCCGGTGTCGGTGCGCCGGCGCGGGTCAACGCCCGACAGGTGTCACGGCGCCTCGGCCAGGGTCGCCGTCACGGTCTGCTCCTCGCCGTCACGCTGGTAGGTGATCTCGATCTGGTCGCCGACCGCGCCGGCCTGCACCGCCGAGACCAGGTCGTCGGCGTCGTTGACGATCGTGTCGCCGACCCTGGTGACCACGTCGCCCTGGGCGATGCCGGCACGGTCCGCCGGGCTGCCCTCCTCGACCGCCGCGATCATCGCGCCGCCGCCGTCCGCAGGGGTCACGTTCACCCCGAGGTACGGGTGGCTGATCTCTTCGCCGGCCATCAGCGCCTCGGCGACGTCCTTGGCCTTGTTGCTGGGGATCGCGAAGCCGACGCCGATGTTGCCCTCGCCCTGGCCGGAGGTGGCGATCGCGGTGTTGATGCCGATCACCTCGCCGTTGGTGTTGACCAGCGCGCCGCCGGAGTTGCCCGGGTTGATCGGGGCGTCGGTCTGCAACAGTCCGGACATCGAGGTGACCTGGCCGCCACCACCACCGAACGGGTTCTGCTGCTGGCTGCCACCGACCTGGATGGTGCGGTCCTGCGCGCTGATGATGCCGGCGGTCACCGAACCCTGCAGGCCGAGCGGGCTGCCCAGGGCGAGCACCGTGTCACCGACCCGCATGCTGCTGCTGTCGCCGAACGTCGCCGGAGACAGCCCCTCGGTCTCCTCGACCTGGATCACCGCCAGATCGGTCCGGGCGTCGGTGCCGATCACCCGACCCTGCGTGGAGCTGCCGTCGGCGAAGTAGACCTCGACCGCCCCGCCCTGGGCGGACTCGACGACGTGGTTGTTGGTGAGGATTAAACCCTCGGTGTTCAGCACCACGCCCGAGCCTTCGCCCGACCCGGTGGAGATCGACACGACGCTGTCCTGGACCGCGTCGGCGATCTCGGCGAGCGACGACCGGTCGACCACCGGTGCCGCTTCGCCGCTGCCACTGGTGCGGACCGTCGGCGACGACGAGCTGCCGTCGAAGGCCGCGACCACTGCCCCACCCACGACGCCGGAGCCGAGCATCAACGCGAGGACGACCGCCGCGCCGGCGACGATCCGACCGATCCGGCGGGGCCGTCGGCCGTCGGCGGCGGCCTGCGCGGCCGCGCCGGGCGGTGGTGTCCAGATGGTGTGCCCTGCCTGTCCGTAGCCGTGGCCGGCGTACGGGTGGCTCTGGTTCCACTGCTGCCCGTAGATGACCTGGGCGTACCCGGGGGCGTAGGGCCCGGCGGCCGGTGGTCGGCCGGCCGACGGCGTCGCCTGCCCGGCGGCCGGCGCCTGCCCGGCGGGCGACGACGGTCCGGCGGCCGGCGGGGCGGTGACCGGGTGGTCGGCGACGGCGTCGGCCGGTGGGGCCTGCTGGCCGGCGTACGGCTGGTTGGTGGGCGTCCAGTCGCTGGACTGCCGCTCGGCGGCACCCGCTGCGGCACCGGCGGTAGCGCCGGCGGCGGTGCTACCGGGCTGCCCGGCGGCGGGGGCCTGCCAGGGGCTGGCCGGCGGTTGAGCCTTGTCCGACGGCTCCGCCGGCGGCGTGGTCTCGTGCTCGCTCATAGGTTCAGCTTGCCCCTCGGCTCTTTGCTCCACCTGTTTTCCCGCTGAGCCTTTGCTGAGAGTCATGATTCGTCATCGTCGATCAGTCCTCCGGTCGCCAACGGTAGCCGTACCCGGAAGGTGGCCCCTTCGCCCGGCGTGCTCTCCACCTCGACGGTGCCGGAATGCGCGGCCACCAGGGCGGCCACGATCGCCAGCCCGAGGCCGGTGCCGGACGGCCGCTCCGCGCTACGGGTCCGGGCGGCGTCGGCCCGGTAGAACCGCTCGAACACCCGCTCGGACTGCTCCGGGGTGAGCCCGGGACCGTCGTCGGCCACCTCGACGGTGGCGAAGCCGGGCTCCTCGGCCCGCAGCCGCAGGGTGACCGTGGCGTCGGCCGGGGTGTGGTTGATCGCGTTGGCCATCAGATTGCCGATCACCTGCCGCAGCCGGGCGTCGTCGCCGAAGACCACCAGCGTGCCGGCACCCGGCCCGATGTCGAGCTCGACCCGGCGCTGCGGGTCCACCACCCGCGCGGCCTGGACGGCGTCGCTGGCCAGCACGGACAGCTCGACCGGGGCCAGGTCGAGTGGCCGTTCCCGGTCCAGCCGGGCCAGCAGCAGCAGATCCTCGACCAGCAGGCCCATCCGGGCGGCCTCGTCCTCGATCCGGCGGACCAGCCGGGCCGCGTCCTGCGGCGAGGCGGCCGCCGCGCCCTGCCGGTACAGCTCGGCGAAGCCGCGGATGGTGGTCAACGGGGTCCGCAGCTCGTGCGAGGCGTCGGCGACGAACTGCCGCATCCGTTCCTCCGACCGGCGCGCCCGGGCCTCGGAGTACTGCGCGGCCACCGCCGCCTCCCGCGCGGCCGACTCGGCCATCCGGGCCGCCCACTCGGAGTTGGCCCGTGCGGTGAACGCCGCTTCGATCTGGGTCAGCATGGCGTTGAGGGTGCGTGACAGCCGACCCAGCTCGGTCTGCGGCACCTGCGCCCCCGGCTCCGGATCGGGCACCCGCCGGGTCAGATCCCCGGCCGCGATCGCCGACGCGGTCTGCTCGATCTCCACCAACGGTTTCAGGTTGGTCCGCACGATCGCCGCGCCGGCCAGCGCCAGCAGCACCAGCACCCCGCACCCGACCATGGTGTCGATCCAGACCAGCCGGCCGACGGCCTTGTCCACGTCGGCCAGCGACTGCCCGACGGCGATGACCTGGCCGGTCGGCAGCGACGCGTACAGCATCCGCCACCGGGGCGAGCCGTCGCGGGCGTGCGCGGTGAACGGATCGCCCCGCAGCTGTTCGAAGCCGGCCAGGTCGGCGGGCCAGCGCGGCAGGTCGCTGCGGTCCAGCCGGTCGACGTCGTACCACGGGCTACTGGCCAGACCGTCACTGTCGGTCACGATGACCAGGTAGTCGCTCGGCGGCTGGACCTTGAGCGTCTCCGGCTGCTGCCAGTACGGCAGATCCTGCAGCAGGTCCTGCGCGTTGCCGATGTCGGCGCGCAGTTTCGTCACGTAGTCGCGCAGATCCGCGTCGATCTGGTCGATGAGGTGGCTGCGCAGGAACACCGCAGTGCTGACGCTGATCACCAGCAGCGCCGTGAAGACCAGGCTGAGCACGGCCGCGACCAGCTTGACCCGCAGCGGTACGCCGCGCAGCCAGCCCATCATCGGCGGCGGCGGTTTCACGCCGCCGGTTTACGCAGGACGTAGCCGACACCGCGCAGCGTGTGGATCAGCCGTGGCTGGGTGTTGTCGACCTTGCGGCGCAGATAGGAGATGTACGACTCGACGATGTTGTCGTCGCCCCGGAAGTCGTAGTTCCACACGTGGTCGAGGATCTGCGCCTTGGACAGCACCCGGTTGGCGTTGAGCATCAGGTACCGCAGCAGCTTGAACTCGGTCGGCGACAACTGCACCCGGTTGCCGGCCCGGTGCACCTCGTGGGTTTCCTCGTCGAGCTCCAGGTCGGCGAAGGTCAGCCGGGAGGTCGCCTGGTTGCCGTTGCTGGTGCGCCGCAGCACCGCCCGGATCCGGGCGGTCAGCTCCTCCAGCGAGAACGGCTTGGTGACGTAGTCGTCGCCGCCCAGGGTCAGCCCACGGATCTTGTCGTCGGTGGCGTCGCGGGCGGTGAGGAAGACCACCGGGGTCCGCGTACCGGCCTCGCGCATCATCCGGATGACCTCGAAGCCGTCCAGGTCGGGCAGCATCACGTCGAGCACCACCAGGTCGGGCCGCCGCTCGCGGGCGGCGTTGAGCGCCGCGCTGCCGCTGGTCGCCGTGGTGACGTCGAACCCGGCGAACCGCAGGCTGGCGGAGAGCAGCTCGAGGATGTTCGGGTCGTCCTCGACGACGAGCAGTCTCGCCTCGGTCTGCGGTGCGCTCATGAGCGCATCATCCCCGACCGGCCTGGATCTGGCCTGCAGGACGGCTGACAATCAGCTGTGAACCAGCTCGGCGCCGCGCCGGCAGGTCCACGCCGCGTCAGCCGACCAGGTCCAGGTCCGCGCGGTCCGGGCGGCCGACGCGGTCGGACAACCGGGCAAGGGTACGCCGGTGCGGCGCCCGCTGCGGCGGCACCGGCGCGGCCACCTCGACGGTGACGGCCAGACCGCGCAGTCCCAGCACCCGCCGGACCGACGGCCACAGCGCCTCGTCGCCGATGAACGCCGCCACGCTGGTCGGCACCGGGTCATCGGCGGCCGGCCCGGCCGCACCGACCAGGTGGTACGTCAACCCGACCGGCACCACCGGCACCCCGGCGTCGAGCGCCGCCTGGAACAGCGCCGGCCGGAACGGCATCACCGACGCCGTACCGGCACTGCACCTGCCGCCGCCCGAGGCGGCGCCGCCAGCCAAGGTCAGACCGGTGGTCCCGCAGGTCGTGGTGGCCTGTGGGAAGACCGCGACCTGCCCGCCGCAGCGCAGTACGGCACCAACGGCGGCGACGGTGTCCGGCAGGGTCCGGGGGCGCTCCCGGTCGATGAAGATGGTCCCACCGGCGCGGGCCAGCGCGCCGACGACCGGCCACCGCCGGACCTCGACCTTGGCCAGCATCCGGGCCGGGGACACCGCGAGGATTGCCAGGGTGTCCAGCCAGGAGACGTGGTTGACGGCCAGCAGCGCCGCCGTACGGGGTCGGGCGCCGACCAGCCGCAGCCGCACGCCGAGCGCCCGCAGCAGGCCCCGCGCCCACCAGGTGCCGACGGTCGGCCGCCACCGTCGGGGCGACACCGGCAGCCAGAGCAGCAGGGCACCACCGACGGCAAGCATGGCGAGGACCCCGGCCAGCCGGACGGCCCGACGGGGCACACCGGCGGCGGGCACCGAGCGCGGCGGCGGCAGGCAGCCGTGGCCACAACCGGAACGGGGCCGCCAGAACGTGCCCGGGCCGCTCACCGTGACTCCAGGAAGTGCCGCAGGTAGCGGGGGTCCATCCGGTCCAGCGACAGCAGCACGTACAGGTCGGCGACGCCGAACACCGGGTCGTGGGCCGGTTCGCCGCAGACCCAGGCACCCAGACGCAGGTAGCCGCGCAGCAGCGGCGGCATGACGGTACGGGGTCCCCGGGCCGGCGCCGACGCAAGCGCCGCCGCGGCACCCGCCGGGGCCGTCACCCGTACCGTCGCGGGTTCGGTTTCGGCGAGCCACGGTCGGCGCGGCCGTACCCGCAGCAACGGCGGGCTGAGATGGGCACCGCGGACCTCCCGCCAGACGGCGTGCGCGGCCAGGCCGCCGTCGGCCAGCGGCACCGAGGCGCAGCCACCCAGCCAGCGCAGGTTGCGCGACCGCAGGTAGCGGGCGATCCCGGACCAGATCAGGTTGATCACCGCGCCACCCCGGTGGTCGGGGTGTACGCAGGACCGGCCGGCCTCGACCAGATGGTCGTCGAGCAGCCGCAGCGGCCGGGTGTCGAACTCGGCGTCGGCGTAGCGGCGGCCGAGTAGCCGGGCCCGGTCCGGCGGCAGCAGCCGGTACGTGCCGACCACCGCCCCGGTACGGGTGTGCCGCACGACGAGGTGGTCGCAGTGGTCGTCGAACTCGTCGACGTCACGGTCGGGGTGCGTGCCGACCGACCCGGCACCGAACTCGGCGGTGAACACCTGGTGCCGCAGTCGTTGCGCGGCGGCGACCTGTTCGGCGTCCTCGGCGAGGGAAACGGTGTATTCGCTGGTGGCGACGGGTGCGGTGGCAGTCGACAACAGTGCCATGAGATCTGTGTAAGGGGTGCCGGAACCGGCGGCGTGTCGCCAGCGGATGGCAGCGGTGTCGATCCGGTGAACGCCGGTGGCGGCCGGCTGCGAGGATGGGCCGGTGATCGTCCCTGCCCGGTTCAACGGGCCGCCCGACTCGGCCAACGGCGGGTACGCCGCCGGGCTGGTGGCGCAGGTGGTGCTGGGTGCCGACCCGGCGACGGTGGTCGCCGACCGCGCCGTCCGGGTGACGTTGCGCCGGCCGCCACCGCTGCAGACCGAGTTGCGGGTCGATGCCGACGCGACCACCGGTGCGGTGCGGGTGACCGCCGGTCCACCGGCCGGCGCGGTGCTCGTCGCCGAGGCCGAACCCGTGGTCGGATCCGACCCGTCGACCGGGCCGCTGCCGCCGCCGGTCGACCTCGCCGCCGCCGAGGCGGCGAGTACGGCGTACCCCGGTTTCGTCGCGCACCCGTTCCCCAGCTGCTACGTCTGCGGCCCGCAGCACGCCGACGGGCTGCGGATCTTCCCCGGCCCGACCGGTCCCGGCCGCACCGCCGCACCGTTCGTCGTGCCGGCCGACCGTACGGTGCCGACGGTGTGGGCGGCACTGGACTGCCCCGGTGGCTGGACGGTGCTCGCGCCGGGTCGGCCGTACCTGCTGGGGCGGATGAGCGCGACGGTGGCCGCGCTGCCCGACGCCGGCGCGCGGTGCGTCGTGGTCGGCGAACTGGTCACGACCAGCGGTCGCAAGGCCGAGGTCCGCACCGCGCTGTACGACCCGGCGGGTCGACTGCTCGCGGCGGCGCAGGCCACCTGGATCGCGGTGGCGGCCGGCGGGGTGGGCGAGCCGGTTTGACCTGACCCGGCGCAGCCGTGACGCTGAGCGACGCCGACCCGGACCGGGGTGTCCGGGCGGCATCACGATGGAAGGAGCCAGATGTCGGACGGACGCATCGTCGTCTCCGGGCTGACAAAGCAGTACCGCACCGTGCGGGCGGTCGACAACCTGTCGTTCACCGTGGAGCCCGGTCGGGTGACCGGGTTCCTCGGACCCAACGGCGCGGGTAAGACGACCACGCTGCGGATGCTGCTCAATCTGGTCACCGCGACCAGCGGTACGGCGACGATCGACGGTCAGCGCTACGCCGACCTGTCGGAGCCGCTGCGCCACGTCGGTGCCGTGCTGGAGGCCTCCAGCGCGCACAAGGGCCGGACCGGGATCAACCACCTGCGGGTCATCTGCGCGGCGGCCGGGCTGCCCCGCGAGCGGGCCGCGCAGACCCTGGCGATGGTCGGGCTGGAGCCGGCGGCCAAGCGCAAGTTCAAAGGCTATTCCCTAGGGATGCGCCAGCGGTTGGGCATCGCCGCGGCGATGCTCGGCGACCCGAAGGTGCTGATCCTCGACGAGCCGGCCAACGGGCTCGACCCGGAGGGCATCCGGTGGATGCGCGATCTGCTCAAGTCGTTCGCGGCACAGGGTCGTACGGTGCTGGTCTCCAGTCACCTGCTGGCCGAGATGCAGCTGCTCGCCGACGACGTGGTGATCATCGCCGCCGGTCGGCTGGTCCGGCACGGCCCGGTCGCCGAGGTGATGGCGTCGATGTCCGGTGCGGCGGCCGTCCGGGTCCGTACCCCGCACGCCGACCGGTTGACCCCGGCACTGACCAAGGCCAGCGCCACGGTGACGCCGACGCCGGACGGCGCGCTGCTGGTCACCGGGGTGGACGCGCCGACTGTCGGGCGTACCGCGCTGGCCGAGGGCGTGGAGTTGCACGAGCTGACTACCGAACGGCCCGACCTGGAGCGGGTCTTCCTGGAACTGACCAGCGCGAAGGCGGCCATCCGATGAACCTGGTACGGAGTGAGCTACTGAAGATCGGCACCACCAGCACCTGGTGGATCTTCGGCCTGATCTCGCTGCCGCTGTGGGGGCTGACCCTGCTGGTCAACTACGTGCAGACGACCATCCTCGCCGACCCGGCCAACCGCGCGCAGGTGACCGGCGACAACGCCGAGGTCCTGGAGGCGGTCAGCGACGGGCCGGTGCTGGCCGCCAACCTCTACACCAACGGTCAGTTCTTCGGGCTGTTGATCGTGATGCTGCTCGGCGTGATCGTGGTGACCAACGAGTACTTCCACCAGACCGCGACGACCACCTTCCTGACCAGCCCACGCCGTACCGAGGTGATCCTGGCGAAGCTGGCCGCCGCGTCCCTGCTCGGGCTGCTGTTCTGGCTGGTCACCACGGTGATGAACCTGATCGTCGGCGCGCTGCTGCTCAACGTCCTCGACGTGGGCACGCAACTGGGCACCGGCACCGTCTGGGAGGCGGTCGGGCTGAACGCGCTGGCGTACCTGCTGTGGGCCAACTTCGGGGTCGGGTTCGGGGTGCTGATCCGCAGCCAGCTCGGTGCCACGGTCTCGGCGATCCTGCTCTACCTGGGCGGCTACCTGGGCGCGGCGATCATCCTGACCACCCTCGCCGCCCGGTTCGGCGACTGGATCAACGACCTGCAGCTGCTGGTGCCGTCGCTGGCCTCGCAGTTGATGGTCGCCGGGACCGACCTGCCCGGCAGCCCGCCCCGTTGGGCGGGCGCGCTGATATTGATCGGTTACGCGCTGTTGACCGGCATCGTCGGCACAATGATCACCCGGCGGCGCGACATCTCCTGATCCGGCCGGGCGAGCCGCGACGCACCACGGTGTGCTCGCCCGGTGCAGCAGGTCCGACCTGCGTCGCGGCTGTCCCGACGGGCTGTCGGGACAGCCGCGACAGCAGGGACCAGCGCTGTGAAAAGTGACACGAGCCGCGTGCGACAATGCCGCCCGTCGTGGTACGGCGTAGCCTGGAAGCCGTCTTCGACCAGCGCCCCCAGCCAGGTGGCGTCCCCGCGTGACAACCGACCCGCGTGAAAGAGGCGATTACCGGCCGTGTCGACCCAGCAGACTTCGCAGAACAATCCGCTGGCGGGTTTCGGCCCGAACGAGTGGATCGTCGATGAGATGTACCAGAAGTATCTCACCGATCCCGGCAGTGTCGATCCCGCTTGGCACGACTTCTTCGCCGATTACGACCGGGCGCGGCCCGCCTCACCGACCGAGGCGACCGCCGCCACCGCCACCGCCACGGCGGCGCGGGCCGGCACCGACGCTCCGGCCGCCCAACGGTCGGTCGATCGGCCCGACACCGGCACCGACCGACCGGCGGCCCCGGCGGCCACCGGTGGCCGCAGCGGTTCGGCTGCCAAGGCCGCCGGCGCCGCCCGCACCGACACGTCGAGCACCCCGGCGGCCCCGGCCAAGGGCGCGACGAAGGGCACCGAGAAGGCGCCGGCCCGGGCCACCACCACCGCGACGAAGTCCACCGCCAAGGCCGCCCCGGCGAAGGGCGCCGGCACGAAGGGCGCCACCGCTGACCCGGCTGCCGGGGCCGGCGGCAGCCGGCAGACGCCGCTGCGCGGTGTCGCCGCCCGGATCGTGCAGAACATGGACGCGTCGCTCACGGTGCCGACCGCGACGAGCGTCCGCGCCGTCCCGGCGAAGCTGCTGGTCGACAACCGGATCGTGATCAACAACCACCTGGCGCGGGGCCGCGGTGGCAAGGTCAGCTTCACCCACCTGATCGGGTACGCGCTGGTCCGTGCGCTGGCCGAGCACCCGGAGCTGAACAACTCGTTCGCCGAGGTCGACGGCAAGCCGCACATGGTCGCCCCGGAGCACGTCAACCTCGGCATCGCCATCGACCTGGCCAAGCCGGACGGCTCCCGTACCCTCGTGGTGCCGTCGATCAAGGCCTGCGAGCAGATGGACTTCCGGCAGTTCTGGCAGGCGTACGAGGACGTGATCCGCCGCGCCCGCCGCAACGAGCTGACCATGGAGGACTACGGCGGCACCACGATCTCGCTGACCAACCCCGGCGGGATCGGCACCGTGCACTCCCAGCCCCGGCTGATGACCGGCCAGGGCGCGATCATCGGGGTCGGCGCCATGGAGTACCCGGCACCGTACGCCGGGATGTCCTCCGAGACCCTCGCCGACCTCGCCGTCAGCAAGGTCATCACGCTGACCAGCACCTACGACCACCGGATCATCCAGGGTGCGCAGTCCGGCGAGTTCCTCAAGGTCATGCACGAGCTGATCCTCGGTGAGCACGGCTTCTACGACCAGATCTTCACCTCGCTGCGCATCCCGTACGAGCCGGTGCGCTGGATGCGCGACGTGGCGGTCAGCTCCGAGGGGCAGATCAACAAGACCGCCCGGGTCAACGAGCTGATCCACGCCTACCGGGTGCGCGGGCATCTGATGGCCGACACCGACCCGCTCGAGTTCAAGATCCGCAAGCACCCGGACCTGGACGTCCTGCAGCACGGCCTGACCCTGTGGGACCTGGACCGGACCTTCCCGGTGGACGGGTTCGCCGGCAAGCAGCGGATGATGCTGCGGCAGATCCTCGGGGTGCTGCGCGACTCGTACTGCCGCCGGGTCGGCGTCGAGTACATGCACATCCAGGATCCGGAGGAGCGCCGCTGGATCCAGGAACGCATCGAACGTGGCTACGAGAAGCCCGACGCCGGCGAGCAGAAGCACATCCTCAACCGGCTCAACGCGGCCGAGGCGTTCGAGACCTTCCTGCAGACCAAGTACGTCGGCCAGAAGCGGTTCTCGCTCGAGGGCGGCGAGTCGCTGATCCCGTTGCTGGACGAGATCCTGCAGTCCTCGGCCCGGGCCGACCTCGACGAGGTCGTGATCGGCATGGCCCACCGGGGTCGGCTCAACGTGCTGGCCAACATCGTCGGCAAGCCGTACGAGAAGATCTTCTCCGAGTTCGAGGGGCACCTCGACCCGAAGTCCACCCAGGGCTCCGGCGACGTGAAGTACCACCTCGGCCAGGTCGGCAAGTTCACCACCCCGGACGGCGAGCACGGCATCACCGTCTCGGTGACCGCCAACCCGTCGCACCTGGAGGCGGTCGACCCGGTGCTGGAGGGCATCGTGCGGGCCAAGCAGGACCGCATCGACCTCAAGCTGGAGGGCTACACCGTCCTGCCGCTGCTGGTGCACGGTGACGCGGCGTTCGCCGGGCAGGGTGTGGTCGCCGAGACGCTCAACCTGTCGCAGCTGCGCGGCTACCGTACCGGCGGTTCGGTGCACGTCGTGGTCAACAACCAGGTCGGGTTCACCACCGCGCCGGAGTACAGCCGTTCGTCGCTGTACAGCACCGACGTGGCCCGGATGATCCAGGCGCCGATCTTCCACGTCAACGGCGACGACCCGGAGGCGGTGGTCCGGGTCGCCCGGCTCGCCTTCGAGTACCGCCAGGCGTTCAACAAGGACGTCGTGATCGACCTGGTCTGCTACCGGCGGCGCGGCCACAACGAGGGCGACGACCCGTCGATGACCAACCCGCTGATGTACGCGATCATCGACTCCAAGCGCAGCGTCCGCAAGCTCTACACCGAGGAGCTGATCGGTCGCGGTGACATCACCGTCACCGACGCCGAGGAGCTGCTGCGTGACTACCAGACGCAGCTGGAGCAGGTCTTCAAGGCCACCCGTGACGCCGCCGCGTCGGCCACCAGCCGGATGCCCGCCCGCCAGCCGGAGCCGGAGCCGGAGGTGGCGACCGCCGTCGACGCCGCCGCGATCGCCGCCGTCGGCGAGGCCCACGTCGACCTGCCGGAGGGGTTCACCCCGCACAAGCGGATCCAGCAGTTGCTGGAGCGGCGGGCCAAGATGGCGGTCTCCGGCGACATCGACTGGGGTTTCGGCGAGATCCTCGCCTTCGGCACCCTGCTCGCCGACGGGGTCACCGTCCGGCTCGCCGGCCAGGACTCCCGCCGGGGCACCTTCGTGCAGCGGCACGCGTCGGTGGTCGACGCCCGCACCGGCAACGACTACCTGCCGTTGGCCAGTCTGGTCACCGACGAGTCCCGCTTCTTCGTGCACGACTCCCTGCTCAGCGAGTACGCGGCGATGGGCTTCGAGTACGGCTACTCGGTGGAGAACCCGGAAGCGCTGGTGCTCTGGGAGGCGCAGTTCGGCGACTTCGTCAACGGGGCGCAGTCCATCGTCGACGAGTTCGTCTCCTCCGGTGAGGTCAAGTGGGGGCAACGCTCGGCGCTGACCCTGCTGCTGCCGCACGGCCACGAGGGGCAGGGCCCGGACCACACCTCCGGCCGCCCCGAGCGCTACCTGCAACTGTGCGCCGAGGACAACATGCGGGTGGCGATCCCGTCCACCCCGGCGAACTACTTCCACCTGCTGCGGCGGCAGGCGCTGTCACCCAAGCGCAAGCCGCTGGTCGTGTTCACCCCGAAGTCGCTGCTGCGGCACAAGCTCTGTGTCTCCAGCGTCGCCGACTTCACCACCGGCACCTTCCAGCCGGTGCTGCCCGACCCGGTGGCCGCCAGCCGGCCGGAGGCGATCAAGCGGGTGCTGCTCTGCTCCGGCAAGGTCTACTACGACCTGTTGGCAGCCCGGGCCGAACGGCACGCGGTCACCGGCGGCAACGGTCAGCTCGACACCGACACCGCGATCATCCGGGTGGAGCAGTTGTACCCGCTGCCGGTGGAGCAGCTACGGGCCACGTTGGCGGCGCTGCCGAACGCCGAGGACTTCGCCTGGGTGCAGGAGGAGCCGGCCAACCAGGGCGCCTGGTCGTTCGTGGCGCTCAACCTGTTGGAGCACCTCGACGGCGTACGGCTGCGGCGGATCTCCCGCCCGGCGGCGGCGGCACCGGCGGTCGGCTCGACCAAGCTGCACGACGTGGAGCAGGCGGCGTTGATCGACGCCGCGCTGCCGCGCCGCTGACCACCGGGGAGGCGGCATGTACTTCACCGACCGGGGCATCGAGGAACTGGCGCAGCGCCGTGGCGAGGAGGAGGTCGCGCTGACCTGGCTGGCCGAGCGGCTGCGCGACTTCGTCGACCTGCACCCGGAGTTCGAAACGCCGATCGAGCGGTTCGCCACCTGGCTGGCCCGTCTCGACGACGAGGACGAGTAGTCAGCGACGAGACCGGATGATCAACATCTGACGGTGGTCCCACCCGGGCCGGGACCAAGGTCACCAGACTCCGACCGCCTCCGCCTTGTACGTTGGGGCGGTGGCGCGAAGTGTCTACGTGGCCGGTCTCGGCCCCGGTGGTGGCAAGTCCACCGTCGCGCTCGGCCTGGCCGAGCTGTTGTCCCGTCGGGTCGAGCGGATCGGGGTGTTCCGTCCGCTGGTCGCCGGCTCCGGCCCGGACGCGACGCTGAGCCTGCTGCGTGAGCGGTACCGCATCGACCTGCCCGACGAGCAGCTCTACGGGGCCAGCTACGCCGAAGCCGCCGGGCTGGTCGCCGACGGCCGCCGCGAGGAGCTGATCTCGCGGATCGTCGGCCGCTACCGGGAGCTGGAGCGGCGCTGCGCGGCGGTGCTGGTGGTCGGCAGCGACTTCGACGACACCGGTGACAACGGCGGACTCCCCCGCGAGCTGGCCTTCAACGCACGGCTGGCCACCGAGTTCGGCAGCGTGGTGGTGGCCGTCGTGGACGGCATCCACCGCGACGGTGCCGAGGTCGCCGGCGCGGTACGCAGCGCGTACCACTCGCTGACCGAGCTCGGCACGACGGTGCTGGCGGTGATCGCCAACCGGGTCGGTGCCGAGGTGAACGCGCCGGCGTTGCCGGTGCCGACGTACGTCATCCCGGAGGTCCCGGCGGTGTCGGCGCCGACGGTGGCCGAGGTCGCCGCCGCACTCGACGCCAGTGTGCTGGCCGGCGACGAGACCGCGACCAGCCGCGACGTGCTGGACTTCGTGGTCGGCGCGGCGCACGTGCCGGTGCTGCTGGACCATCTCGTCGAGGGTGCCCTGGTGATCACCCCCGGGGACCGGGCGGATCTGCTGGTCGCGGTCAGCGCGGCGCACGCCGCCGGGCTGGTCTCCCTGGCCGGGATCGCGTTGACCCTCGGCGAGCAGCCGGACCCGCGGGCGATGCGGCTGGTGGAGCGGCTCGGGACGAACCTGGCCGTGCTGTCGGTGCCGGCGGACAGCTTCCACGCCGTCGCCGCCGCCGGGCGGATCTCGGCGCGGCCCAGCGCCGCGAACCCGCGCAAGGTCGAGGCCGCACTCGGCGCCTTCGAGTCCAGCGTGGACAGCGCCGAGCTGGCCCGCCGGCTCGACGTGACCCGCTCCCCCCGGGTCACCCCGATGATGTTCGAGTACGCGCTGATCGACCGGGCCCGCGCCGACCGGCGACGGCTGGTGCTACCGGAGGGCACCGACGAACGGATCCTGCGGGCCACCGAGATCCTGCTGCGCCGGGGCGTCGCCGACCTGACCCTGCTCGGCAACCCCGACGACATCGCCCGGCGGGCCCGCGAACTCGGCGTACAGGTCGACGCGGCGCGGGTCGTCGACCCGGCGACCAGCCCGTGGCGCGACGACTTCGCCGCCCGGTACGCGCAGCTGCGTCGGCACAAGGGGGTCACCCTTGAGCTGGCGCACGACGTGATCGGCGACGTCAACTACTTCGGCACCATGATGGTGCACACCGGGCACGTCGACGGCATGGTCTCCGGGGCGACCCACACCACCGCCGCCACGATCCGCCCCGCGTTCGAGATCATCAAGACGCTGCCGGAGGTCTCGGTCGCCTCCAGCGTCTTCTTCATGCTGCTCGCCGACCGGGTGCTGGTCTACGGCGACTGCGCGGTCAACCCGGACCCGGACGCCGAGCAACTGGCCGACATCGCGGTCAGCTCGGCGCAGACCGCAGCCCGGTTCGGCATCGAGCCGAGGGTCGCGATGCTGTCCTACTCCACCGGCACGTCCGGCAGTGGCGACGACGTCCGGAAGGTGGCCGCCGCCACCGACCTGGTCCGCAAACGGTGCCCGGACCTGCTGGTGGAGGGGCCGATCCAGTACGACGCGGCGATCGACCCGACCGTCGCCGCCACCAAACTGCCCGGCAGCGAGGTCGCCGGCCGGGCCACCGTCTTCGTCTTCCCCGACCTGAACACCGGCAACAACACCTACAAGGCGGTGCAGCGCTCGGCCGGCGCGGTCGCCGTCGGCCCGGTCATGCAGGGTCTGCGGCGGCCGGTCAACGATCTGTCCCGGGGCGCCACCGTGGCCGATATCGTCAACACCGTGGCGATCACCGCGATCCAGGCCGCCGCGCGATGAGCGGCCCCAGCCGAGTCCTGGTCCTCAACTGCGGTTCGTCGTCGCTGAAGTACCAGCTCTTCGACGGCGAGCAGGTGGTCGACAAGGGCGTCGTCGAACGGATCGGCGAGGCCGGCGGCGGGCCGGCCGACCATGCCGAGGCGCTACGGACGATGGCGCAGCGGACCGACCTGACCGGGCTCGCCGGGGTCGGGCACCGGGTGGTGCACGGCGGCGTCCGGTTCGCCGAGCCGACTTTGATCACCGACCAGGTGGTCGACGAGATTGAGCGGCTGGTGCCGCTGGCCCCGCTGCACAATCCGGCCAACCTGACCGGCATCGCCCAGGCCCGCCGGCTGCTGCCGGACGTACCGCAGGTCGCGGTCTTCGACACCGCCTTCCACCGCACGCTGCCGCCGGAGCAGGCCAACTACGCGATCGACGCCGACACCGCACAGCGGTACGGCATCCGCCGGTACGGGTTCCACGGCACCTCACACGCGTACGTGTCCCGCCGTACCGCCGCCCTGCTCGGTCGGGATCCGGCCGAGGTCCAGGTGATCACCCTGCACCTGGGCAACGGTGCCAGCGCCTGCGCGGTGGCCGGCGGACGCAGCGTGGCCACGTCGATGGGGCTGTCCCCGCTGGAAGGGCTGGTGATGGGCAGCCGCAGCGGCGACCTCGACCCGGCGGTGGTGTTCCACCTGGAACGGGTCGCCGGCTGGTCCACCGCCGACGTCGACCGGCTGCTCAATCAGCGCAGCGGGCTGGTCGGCCTCGCCGGGGCCGGTGACATGCGCGAGGTGCTGCGCCGGCGCGACGCCGGAGACCCGGGTGCCCGGCTCGCCGTCGACATGTACTGCGCCCGCATCCGGTTCTACGTGGGCGGCTACTACGCGCTGCTCGGCCGGGTCGACGCGGTCACCTTCACCGCCGGGGTCGGCGAGAACGCCGCCGCCATCCGGGCGGCGGCGCTCGCCGGGCTCGACGGGCTCGGCATCGCCGTCGACCCGGACCGCAACGGCAGCGGCGGCGGCGAACGGCGGATCTCCCCGGACGGTACGCCGGTCGGAGTGTGGGTGGTCCCCACCAACGAGGAGTTGGAGATCGCCAGTCAGACCCGAGCGGTGCTGGCCGACCACTGAGTGTCGGTCAGCTCAGCCGACCGGTGACGGCCGGGGCCCGCAGCTGACGCGGTCAGACCAGCAGCCAGACGGCGATCGCGAGGACGACCGCCACCACGCCGGCGATGCCGATGCCGATGATCAACGGCAGCCGGGACGGCTGGTCGGCGACCGGCGACGGGGTCGTCTGGAAGGCCCGGAAGGCCTCGGTGTTGCCGCTCGGATCGACGTACTCGTCAGACATGACGACGACCCTAGCGAAATCGGGCAAGTGCCGCCACGACCGACCGACGCGTCCGGGTGGCCGACCTGGCTGCCGCGCGGTAACAATCGTCTGATGCGTGTTCGTCGTCCGGCGGTGGCCGGCCTGCTCACCGCCGGTCTGGTCGGTGCCCTGCTGGCCGGCTGCGGATCCGCGCCCACGCCGCCGCCGGTGTTCAACGCACCGGCGTCGGTACCGCCCACCCCGGCCCCCGGCCGGGCGGCACCGGCCGGTCAACTCGACGTCGCGACCCGCACCCTCGACCTCGCCCGTGGTGACCGGCCGCTGCCGGTGACCGTCTGGTACCCGGCCGACGACGCCGGCCCGTTCCCGGTGGTGCTGTTCAGCCACGGCCTGGGCGGCGAGCCGGCGGACTACCAGGCGGTGCTGGCGCAGTGGGCGGCGGCCGGGTTCGTGGTCGCCGCCCCGACCTACCCGTTCACCAGTCAGGGCGGCTCCGGCGGCAACGCCCTGGACGTGCTGAACCAGCCGGCGGACGCCTCACACGTCCTCGACGAACTGCTGGCGCTCGACGGACGCGACGGCGACGAGTTCGCCGGCCGGCTCGATGTCGAACGGGTCGCCGCCGCCGGGCACTCGGCCGGCGGGATCACCACCGTCGGGCTGTTCACCGCGGCCCGCGACGAACGGCTCGACGCCGGCGTGGTGCTGGCCGGCAGCGCCCTCGGGGTCGGTACGGCGTTCAGCGGTGCCGCCGCCCCGCAACTGTTCATCCACGGTGAGCTCGACGAGGTGGTGTCGTACGCGTCGGGCAGGGCGGCGTACGACCGGGTGCCCTGGCCGAAGGCGATGCTCAGCCTGCCCGACGGCGACCACGGGCAGTCACTGCTGCGGCCGGGCGACCCGGCCTACGACGTGGTGATCGCGACCAGTACGGACTTCCTGCGCTGGACCCTGTACGGCGACGGTGCCGCCCGGGAGCGGCTGACCGAGGCACCCCCGGCGGGGGTGGCGGTCTTCGACGACCAGCTCTAGCGCTGGTGGTCCAGCACCAGTTTGCCGAAGGCGTCCCCGCTGTGCAGCCGGGCGAAGGCCGCCGGGGCCTCGCCGAAGCCGTACACGGTGTCGACCACCGGGCGGATACCGTGCGTGTCGCACAGCTGCAGCAGGCCGCGAAGCTCGTCGGCGGTGCCCATCGAGGTGCCGAGGATCTCCAGCTGCATCGCGAAGACCCGGCGCAGGTCGACGGCGGGCAGGTGCCCGCTGGTGGCGCCGGAGACGACGATCCGGGCGCCGGGCGCGGCGGACTTCAACGAATGGTCGAAGGTGGCGGCACCGACGGTCTCGATCACCACGTCGACCCGTTCGGGCAGCCGGGCACCGGGTGCCAGCGCGGTCGCGCCGAGCGCGGCGACCCGCTCCCGCTTGGCCGGGTCCCGGCTGGTCGCGTAGACCCGCTTGCCCAGGGCGACGGCGATCACCACGGCCGCCGTCGCGACTCCCCCGCCCGCGCCCTGGACCAGCACCGACCCGGCCTGGTCGAGCCGACCCCGGGTGGTCAGCATCCGGTACGCGGTCAGCCAGGCGGTGGGCAGGCAGGCCGCCTCGGCGAAGCTGAGCCCGGCGGGTTTCGGAACGAGGTGCGAACGCGGTACCGCGACCCGGTCGGCGAACGTGCCCGGGTAGCGTTCGGACAGGATCGACATGCCGCGCGGGTCCGCCGGATCGGGCACCACCGGGTAGACGACGACGTCGTTGCCGGCGGCGTCGACCCCGGCCGCGTCGCAGCCGAGGATCATCGGCAGCCGGTCGGCGGGCAGCCCGACCCCGCGCAGTGACCACAGGTCGTGGTGGTTCAGCGAGCTGGCCCGGACCTCGACGACCGCCCAGTCCGAGGCGGGCAGGTCCGGTTCGGGCAGCTCACCGACGCGCAGCGCGGCAAGCGGATCGTCGACGTCGATGGTCGAGGCGTAGACGGCGCGCATGCACCGCACGCTAGCAGCACCGCACGCTGCCAGCACCGCTGCGCGCAGCACCGCACGCTGGCAGCGCCTCAGCGCAGCAGCATCAGTGCGGTGAGCACAACCAGCGCGACCCCGGCGATCAGGAACGCCACCAGCAGTTGGTGCACCGCCGCCGGCTCCGATCCGGCCGGCTCCGCTGGCAGGTCCGCGAGGACGGCGGCCAGTTCGCCGTGCGTCCGGGCGTGCACGGTCCGCTCCACCCGGTCGGCGTGTTCGTCCAGACTCAACCGACCGGCCGAGGTGTGCCGCTCCAGGCAGCGCACGACCCGCTCGCGGTCCGCGTCCGAGGCACGCAGGTCGGGGCGGTTCATGTGGTCAGCCTAGGCGTGTCCACATCGGTGTGGGAACCCGTACGGGGCGGTGGGCCGCCGCGCCAGCCGGTACGGTGCAGCCGTGTCGACCCTACCTGTCGGTGGCGATGCCGCCCCCACGACGAAGCAGCTCATCATCGAACGGATCCTCCGCGACCGGGACGGCATCTGGCAGCAGATCGTCGACGAGCGGGGCCTGCGTCCCCTGATCGGCCAGCTGGTCACCAGCTCCACGCTGAGCCTCGCGATCTACGGGGCGGTGCTCGGTGCCTCGTACGGCTGGCAACAGATCATCTCCTCGCTGATCAAGCTGCCGTTGCTGTTCCTGGCGACGCTGGCCATCTGTCTGCCAACCCTATACCTGTTCAACCTGGTCTTCGGCGCGCGGCTGTCGATGATCCAGGCGGTCGCGCTGATCCTGGTGTCGATCACCGTGACCGCCGCGCTGACCCTGGCGTTCGCGCCGGTCAGCCTCTTCTTCCTGGTCACCGCACAGAGCTACCAGTTCTACAAGCTTCTCAACGTGGCGATCCTGCTGCTTTCGGCGATCGTCGGCCTCCGGTTCCTGGTGGCCGGCATGCAGGCGCTCAACGACCATCAGCAACGGTCGGCCAAGGTGCCCGCGCCGGCTGGCGCGCCCACGCCCACCCCCGCGCCCGGACCTGCCGCACCCGTACCAGCGGCTCCTGCCGCGCCCACGCCGGTCGGGACGGGCGCGATGGTCGATGCCATGACAGACCGGCCGCAGCTGCCCGCGCGCCCACAAGCGCATTTCGGTCAGCCGCTCGGCCCGCCGGCGCAGCGGCCGGCCAGCATGAGTCTGCTCTACATCTGGATCCTGCTCTTCGGGTTCGTCGGCACCCAACTCGCCTGGACGCTGCGGCCCTTCTTCGGCGACCCCGACGCGCAGTTCGGGGTCTTTCGCGAGATCGAGGGCACCTTCTACGCCGACCTGCTGCGTTCCATCGGCCAACTGCTCGGCGGCTGACCGCTCGCCATCCTTACGGCACCTCGCTCGCCGGACGCCGGCCGGCCCGGGACCGGGCCGGCCGGCACCTGCGGATCATCCGACGCGGTCAGCGGCGGGCGACGCCGTCGCGGCGGGCGGCGGCGGCGACCGCCGCGGCGACCGCCGGTGCGACCCGGGGGTCGAGCGCGGACGGCACGAACGCCTCCGGCTGCAGCAGGTCGGCGACCACGGCCGCGATGGCGTCGGCTGCGGCCACCTTCATGCCCTCGGTGATCCGGGTGGCGCCGACCTCCAACGCGCCCCGGAAAACCCCGGGGAAGGCGAGCACGTTGTTGATCTGGTTCGGGAAGTCGCTGCGGCCGGTGGCGACCAGGGCGGCGTACCGGTGGGCGATCTCCGGATGCACCTCCGGCGTCGGGTTGGCCAACGCGAAGATGATGCCGCCGGGTGCCATGCCGGCGACGGCCGACTCTTCGATCCGGCCGCCGGAGAGGCCGATCAGCACGTCGGCGCCGACCAGCGCGTCGGCGATGCCGCCGGCGCAGGCTGCGGTGAGGGCGGCGAGTTCGGCTTTGACCCCGTTGAGGTCGGCCCGGTCGTTGTGAATGATGCCCCGCGAGTCGCAGACCACGGTCTTCGCCGGGTCGACGCCCCCGGCGATCAGCATCTTCGTCACCGCGACGCCGGCGGCGCCGGCCCCGCTGACCACCACCCGCAGGTCGCCGAGTCGGCGGTCGAGCAACGTGGCGGCGTTGCGCAGGGCCGCGAGCACCACGATCGCGGTGCCGTGCTGGTCGTCGTGGAAGACCGGGATCGGCAGCGCCTCGTCGAGGCGGCGTTCGATCTCGAAGCAGCGGGGCGCGCTGATGTCCTCCAGGTTGATCCCGCCGAAGGAGGGTGCCAGTGCGGTGACGGTGGCGACGATGGCGTCGATGTCGCGGGTGTCCAGGCAGATCGGCACGGCGTCGACATCGCCGAACTGCTTGAACAGCACCGCCTTGCCCTCCATCACGGGCATCGCGGCGCGCGGACCGATGTCGCCGAGGCCGAGCACGGCGGTGCCGTCGGTGACCACGGCGACGGTGTGCGACACCCAGGTGTAGTCGTCGACGAGGGTCGGGTCGGCGGCGATGGCCTCACAGACCCGGGCGACGCCCGGGGTGTACGCCAGGGAGAGGTCCTCGCGGTCGGTCAGTGCGACGGTCGGCGTGATCGCCATTTTGCCGCCCCGGTGCAGGTCGAAGACCGGGTCAGAGATTGCCACTGTAGACATGGTGACTCCAGAGCCGTTGAGCGTGCGAAAGAGCCGCCGGCTCGGCGCGAGGTCAGCGTTGACCGGCGAGGCGCTGCGGGGGTCACCCGGGTTACGTGTCGAGCATAGTGTCCCACGGGCTGGTTTCCCGCCAAGTAGGTCATACCCGCCGGTAACAAAATGACCGCGGTCGCGGCCAGTAGCGCAACACTGCCCTTCCGTGCACGTCGGCCACCCCGTACGCCCGCGAGTCGTCGGTCACGAGATCGTTGTCGCCACGCAGCCACCAGCCGCCGTCGCAGGCCCGCACTGCCCGCTTGACCACCAGCAGGTCGGGCCGGGCACGGAAGGTGGCGACCACCACATCGCCCGGACGGACCGCCCGGCCGCCCCGACGGATCAGCAGTGCGTCGCCGTGGCGCAGCGTGGGAGCCATCGATGGACCGTGCACCAGCACGGCAAACAGAGGCGGACGCACTTGCACCTCGTCAGGTCAGCGGGCCCGATGCGCGATAGGGTCGGCAAGGAGGATCTTCCTCCACCTTACGCGTGCCGGCGATCGTGCCGCCGGCCAGTCAACGGAGGGTCCTGATGCGACTTCCACGCATTCTTACTCCGCGCACGGTGGTCAGCGCCCACTGCGATCTGCCGTGTGGCGTGTACGACCCGGCGCAGGCCCGGATCGAAGCAGAATCGATCAAGGCGATCGCCGAGAAGTACCAGGCGAACACCGACCCGGAGTTCCGTACCCGTGCCCTGATCATCAAGGAGCAACGGTCCGAGCTGGTCAAGCACCACCTGTGGGTGCTCTGGACCGACTACTTCAAGCCGCCGCACTTCGAGAAGTACCCGCAGCTGAACCAGCTGTTCAACGAGGCCACCAAGCTCGCCGGTGGCGGCGGCGGGACCAAGGCCTCGGTCGACCCGGCCAAGGCCGACGAGTTGCTGCAGAAGATCGACGAGATCGCGAAGATCTTCTGGGAGACCAAGCAGGCCTGAGGCCTCAGGTCCGGCCGGCACGCCCGTCGTGCCGGCCGGACACCCCGCCACCGCCGAGGTCGGCGGTGGACGACGCCGGGAGCCGCGTCGGCGATGGAACCGGACAATCGGCGGAGCGGAACAATTGGTCACGGATGCCACCGGGAATCGACGTCAACCGGTAGAGTCCACGCGGGGGTATGCCGGATGAGTCCGCTGGTCACACAATCCGAGCCGACGGTCGACGACGACGTCGTGCTCCTCACCGTGCCCGCCGACGGTGGTTACCTGAGCGTGCTGCGGACCGCGACGGCCGGTCTGGCCGCCCGGTTGCACTTCGCGTTGGACGAGATCGAGGATCTGCGGATCGCGGTCGACGAGGCGTGCGCCATGCTGCTCGCCGTCGCCACCAGACCCGCCGACCTGGAGTGTCGCTTCTCGGTGACCGACGACGCACTGACCGTCGAAGTCACCGTCGCCACCGCCCGCGGTGCCACGCTTCCACCGGAGTCGTCGTTCGCCTGGAAGGTGCTCCGGGCGCTGACCACCTCCGCCTCGGCGACCGCCAGCAGCGGCCGGGCCAGCATCCGGTTGCTCACCCGGCGTTCGGGCGGCCGCTGAGGCCCAGGCTCAGTCGAGCCCGAAGGCCCGCGTCGTGGCCGGGGTGACCAGCAGGAACACCACGCCGAGCCCGAGCGCGATCAGCGGTACGCCGAGCCAGGCCAGCCCACCGACGCTCATGTAGTAGCCGACCGGCAGCAGCATCAGTTGCAGCACGATGGCCGGTGCCCGGGCTGCCGCCCGCCGCCGGTGCAGGCCCCGGGCGAGCAGCGCGAGGGCGACCGCGCCGCCAGCGGCGAAGCCGGTGACGAACAACGCCGAGACGAGGTCGGTGGCCCGCCCGGCGAAGTCCTGGTAGGCCAGGTACCCGGCCAGCAGCCCCAGGGCCACCGCCTGCGCGGCGAGCACCCGTACGGCCCACCGCAGGCTCGCCGGCAGGGACGGTGCGGCAATGGTCACGGCGCCACGATACCCGCGTCCGGGCGCGATACAGTGCCGCCCATGCGGGCCCTTCTGGTGGCCAATCCCAAGGCCACCACCACCAGCGAGCGCACCCGGGACGTGATCGTCCGGGCGTTGCGCAGCGAAGTCGACCTGACGGTCGAGTACACCCATCGGCGCGGGCACGCCGTGGCGTTGGCCCGGCAGGCCGCGCAGGAGCGGTTCGACGTCGTGGTGACCCTCGGCGGCGACGGTACGGTCAACGAGGCCGTCAACGGGCTGATGTCGGCGCTGCCGGCGACCGACCAGTCGTCGACGGCGACGGCCCGACGGTTGCCCGCGCTGGCCGTCGTACCGGTCGGCTCGACGAACGTCTTCGCCCGGGCGGTCGGTCTGCCCCCGCAGTGGCCGGAGGCGACCAGCGTGTTGATCGAGGGGCTGCGGACGGGTCGGTTCCGGACCATCGGGCTGGGGCGGGCCGACGACCGCTATTTCACCTTCTGCGCCGGGCTGGGGCTGGACGCGGCGGTGATCCGGCAGGTGGAGCGGGCCCGGCTGCGGGGTCGACGGTCGACGGTCGGGCTCTACCTGCGGTCGATGGTGAGTGAGTACTTCATCGGCATGGACCGGCGGCACCCGGCGATCCGGCTGGAGCAGCCGGGCGAGCCGGCGCACGAGGAGCTCGCGACTGTGGTGATCCAGAACACGGCGCCGTGGACCTTCATCGGCGACCGGGCGATCAACCCGAACCCGTTGGCCTCGTTCGACCTCGGGCTGGACGTGCTGGCCGTACGGCAGCTGCGGGTGCCCAGCACGACCCGTACGTTGGCTCAGGTCGCGGCTCGTACGCCGGATCCACGTGGGCGACAGGTCGTCCGGCTGCACGATTTGTCCGAATTCACGATATCCGCAACTCGCCCTCAGGCCTTCCAACTCGACGGCGACTATCTCGGCGAGCGGCTGAAAGTCCGTTTTACGGCGGTCCGGGAGGCCCTGCGGGTCGTCCACTGACACGCTACGTAACTGAACTTCGACTGCGGAGCGTGACCAGGCCCACGAAGGACACGTGGCTGAAATGCCTGCAACGCAGGCCGGACCGTACTACATTGATTCCTGACTGTCGCACTCCGGGTGTCGGTGAGCGCCAGAAAAAGGACATAAGGGTCGTGACGTTGCTCACCCAGTTGTACTTTTTCTGATCGCTACTCTTGACATCGCAGGAGTTCGTGAAAGTATTCACAAGCGGACCGATTCACCCGGGACGTTGCCTGGATGCGCTCGCCACGCGGCAGCTCGGAGCAACGTTCCACAGGCACACGCCTGCTCACGCGCTGCCGATCCGACGGATGCAATCCGTCGTATTGACTGCGCGGGCGCATAAAGAAAGACCGGAGCATTTCACCGCCACCGATCCAGAATGAGGAGTGTTGCCGCCATGGACTGGCGTCACCATGCTGTCTGCCGCGACGAGGACCCGGAGCTGTTCTTCCCGATCGGGACGTCCGGCCCCGCGATCCTGCAGGTCGAGCAGGCCAAGGCTGTCTGCCGGCGCTGCTCCGTGACCGATCAGTGCCTGCAGTGGGCACTCGAGTCCGGGCAGGACGCAGGCGTCTGGGGCGGGATGAGCGAAGAGGAGCGGCGCGCAGTCAAGCGCCGCGGCGGACTGCGCGTCCTGCGCGCTCACACTGCCTGACCCACTAACCACCACGCGACGTCCGTTCGGCGCCCCGGAGTGTCACTCCGGGGCGCCGTGCATTGCCACTCACAACTGTTTGTCGAACGGTCACCATTTCGTGACCGGTTGCCATTCGATCACCCGGTGAAAGCGCACCGTCGCACCGCCGGATCATGAAACCGTCGGCCGCGGTCACACCGGCACCGCGACAGCGACCTGGTCGACCCGGCGCAGCACCAGCCGGGCGATCTCCGACGCGCCCGCGAGCGGAGCCGCCACCGCGACCACCCCCGCCTGCCGGGCCGAGGTCACCGCCGTGTCGTAGAGCAGCCCCGGTGCCAGAAAGTAGCCGGCCAGCCCGACCCGCCGGGCCCCCGACTCCCGCAGCGTCCGGACCGCCTCACCGGCCGTCGGTGGAGCCGCTGAGGCGTACCCCGCCAGGCAGGGCAGCCCCAGGTCGGCACCGAGCGCCGCAGCGGCCAGAGCGACCGTCTGACGGGCCGGCGCGCTCCGCGTACCGGCCGCTGCCAGCACCACGGCGTCGCAGTCGGCGCCCGCGGCGGCCAACCGCCGACGCAGCCCGGCGACCAGCAGCGGATCCACCGTCGGCGCGGCCAACGGCGGACCGATCACGTCGGTCAGCGCCACCGGGATCCGCAGGCCGTCGCGCCGCGCCACCCGGACCACCTCGGGCAGGTCCACCCGCCCGTGGAACGCCTCGGTCAACAGCAGCGGCACCACGGTCGCCGCCGGGTAGCCGGCGGCCTGCAGGTCGGCCAGCACCGCGCCGGGACGCGGGCCGGCGTGGTCGAGATAGGCGGCCCGCACGTCCACCCCGGGCCGGGCAGCGGCGACCGCCCGCACCAGCGCCCGGGTGGCGGCGGCGGCCCGAGGGTCGCGGCTGCCGTGCGCCACCAGGACGATCGGCGCGGCCTCGACCGGGACGGCCCGGTCGGCGGGCCGCGTCGACCCGGTCACTGGTGCAGACCGCACTCGGTCTTTTCGAACATCGCCCACCGGCCGGCCCGCGGATCCTCCCCGGCGGTGGTCCGCCGGGTGCACGGCCAGCAGCCGATCGAGGTGTAGCCCTGCCGGAACAGCTCGTTGACCGGCACGCCCCAGCGGGAGACGTAGGCGTCGACGTCCGCCTGGGTCCAGGCGGCGATCGGGTTCACCTTGACCCGTCCCCGGCGGGCGTCGAACCCGACGACCGGGGTGTTGGCCCGGGTCGGGGACTCGTCACGGCGCAGCCCCGCCGCCCAGGCGTCGTAGTCGCCCAGGGCCCGTTCCAGCGGTTCGACCTTGCGCAACGCGCAGCACTCGTCCGGGGCCCGGTTGAACAGCCGGGGGCCGAACTCGCCGTCCTGCTGGCCGACGGTCATCCGGGGCCGGATCGACCGCAGGTTGACCGGCATCGTGGCGGCCACCTGGTCGCGGACCCGCAACGTCTCCGGGAAGTGCAGCCCGGTGTCGAGGAACACCACGTCGACGCCGGGGGCGACCCGGGAGACCAGGTGCGCCAGCACCCCGTCCGCCATCGAACTGGTCACACAGAACCGGTCACCGAAGGTCTCCACCGCCCACCGGGCGATCTCCTCCGCCGGCGCTCCGTCCAGCTCCCGGCCGGCCTGCTCGGCGAGCTCGCGCAACTGGGCGGGGCTACGGCGGGTCGGCGGGCGGTCGGCGTCCGGGCCGAGCCGGATCAGGTTCAGGTCGGCGGCGAGGACCGGGCTCATCGGTTCACCTGCCGGGCGAGCAGGCCGGTGAACCGGACCGTGAAGACCCGGGCGCAGGCGTGGCACTCCCAGGCGGTGTGCGCGTCCGGGTGCGGGCGGAGGTTCTCCTCCCCGCAGTACGGGCAGTAGAGCGGAGCCGTGCGTGTCTCGGTGCTCATCGCACCTCACCTCGCTCGTTCATCGCAACTCCTCCTCGTCGGCGCGGACGACCCACTGGGCGAACGACTCGCCCTCGGTACGACCGGCCAGGTAGCGGCGGACCACGCGTTCGACGTACTCGGGCAGCTCGTCGGCGGTGGTCTTCAGACCCCGCACCTTGCGCCCGAAGCCGGCGGTCTGCCCCTGGGCAATTCCCAGGCCACCGCCGAGATGGATCTGGTACCCCTCGACCTGCCGGCCGTCGGGCCCGACGACCAGCTGGCCCTTGAGCCCGATGTCGGCGACCTGGGTCCGGGCGCAGGCGTTCGGGCAGCCGTTGATGTGGATCGTGATGTCGGTGTCGTCGGTGAGCCCGGCCGAGGCCAGCCGCTGCTCCAGGTGGGCCACCAGCTCCTCGCCCCGCCGCTTGGTCTCGACGATGGCGAGCTTGCAGAACTCGATGCCGGTGCAGGCCATCGTGCCGCGCCGCCACACCGACGGCCGGGCCTCCAGGCCGATCGCGCGCATCCCGTCCACCAGCGAGTCGACGCGGTCCGGCGCGACGTCGAGGACCAGCAGCTTCTGGTACGGGGTGAGCCGTACCCGGTCCGAGCCGTGCGCGGCCACCAGGTCCGCCAGGGCGGTGAGCTGGCTGCCGGAGACCCGTCCGACGACCGGGGCGGCACCGACGTAGCGGCGACCGTCGGCCTGCTCGTGTACGCCGATGTGGTCGATCGGCTTGGCCGGCAGCTGTGGCGGCGGCCCGTCCAGCAGCGCCCGGCCGAGGTACTCCTTCTCCAGCACCTCGCGGAACTTCTCCACGCCCCAGTCGGCGACCAGGAACTTCAGCCGGGCCCGGTGGCGCAGCCGGCGGTAGCCGTAGTCGCGGAAGATGCCGACCACTCCGGCCCAGACGTCCGCGACCTCGGCCAGCGGCACCCAGACACCGAGCCGCTGGGCGATCATCGGGTTGGTGGACAGCCCACCGCCGACCCACAGGTCGAACCCGGGGCCGTGGTCGGGGTGGTCGACCCCGAGGAACGAGATGTCGTTGACCTCGTGCGGGGTGTCGGCGAGCCAGGAGATCGACGACTTGAACTTGCGGGGCAGGTTGGAGAACTCCTTGCTGCCCACGTATCGGCGGACGATCTCGTCGATCGCCGGAGTGGGGTCGATCTTCTCGGCGGCGGCGACCCCGGCGACCGGGCTGCCGAGCACGATCCGCGGGCAGTCACCGCACGCCTCGGTGGTGTGCAGGCCGACGTCCTCGAGGGCCTTCCAGATCGCCGGCATGTCCTCGACCCGGATCCAGTGCAGCTGGATGTTCTGCCGGTCGGTGATGTCGGCGGTGTCCCGGGCGTAGCGCTGCGAGATGTCGGCGATGGTGCGCAGCTGGGCCAGGTTCAGCTGACCGCCGTCGATGCGCACCCGGAGCATGAAGAACTCGTCCTCCAGCTCGTGCGGCTCCAGTACGGCGGTGCGCCCGCCGTCGATGCCCGCCTTGCGCTGGGTGTAGAGGCCCCACCAGCGGAACCGGCCACGCAGGTCGGCCGGGTCGATCGAGGCGAACCCGCCGTGCGCGTAGATGGTCTCGATCCGGGCCCGGACGTTGAGCGGATCGTCGTCCTTCTTGGTCCGCTCGTTGGGGTTGAGCGGCTCGCGGTGCCCGAGCGCCCACTGCCCCTCGCCGCGCCGGCGGCCGGGTCGGGTCGGGGTGCTGCTGCGCGCCATCGGGGCGTCCTCCGTGTCTGCGGGTGGTCACTCGGTCGGCGGCGGCACGCAGCGCTCGGGGCCATCGACGATGGTCTGGCCAGATCGAGGAGGCCGGCGCGGATGCCGCCCGGAACACAAAAAGGTCGGGCGTGCTCAGCCAGCCGGACAGATGGCGCTGCGGACGCGACCGTAATCGACGTGGCGGCGGGCCACGAAGCGGCGCTCAACGGCAGCGGTCATGACCTGGATGTTGCCACATCCGTACCGGTCAGACCAGCGCACCGTAGCCGATGTCCCACATGACGGGCGGGCTGTGGCCCGACTCACCCGCTACCGGTCGGCGGCGGACCAGCTCCCACCGGTCGGCGGCGGACACCCACCGGCGCTGTTTCAGCGGCGGGCCAGTGGGACGACCAGCACCGCCTCGGTGCCGCCGCCGTCGCGGTCGCGCAGCTCGATGGTGCCGCGCAGCTCGCCGGTGGCCAGGGCCCGGACGATCTGCAGCCCGAGCCGGCTGCCGGCGTCGGCGTCGAAGTCGGCCGGCAGGCCCCGACCGTTGTCGGCCACCGTCACGTGCAGCTGTTTGCGTTGCCGGTGCACCGCGACGACCACCTCGGCGACCGGCGGCGGCGCCGCCGGCACCGGGGCGTCGTCGTCCGGCTCGGGGAAGCCGTGCTCCACGGCGTTGAGCAGCAGCTCGTTGAGGACCATCACCAGCGACGTGGCGATCTCCGCCGGCAGCACCCCGAAGCTGCCGTCGCGGCGCATCGCCACCGGCACCGCGGTCGCCGCGACCTCGGTGGCCGCGCTGGCCACCCGGTCGACGATGCCGTCGAACTCGACCGCCTCGTCGCTGGACATGGCGAGCGTCTCGTGCACCAGCGCGATCGACGCGACCCGGCGTACCGATTCCTCCAACGCCGCCCGGGCCGCCGGCTGCTCGACCCGGCGGGCCTGCAGCCGCAGCAGCGCCGCGACCGTCTGCAGGTTGTTCTTCACCCGGTGGTGGATCTCCCGGATGGTGGCGTCCTTGGTGATCAGCGCCCGGTCCCGGCGTCGGACCTCGGTGATGTCGCGGACCAGCACCAGGGCCCCGATCGGCACCCCGGCCGGCATCAGCGGCAACGCCCGGGTCAGCATGGTCGCGCCGCGCGCCTCGATCTCCTTGCGGGGCGGTGCCTCACCGCGCAGCGCCACCAGCATCCGGTTGGCCGCGTCGGTGCCCTCCAGCGGGTCGTCGGCGAGGCGGTGGGACAGTGCGGCGAGGTCCTCGCCGACGAGGTGGGCGGCGAAACCCATCCGGCGGAACGCCGACTGCGCGTTCGGGCTGGCATAGGTGACCTTGCCGCTGGCGTCCAGCCGGATCAGCCCGTCGCCGACCCGGGGCGCCGAGGTCGTCTCGCCGGGGTGGCGCACCGGCGGGAAGGTGCCGTCGGCCACCATCTGGGCCAGGTCGTCGGCGGTGGTCAGGTAGTTGAGTTCGAGCTGGCTGGGGGTGCGGGCGGTGGACAGGTTGGTGTCCCGGCCGATCACCGCGATGATCCGCCCGGACTCGCCGTCGGCCGCGCGCAGCCGCACCGGCATCGCCTCGTGCCGGGCCGGGGTGTTGCCGTACCAGACCGGGTCGCCCTCCCGCCAGATCCGACCCTGGCGGTACGCGATCGTCAGGTGGGCGACCTCCGGGCCGTCGACGGTCCGGCCGACCTGGTCGTCCTGGTACGCCGTCGGGGCGGTGGTGGGCCGCACCTGGGCCACGCACAGGAACGTCCCGTCGTCGTCGACCGGCACCCAGAGCAGCAGGTCGGCGAAGGACAGGTCGGACAACAGCTGCCACTCCCCGGCGAGCCGGTGCAGGTGGTCGATGTCGACCGGACGCAGGGTGGTGTGTTCCTCGACGAGATCACGCAGGGTCGACACGCTCGTAGCCTGCCATGCCCGGCCAGGGCACGGACACCCCTCACCGGGTGGCGGTGACCTTGGCCAGGCCACGCGGCGCGTCGGGGTCCTCGCCACGGGCGACCGCCAGGGCCAAGGCGAGCTGCTGCGCGGGCAGGATGTCCAGCAGTGGGGCGTACCGCTCGTCGACGTCGGGCAGCACGATCGCGGTGGCCGGGCCGCCGTCGCCGGCCGGGCCGGTTCGGCCGGTGTCGGCACCGGCACCGGCACCGGCACCGGCACCGATGGTGAGCACGTCGGCGCGTCGCTGGCGGAGCCGGTGCAGCACCTCCCGCATCGACTCGCCACCGGGACCGGAGCCGACCACCGCCAGCACCGGCACGTCGGGGTCGGTCATCGCCAGCGGGCCGTGCAGCAGGTCGGCGCCGGAGAAGGCGAGCGCCGGCAGGTAGCAGGTCTCCATCAGTTTCAGGGCGGCCTCCCGCGCGGTCGGGTAGGCGTACCCGCGCCCGGTGGTGACCAGCCGGGCCGCGAACCGGTAGCGGTGCGCCAGCTCGGTGGCGGTCGGATCGGCGAGGACCTGGGCGGCCAGCGCAGGCAGGGTGTCCAGCACGGCCCGTTCGGCCGCCGGCAGCGTCCCGTCGCCGGAGCGGACGCCCTCGACGAGCATCAGCAGCGCGAGCAGTTCGGCGGTGTACGTCTTGGTCGCGGCGACCGCACGCTCGTGGCCGGCGGCGATGTCGACGGTGAGTTCGGCGGCCGCCGCCAGGGGCGAGTCGGGCGCGTTGGTGACCGCGACGGTCGACGCGCCCTGCTCCCGGGCCACCCGCAGCACCTCGGCGAGGTCCGGTGAGCCGCCACTCTGGCTGACCCCGACGACCAGGGCGTCGCGCAGGTCGGGCCGGGCGCCGAACAGGGTCACCGTGCTGGGCGAGGCGAGCCCGGCGGGCAGGCCGAGGCGGATCTCGGTGAGGTACGCCGCGTACAGGGCGGCATGGTCGGAGGTCCCGCGGGCGGTGAAGACCACGTGCCGGGGCCGGCGGCGGACGATCGTCGCGGCGACGTCGGCGATCGCGGCGACGTGGTCGGGCTGCAGCAGCCGGGCGTAGCCGGCCGGTTGCTCGGCGATGTCGGCTGCCATGCCACGACCGGCCGGACCAGGCCCGCCACCGGCCGCCAGATTTCCGTTGGTCATCGCATGCCTCCCCAGTTCTGCGCGAATCAGCGTGAAGCGTGCTCATTCTTGCACGATTTGGGCGTCGAAGGCAACGAAACGATCAGCACCGCGCAGGGTACGCCGTTTGGTGCCGCGTGCCCTAGGCTCCCGGAGCCAAGGGGAGACGATCACGACACGAGGATCGGGAAAACGTGTCCGAGGGACTGCACGACCCACGGCTGGCGGCCGAGGGTGAGCTGGCACTGGCCCGGATGGCGCTCGACGAGGGTGACTACCGGCACGCCGCCGACCACGTCGCCGGCGCCATCACGCACGCGCCGACCATGCCGGAGGTGCACGAGATGCTCACCCGGCTGGCCGCCCGCACCGACGGCGCACTCGACCTGTTCCCCCTCGACGAACACGTCTTCATCGGCACCGTGGTCGCCCGGGCGCACCTGCTGGCCGCCGCCGGGCGGGCCGGCGAAGGGTTGGAGCTGCTGGCCGCCGCCACCGGGCACGCCCCCACGGTGAACTGGGCCGGGGTTCCCTGGGTCGGTGCCGCCGACCTGCCCGCCCGCCTGGACCCGGACCAGATCGCCATCGTGCTGATGCAGATCTGCGCCAGCGTGCCCGATCCGGTGCCCGACGTCGACCGCCCGCCGCTGCTGCCGTACCTGCGACTGGCCGAGCACGCCACCACCGCGCACGCCGACCACGGCCTGCTGCTCGGCGCCAGCTCGGCCCTTGCCCGTCGGCTCGGTGAGATCCCCACCGCACTCGACTGGGCCACGCAGGGGGTACGGGCCGAACCGTCCAAACTCGCCGAGGTGTGGCTCGGGTACGCCTACCGCAGCGCCGGGCGCACCGCCGAGGCGGTCGCCGCGCTCCGGCGGGCCAGCGCCCACGACCCGGACGACCTGTCCATCTACGCCGACATCGCCGGCACCCTGGCCGACTCCGGGCGCCTCGACGAGGCCATCGACTGGATCGAACAGGCACTCGCCCGCAACCCGACGTTCGACTGTGCCGTCCACACGGCACACCGGCTCCGCTACCGCCGCGACGGCGAACTACGCCACCTGGTCGCCCTCGCCGACTTCGTCCGGGACCACCCCGACGACTCACACGAACACCACGACCTGGCCGAGTGCTGCCACGACCGGCCCTGGCTGGCCCGGCTGCCCGCGGCTGGCGGCACCGTGGTCGCCACCATCGAACGGGCCCTCACCCGGGGCCTGGTGCCGACCCGGCTGTCCCTGCGCCAGCCCGAGCCCCCCAGCGCCATGCGGCTGCTCGGCACCGAACTACCCGGCCTGCCGGTCACCGTGCAACGCACCCCGAGCCCCGACCCCCGCCAGCCACGACGTGCCCCGGTCCGACAGCTGTGGCGCTACGCCGGCTGGCAGGCCGACCCGGTGCTGGACCGGCCGTCGACCAAGGCAAGCCAACGGATCCAGCAGCTCGCCCAGCCGGTCTGGCACCATCCGCCGGCGGCCTACGACAGCGCGGTGGTGCTCGCCACCCTCGACCTGGACGACCTGCTCGGGCTGCTGGTGCACCCGCCGTCGACGCCGGACGAGGTCGGAATCGACCCGGCCGGCTGGCTCCGCTGCGTACAGGTGTGGGCGTGCCTCGGCATCCTGCACCACCGTACCGACGAGGCATGGCCGGACTCGACCCGCCGCCGGGTGCTGGTCGACGTCGCCTGGGGGGTGGAGGACTGGTCCGCCGAGGCCGCGCTGTTCGCGCTGGTCACCGCCGCGTGGGTGGACCCGGCGGTACGCCCGGACGTGGCCCGGGTGGTGGCCGAACGGCTCGCTGACGCGGTCGACGTCGCCGGGCACCGGACCGTACCGATCCTGTGGTCCCTGGCACAGCTGGCACTGGCCACGCCGGACCTCGACGCCGCGACGACCGCCACGGCACGGCGGATCGCCGGCCGGTCGGCGCGGGTGCCCCGGCAACGCCGGCCGGGACTGATCCGCCGGCTACTGGGCCGGGACTGACCGGCACGGCGCGCCTACTCGATGACCGCGATCAGGTCACCTTCCTGCACCACGTCGCCTTCGTTGACAGCCAGCCGTGCCACCACGCCGTCCGCCTCCGCGACCACCGGGATCTCCATCTTCATGGACTCCAGGATCACCAGGGTGTCACCGTCGGAGACGGTGTCGCCGGCGGCGGCCACCACCTTCCACACGTTCGCCACCATCTCGGCCCGGATCTCCTCGGCCATCTGCCGGCCCTCCTTCGTACGTGCCGAACGCGACATGCGGAAGGTATCCCACCACGTGCCCACCGCGCATGCCGGTGACCGGGCCGGCCTAGCATCAACAGGTCAGCTCCCGAACTACGGGAGTCACCGTCCGACGGGAGGACACATGGCCAAGAAGGCTCGCAAGAAGAAGGCACGTAAGAAGAGCGCGGCCAACCACGGCAAGCGCCCCAACTCCTGATGCCGCCGGTCGCCGGTCGGGGCCGCTGCGGCCCTGACCG
This sequence comes from Solwaraspora sp. WMMA2056, assembly GCF_030345095.1. Classification (NCBI taxonomy): domain Bacteria; kingdom Bacillati; phylum Actinomycetota; class Actinomycetes; order Micromonosporales; family Micromonosporaceae; genus Solwaraspora; species Solwaraspora sp. WMMA2056. Next base: position 6,415,541 of record NZ_CP128360.1, read on the forward strand.
GCGACCGCAGTGCTGACCGCCGGGCTACCGGGTCTAGTCCGGCAGGAACTCGCGGGATTCGGCGTCGAAGACGAACTCACTGAGCTTGGCCCGCAGGCGGTCCCGCAGCTCGGCCGGTGCGGTCTCGTTGCCGCAACAGCGGGCGACGAGCGCCTTGACCTCCTGCTCGACGCCGTACTCCCGCAGACACGGGGAGCATTCGTCGAGGTGGTGCCGGATCCGCTGCCGCCGCTCCTCGGCACACTCCAGGTCCAGGTAGAGGTAGACCTCGGCGAGCACCTGCCGGCAGTCCTGGTCGAACGAGTCACCGCCTTGCACGATCGTCACACCTCCTGGCCGGCTGCGGCAGGCTTCGTCGACCGGGCCCGGTGCAGGCCACGGTCGGTGGCGTAGCGCTCCAGCATGCCACGCAGGTTCCGCCGGCCCCGGTGCAACCGGGACATGACCGTCCCGATCGGAGTCCCCATGATGTCGGCGATCTCCTTGTAGGAGAAGCCTTCCACGTCGGCGAGGTAGACGGCGAGCCGGAACTCCTCCGGCAGTTGCTGCAGCGCGTTCTTGATGTCGCTGTCCGGCAGGCGCTCCAGGGCCTCGGTCTCGGCCGACTTCAACCCGCTGGACGTGTGCGACTCGGCAGCGGCGAGCTGCCAGTCGGTGATCTCCTCGGTCGGGGCCTGCACCGGCTGACGCTGCCGCCGACGGTAGGAGTTGATGTAGGTGTTCGTCAGGATGCGGTAGAGCCACGCCTTGAGGTTCGTGCCCTCCTCGAACTGGTGGAACGCGGAGAACGCCTTCAGGTAGGTCTCCTGCACCAGGTCCTCGGCGTCGGCCGGGTTGCGGGTCATCCGCAGGGCGGCCGCGTACAACTGGTCGACGAAGGGCAGCGCGTCACGCTCGAACCGCGCCCGCCGCTGCTCTGTCTGCTCTGATCGGGTCAACCGCTCGTCCCCCCTCGACTGTCCCGCCGAGGATACGCGCACCGACCGACCGGAAACCGTGGTTCGGTCAGGTGTGCCCGTGCTCACCAGTCGTGTGGCAGGCTGTCCGACCGCCCGTACGCCCGTCGCCCAGTGCTCCGGTGACCAGTCGGCGGACCCGGGCAGCCGACCACCGGCAACCCGTCCCGCCGCCGCCCGCGTCCCGCCCCGTATGTCGGTTCGCACCCGCTCCACCCTTCGTCGCCGCTACTTCCGAGGGATGTAACGCCAGGTGGGTGTCCGGGCATTCCGGCAGCGCGCCAGCGGCGGGTGTCGGGGACCGGTGCGGCGCCCGTCCCGGCTCCGGTGCCGATGATGGGCACCGGAGCCGAGAGGGGCCTGGGAGTTTCCCGCGGTGGTGTCGCCCCCGCGGCATCGCCGGACGCCGGCTCGGCGCTACGGACATCCGATGCAACGACGGCACGACGGGGCCGGACACGGTCGACGCGCCGACGCCACACCTCCGCCCCGGCCGGGCCGCTCGGGGCGGGCCGGAGCCGAGCTGGTCGGTCAGGGGCGGGCCCAGCCGTGCCCGGCGAGCCACCGGACGACGATCGTGGCCGTACCGGCGGGGTCGCCCTTCAGGTCGTGCCGCTGCCCCGGTCGGACCACCACGTCGCGGTCGGGGGCGGGCGCCGGCACGCCGAACGGGTCCCGGTCGCCGTTGACAACCAGGGTCGGCCGGCCGGTGTCCAGCTCGGCGAGGCGGGACCGCTCCGGCCGGCCGGGCGGGTGCAGCGGGAAAGCCAACGCGACGACGCCGGACGCGCCCAGCGCGGCCGCCGTCCGACAGGCGACCCGGGCACCGCTGGACCGGCCCCCGACGATCAGCGCCGGCGTGGTGTCGAAGCCGGCCAGCAGGTCGGCCACGACGGCGTGCCAGGCCTCGTCGAGGTGGCCGGCCGGGGCCGGGGCCCGCCGGCCGGCGACCCGGTAGGGCTGGGTGACGCGGGCCACCGCCACCGCTGCCGTGGTGGCGGCGGCGGTGAGCGCCGACAGATCGGGGGCGGTGACGTCGCCGCCGGCCCCGTGGCCGAGCACGAGCAGACTGGTCACGGCCGGATCCGGGACGACCAGGTCGACCCGGGCGGGCCCGCGCGGGGTCGACACGGTCCGTTGCTGGCCGGTCAGCTCCGGTACGGCGGCCGCCGGTGAGGTCTCGGTCACCGGCCCATTGTGCCGGTGACCCGCCTCAGCGCAGCGGCACCAGGCTGAGCAGCCGTTCGTGCACCGGCTCGACGTCGACCCCGGCATCGTCGGGATCAGCGCCGCCAGGCCCGGCGTGGTGGGGACCGGTGCCGTCGAGTCCGGTGCCGGCAAGTCCGGTGCCGTCGAGTCCGGTGCCCCCAGGGTCGGCGTCCCCGGGGCCGGCATCGTCCGGGTCGGCGGAGCCCTGCCAGGCCACCAGCATGGCCCGACGTTCCCGGGGAGTGGTCGCTCCCCACACCCCGTGGCTGTCGCCCGCGTCGAGCGCCCAGGCCAGACACGGCCCCTGCACCTGGCAGGTACGGCAGAGCGCCACCGCTGCGTCGGGCGGCTCGCTCGGCGCGGGGAAGAACGTCTCCGGGTCGACGCTCTGGCAGACACCGCGGGTCCGCCACGCCTCGTCCAGACGGCGTTCCGCCATCGCCCTGAGCAGCCTGGGGTCGCGGCGTGCCGCAGCGACCTCGTGCGGCCGGGGCATTCGCGCCCGTGTCATTTACCCACCTCCCCCGTGGGATCACAGACATTGATCAAAGTCGTTTGCTTGGAGTGAATCCAAATCCACTGTCGGCGCTGGTTTCTATCGCACTTCGCCACACACGTACAAGGGGCTGGATCGATTCTGGGGAAAATTCGATCCGGCGTTTCGGTCGCAACTCTGGCAAACCTCCACGTCAGTGGCCAGATGAACACCAGGAGTCACGACGGTTGATGCCGTACGCGGGTGGGAGCGGTACCATGGGGTGACAGTCAGAACAGGCTGGCCTGCCCGGGCCCGCCCACCTCGCCCTGCTCGCCGACCAGTGGGACCCGTCGGACCAGTTCAACCCCGTTGTTGCGCACGTTGCCGACCGCCGAGCCGACCGGACGGATCTCTATACCGCCGAGGTAATCGTCATCCGGTGGGGTCAGCAACGCGGTACCGTCCACCTCCGGGTCGAGCCATTCCGACCAGCGGTCCTCCGGCAGCAGCAGCGGCATCCGATCATGCACCTTGGCCAGCGGGCCCAGGGCGGCGGTGGTAATCACGCTACTGGTGATCATCGGCTCGGGCCGCGACCAGACCGACCAGATTCCGGCGAACGCCAACTGCCGGCCGTCGGCGGGCGTCATGAAGTACGCCTGCGCCGCACCGCGCCGTGCGCCGGGCGGGCGTACCCACTCGTACCAGCCGTCGGCCGGCACGAGGCACCGCCGGCGGGCGAACGACGGGGCGAACGCCCGGCTCGTCGCCACCGACTCCGCCCGCGCGTTGATCATCCGGGCCCCGATCCTCGGATCGGTGGCCCACGGCGGCACCAGCCCCCACCGGGCCAGGCCGAGCACCCGCCGCGCCGGCGGCTGCCCCGCGTCGACCCCCTCCCCGGCCGGCGCGGCCGCCTCGGCGGCCCGGCGGGACAACCGCACGATCGGCACCGCGTCGGTCGGAGCGACGTTGTAGTCGGCCGCCAGCGGTTCCGCCGTGTCGTCCAGCGCCTCGAACAGCGCGCTGAGGTCCGCCGCGCTGCGTGTGGTCGCGTACCGCCCGCACATGGCGCCCAGGCTAGTCGGTCCGGCGGGCACCGGGTTGGCACACTGTAGGGGTGCCCGAACTGACCACGCCCCCACCGCCCCGGCCGTGGAGCGCGCCGACCGCCGCCGGCGGCGTCCGTACCGCCCTGCGGTTGCCCGGATCGAAGTCGATGACCGCCCGCGCCCTGGTGCTCGGCGCCGTCGCCGCCGGACCCGGCACCGTCACCCGGCCGCTGCGGGCCCGGGACACCACGCTGATGAGTGCCGCTCTCGGCGCGCTCGGCGTCGACCTGGACACCTCGTCGGCGCAGCGGTGGACCGTTCGGCCCGGCCCGCTGCGCGGATCGACGCAGATCGACGTCGGTCTGGCCGGCACCATCATGCGCTTCCTGCCGGCCGTCGCCGCGCTCGCCGACGGCCCGGTCACCTTCGACGGCGACCCGCACGCCCGGACCCGGCCACTCGGTCCGCTGCTGGCCGGCCTTCGGGCACTCGGGGTCGACATCGACGCCGCCGACGGCGACCTGCTGCCGATCACCGTGCACGGCACCGGGCAGGTCCCCGGTGGTGCCGTGACGGTCGACGCCACCAGGTCCAGCCAGTTCGTCTCCGGCCTGCTGCTGGCCGCGCCCCGGTTCACCGACGGCGTGACCGTCCGACACGTCGGTGCCGCGCTGCCGTCCACCCCGCACGTGCGGATGACCGTCGAGATGCTGCGCGCCGCCGGCGCCGTCGTCGACGACTCGGTGGCCGACACCTGGCGGGTCGAGCCGGGCGAGCTGGCCGGCCGCGACTGCGTGGTCGAACCGGACCTGTCCGGGGCGATGCCGTTCTTCGCCGCCGCGCTGGTCACCGGCGGTACGGTCACCCTGGTCGGCTGGCCGACACACAGCGTGCAGCCGATCCGGCAGCTGACCGACCTCGTCGAGCAGCTCGGTGGCACCGTGACCGTCGGCCCGGCCGGACTCACCGTGACCGGCACCGGCACCATCCACGGCCTCACCGCCGACCTGCGGGAGGTCGGCGAACTCACCCCGGTGCTCGCGGCGCTCGCCGCGCTGGCCGATTCGCCGTCGCGACTGACCGGTGTCGCGCACATCCGGGGGCACGAGACCGACCGGCTGGCCGCCCTCGCCGCCGAACTGACCGGCCTCGGCGCCCAGGTCACCGAGCTGCCCGACGGGCTGGAGATCGACCCGAAACCGTTGCGCGGCGGCACCTGGCGCACCTACGACGACCACCGGATGGCGCACGCGGCGGCCGTTCTCGGGCTGGTCGTGCCCGACGTCGAGCTGACCGACGTCGGCTGCACCTCCAAGACGCTGCCCGAATTCCCGACCCTGTGGTCGGCCGTGGCCGCCGGCGACCCGGGCGAACTGGCAGACTCGTGACCAGCCGGTGGCGCGGACACCGGCATCCGTAGAGGGGAGCACCGTCCTGGCCGGTCGGCGCAGGGAGTACGACGAGGACGACGTACGGGTCCGCCCGCGCCGGTCCTCCCGCCCGCGTACCCGGACCCGGCCGGCGCACTCCGACGCGGTCGACGGGTTCGTGGTCACCGTCGACCGGGGCCGGTACGGCTGTGTGCTCGCCGACGCCGCCCCGGACTCCCCCGACGGGCCGCCACCGGTGGTGACCGCGATGCGGGCCCGGGAGCTCGGCCGCCGGGCGGTGGTGGTGGGTGACCGGGTCGGCCTGGTCGGCGACGTCTCGGGCGACACCGGCAGTCTCGCCCGGATCGTGCGCATCGACGAGCGGGTGTCGGTGCTGCGGCGTACCGCCGACGACGACGATTCCACCCCGGAGGGGCGACTGGAGCGGGTGGTGGTCGCCAACGCCGACCAGTTGGTGATCGTGAGCGCGCTGGCGGATCCGCCACCCCGGACCGGGTTCATCGACCGGTGCCTGGTCGCCGCGTACGACGCCGGGATCGCGCCGCTGCTGTGCCTGACCAAGGCCGACCTGGCCGGCCCGGAACAGGTCGTCGACTACTACCGCGATCTCGACCTGGCGTACGTGCTGTGCCGGCCGGGCAGCGACCTGACCGAGCTGCGCGAGCGGCTCGCCGGCCGGTTGTCGGTGCTCGTCGGGCATTCCGGGGTCGGCAAGAGCACCCTGGTCAACCGGTTGGTCCCGGAGGCGTTGCGGGCCGTCGGCACGGTCAGCGCGATCGGCCGGGGCCGGCACACGTCGTCCAGCGCCGTCGCGCTGCGGCTGCCCCGGCGGCCGGCGGCCAGCTCCGGCGACGGACCAGGCGCGGCCAGCCGTGCCGGGGCGGGCGCCGACCGCGACGCCGATCCGGGGTGGATCGTCGACACGCCCGGGGTGCGCAGCTTCGGGCTGGCCCACGTGTCGGCCGACAGCCTGCTGCACGGATTCCCCGACCTGGTCGAGGGCAGTCTCGACTGCCCGCCGAACTGCGAGCACACCGGCGGGGCCGAGCAGTGCCGGCTGGCGGCCTGGGTGGCGGCCGGCAACGCCGACGCGCGACGGCTCGCGTCGTACCGCCGGTTGCTGGACTCGCGCGCCGGAGAGGCCGACCAGGGGACCTCCGACCATCGCGTGCGGTAATCCGATACCTTTCCCGCCATGGCCCGGTACGCCGACGATCTCTCCCTCGCCCACCTGCTCGCGGACACTGCAGACTCGATATCGATGGCCCGGTTCCGGGCACTCGACCTGAGTGTCGAAGCCAAACCGGACCTCACCCCGGTCTCCGATGCGGACACCGCCGTGGAGAAGGCGTTGCGGGCCACCCTCGCCCGGACCCGCCCCCGGGACGGGGTGCTCGGCGAGGAGTTCGGTGCCTCGGTCGCGGCGGCCGGTCCGGGCAACCGCCAGTGGGTGATCGACCCGATCGACGGCACCAAGAACTTCATCCGCGGGGTGCCGATCTGGGCCACCCTGATCTGCCTGATGGAACGCGACCAGCCGGTGGTCGGCCTGGTCTCCGCGCCGGCGCTGGGGCGCCGCTGGTGGGCGGCGGTCGGACACGGCGCGTACGCCGGACGGCACACCGCGGCCGCGACCCCGATCCGGGTCTCCGGGGTCCGCCGCCTCGCCGACGCCAGCTTCTGCTACTCGTCGCTGACCAGCTGGGAGGAGTCGGGACGGCTGGACGCGATGCTCGACATCATGCGCTCGGTGTGGCGCAGCCGCGCGTACGGCGACTTCTACGGCTACATGCTGCTCGCCGAGGGGGCCGTCGACGCGATGGTGGAGCCGGAGCTGTCGCTGTGGGACCTGGCCGCGTTGATCCCGATCGTCACCGAGGCCGGTGGCACCTTCACCGACCTGACCGGTAAGCCGGGGCCGGCCGGCGGCAGCGCCGTCGCCAGCAACGGGAAGCTGCATTCGGACCTGCTGCACCGGCTCAGCTGACGGTCGGTCGTCCGGTTCGTCGCCGACCGTGTCGACGACTGCCAGATCGCCGGGATCACGCCGGCCTGCACGGATGTGAGCGAAGCCACCGTCTATCCTCGCCGGGTGACGTCGACCGGCTGGTGTTTCCTCGCGGCGATGGTCGCCACGTACGGCGTCGCACATCTGTTCCAGGCCGTCGCCGCAGCCCGTACGACTGTCCGGCACTGCTTCGACCCGGGCCTGCTGCTGCGCCTGGCCCGCCAGCGGGTCTATCTGGTCGGGGTCGGTTGCCAGATCCTCGCCTTCGTGTTCGCCTTCTTCGCCCGCCGGGACCTGCCGCTGTTCCTGGTGCAGGCGAGTGTCGCCGCCGCGCTCGGGGTGACCGCGCTGCTCGGGGTGCTGACCCTGGGGTGGCGGCTGCCGGCGGCCGAGGTGGCGCTGCTGGTGCTGCTGCTGATCGGGGTGACCGCGCTGGTGGTCTCCGCCCGTCCGGCACCGGCGCATCAGCTCGGCCCCCGCGCGGTGGCGGTGATCGCGCTGTCCACCGTGGTGATCGCCGCGTTGGGGGCGCTCGCCGCCCGGTTCACCGGGCCGTCGGCCTCGGTCGGGCTCGGCCTGCTCGCCGGGTTCGCGTTCTCGGCGGCCGCGGTCGCGTCCCGGCCGCTCGCCAGCGCCGACAACTACCAGGACCTGCTCACCGAGCCGCTGCTCTACCTGCTGATCGCGCACTCCGCGATCGGCCAGTGGCTGATCGGGCTGGCGATGCAGCGCGGCTCCGTCACTGCCGCGATCGCCGCGATGGACGCCGCCGGGGCGGTGCCGGCGGCCATCGTCGGTCTGCTGCTGCTCAACGACAAGATCTGGCCGGGCCGGGAGTGGCTGGCGGCGGTCGGTTTCCTGATCACGCTCGCCTCGGTGGTGGGTCTGACCCGGTACTCGGCGGCGCAGCACAGCGGTGCCGTACCGGCGGTCGCCGCGCCCCGACCGGCGGTCGCCGGACCGGCCGCCCACCCCGGGGGCGTTCCGGCCGCCCACCCCGGGGGCGTTCCCACGGCCCGTGGCGAGGTCGGGCCGACCCGCGTCGGCGGGGGTCAGGCGGCCCGGACGGCAGCGGCGGTCGGGGCCGGCTCGATCGCGTCGGCGTCGATCGCCGTCAGGTCCAGTTCCACCTCGACCGGTGCGACCGACTCGCCGTCGGGCGGCACCACGGCGACCGTCGACGCCGCCTCCGGCGTACCCCGCAATCCGAGCACCCGCTGATACAGCCGTTCGACGGCGGCTGCGGTCCGTTCCCAGCTGTAGCGGCACCGGACCCGGTCGATCCCGGCATGGCCGAAGGCGAACCGCTCGGCCTCGTCGGCGAGCAGCCGCCGTACGGTGACGCCGAGGGCCCGGACGTCGCCCACCGGCACCAACCGCCCGGTCACCGAGTCCACCACGCAATCGGCGACGCCGCCGTGGGCGTACCCGACCACCGGGATGCCGCAGGCCATCGCCTCCAGCGCCACGGTGCCGACCGGGGCGTACCGGGCGGCGCAGACGACCACGTCGACCGAACGGTACAGCTGCGGCATCTCCTCGGCCGGCACCGCGCCGGCGAGTTCGACCCGGTCGGCGACCCCGTACCGGTGGGCCACCTCGAGCAGCCGGCGGGCACCGGGGTCGTCGGCCAGTTCGGCCCGGGACGGCCCGCCGACGATGATCAGATCGGCGTCGCCGACCAGCCGCAACGCGCCGAGCAGCGCGTCGTGGCCGGAACCGGGGACGAGGTCGCCGACGGCGAGCAGCCGTCGACGCCGCCGCCGGGGCGGGTCGGGATCCGGGGTGAACCGGGCGGTGTCCACGCCGGGCGGGATCAGCACCACCGACGCCCGGTCCCGACCCAGCCGGGCGAGTTCGTCGACCTCCTCGGTGCACTGTGCGACCGCCGCGTCGACGACCCGGCCCAGCGCCCGCTCCAACGCGATCCGGACCTGCGGGCCCCGGTACCCGCTGCCGAGCATGCGCTGCTGATGACTGCCGATGCTGTGGAAGGTCTGCACCAGCGGGATCCGGCCGTCGGCCACCGCGCTGGCGGCGGCGAGCCCGCCGGGCCAGAAGTGTCCGTGCACCACGTCCGGCGTCCACTGGCCGGAACCCCACTGGCCGGCCAGCATCCGCCCGAACTCCGGCAGGTACGCCAGCAGGTCCGCGGTGGGCAGCCGGGTCGGTGGCCCGACCGGGATCCGTACCAGTTGGTAGCCGTCGCGTTCGACGGTGTGCGGCTCGTCGGGGTCGGTCCACCGCTGGTGTACGCGTACCTCGTGACCGAGGGCCGCCAGCTCGCGGGCGAGCCGGGCGATGTGCGCGGCGGTGCCGGTCAGCGGCTGACCGGCCGGGTTCACGTCGGCGGGGCACCGGGCGGGGTCCCGGTCCGGGCCGGCACGGCGCAGCGACGCTCCACCGTGTGCGGACACCAGAGCGACCCGCATCGTCACCTCCGTGGGTTCGTCACCGTTGGTAGTGGTTCTTTCTAACCTCTGCCGTCCGGCCGAACACCCGGTTCCGGGCAGCACCACCCTGGGGTGAGGCCGGGATGAGGTGCGACAACGCACACCGGCGGTATGACCGGAGCAAACCGGGGTACCAGTACGTATGGCAGCGACCAGGACGCGGAGCAGCCGCATCCGCCCACCGGGTACGTCACCGCGCCGCGACGCCGCCGGACCGTCCGGTGACGTACCGTCCCGGCGGCGCACCGCCGTGGATCGGCCCGACGAAACGCCGCGTACCGCCGCCGTGCGACTGTCGTCACAGCCGATCGTCCGGCTGGTCGGCGAGCTGACCACCGACACCGTGGGGCAACTACGTGACGCGCTGCTCGACTGCCTGGCCGACCGGGCCGCCCCGCTCGGGGTCGACGTCTCCGGGCTGCACGTCGCCGAACCGACGGCGCTGCTGCGCCTCGCCGACGTCCCGCAGACGGTCGCCGACTGGCCCGCCGGCGGCCTGGTCTGCACCGCCCCGCCACCGGGGGCCGGGTCGCTGTGGGCGGCCGCCGGGTTCTCCGTACTGCCGGATCGTCAGCTGGCGTGCGCCCTGCTGGCCGGGGCGCCGGCGGCCCGCGCGCTCGGCGTCGAGCTCGAACCGGTCGCGGGCGCGGCGCGCTCCGCGCGGGCGTTGCTGACCCGCGCCTGCCGACAGTGGGACGTCCCGCAGCTGATCGATCCGGCCGCCCTCGCGTTGACCGAGCTGGTCAACAACGTCGTGGTGCACGCCGGTACGGCGATGTCGGTGCGGATCGGCTACCGCGACGGCTGTCTGCGGCTGTCGGTCCGGGACGGCTCCCCCGGCGCACCGCGACCCGGTTCGCCGGTGTCGCCGACCGCACTCGGTGGGCGGGGGATGTGGCTGGTCGAATCGGTGGCCCGCCGGTGGGGCTGCACCGCACTCGCCGACGGAAAACTGGTCTGGGCCGTGCTCGACCCGGCGGACCGTTCGTGGGAAGGAGCCTGAGGTGGGACGTGTGGTTTCCGGTCCGGCGCGATGGGCGTTGCTGGTGGGTGGCGCGGCGGTGGGGTACCTGATCGGTCGACGGGCCGCCGGTGCCGGGCGCGAGCGCCGTCGCGGCCCGGCGACCGGCCGGGCGGCCCCGGCACCCGGTACGGTCACCGCCCCGGCGTCCGGTTCGGTCGCTCCGGTCCGCCCGGCTGTCGCGCCCGCCGGGCAGCGGCCCGGCGCCGACCTCGGCTACCGCCCGGGCCGCCCGGCCGACAAGGACTTCGCGGCGGACGTGGTCAGCGGCGCGTCGGCGACGACGGCCTCGCATCCGTACGAGGTCCGACCGGGCCGCACCACGGCGAGCCCGGTGGCTCCCGTCGGTGACCCGGTGGTGCCGACCGGCAGCGACGGCGACGGTGGTCCGCCGCCGCTGCGCCGCCGCCCGGACCGGTCCAGCCAGTCCGGGTACGGCGAGTCCGGGTACGGCGAGTCCCGGTAGGGCGAGTCCGCACCCGGTGTGTGACCCGCACACCGACGGGTATTGGGACGGCATGCGTGAAGACGACTTCCCCCGGCCGGTTTCCGACACGGAGTCCGAAGGGATCCCCGAGATCGCCGACGACGACTCGACCGCGTACGACGACGTGGCCAGCGGCCGGGAGGCCGACGGCCCGGACCCGGCGAGCATCCCGGGCGACGTGCCGGTGGCGGTGGACCACTTCGGCAACACCGCGCAGGAGCAGCGCGACGGCGAGTCGTTGGACTACAAGATCGCCCGGGAGTCGTTGCCGGAGCCGGTGACCGATCCGCTCGCCGGTCCGGTCGACCGGGCGCTCGGTGACGAGGCCGACAGCGAGCAGGCCCGTACCCAGGCGCAGCGCGACGCCGATGTGCTCGACCCCGGTCCCTACTCGGATCCCGACTCGCCGGTGTCGGTGTACGACCACGGCCGGCTCGGCGGTGCGGCCGGGGACGGCCTGGTGGGTCGACTGGTCGCCGGCGACGAAGGTGCGCCCACCGACGACGAACCGGACTCGGTGGCGACGGATGCCGGCGCGGCCGGCGGCGGAGCCAGCGCCGAGGAGCTGGCCATCCACGAGACCGAACCACCGGCGGACCGGCCGATCGCCACCTGACCGGAGTGCCGGCCTGTGCTGACCGTCGCCGCCCGCAGGCCGGCTGACCGTCGCCGCCCCGCAGGCCGGCTACTCGTCCAGGCCGCGTTCGATCGCGTACCGGGTGAGTTCCACCCGGTTGTGCAGTTGCAGCTTGCCGAGGGTGTTCTGCACGTGGTTCTGCACCGTCCGGTGGGACAGTCCCAGTCGGGCGGCGATCTGCTTGTACGACAGCCCCTTGGCGACCAGCCGCAGCACCTCGGTCTCCCGGTCGGTCAGCCGTGGTTCGTCGCCGCCGGGTTCCGGGGTGGCGGCCAGCCGGCGGTACTCGCCGAGGACCAGGCCGGCCAGCCCCGGGGTGAACACGGCATCACCGGCGGCGGTCCGCGCCACCGCGTCGAGGAACTCCGCCGGGCTGGCGGATTTCACCAGGTAGCCGGTGGCGCCGGCCTTGACCGCGTCCAGCACCGACTGCTGCTCGCCGCTGGCGGAGAGCATCAGCACCCGGACGCCGGGTCGCGCGGCGTGCAGGCCCCGGATCACCTCGACCCCGGAGACGTCGGGCAGCTGCAGGTCCAGCACGACCACCTGGGGTCGGGCAGCCGCGCAGATCCGTACCGCCTGCCGGCCCTCCCCGGTGGTGGCGACCACGTCGTAACCGGCTTCGGCAAGGTCGCGGGCGACGCCTTCGCGCCACATCGGATGGTCGTCGACCACCATCACCCGGACCGGTGCCGTCGCCTGCTCGTCGGCTGTCATTCGCCGCGCTCCTGTCCCACCACCGTCAGCCGGGCGCCGGGGCCGGCACCCGCAGTTCGATCTCCGTGCCCTCGTCGGGCGCGGAGTGGATCCGTACCGTGCCGCCCACCTCGACGATCCGCCCCCGGATCGACTGGCTCACCCCGAGGCGGCCCTGCGCGGCGGCCTCGGCGAGCCGGCCGGGGGCGATGCCACAGCCGTCGTCCCGGACCGACACGGTAACGGCATCGGGCTCGGCCTCGATGAGCACCCAGGCGCGGGCGTCGGGTCCGCCGTGGCGCAGCGCGTTGTCCAGGGCCGCGCCGACCGCGGCGGCGACCTCGGCGGCGAGGTGTCCGGGGAGCAGCACCGGTTCGGCCGGGGCGGCTACCGAGACCCGGGGGGCGGCGTACCCGGCGACCATGGTCCGCAGGTCGGTCGCGGCACCGGACGGTGCGGCGGCGTCCGCCGCTGGTGCCCCCGCTGGTGCCGTCGGCGGTGCCGTCGGCCGGCTGGTGACCAGGGCCCGCAGCGCCGACTCCTGCTCCCCCGCCAGCCGGGCCAGCTCGCCGGCTTCGCCGTCGAGATGCGCGCCGCGCCGGGCGACCATCGCGAGCACCTGCAGCACCGAGTCGTGGATGTCGCGGGCCAGCCGTTCCCGTTCCCGGGTCGCGGCCGCCAGTTCCCGCGTCGCGGCCTCCAGCTCGACCGCCCGCCGCAGCCGCTGCTCGGCAGTGGCGATCAGCCGGGCGACGTGCCCGACCGCGATGCCGGCCAACAGCATCAGCACCCCGGGCGTCACGGACGACTCGTTGAGCCGGTCCCGTACCGCCAGGTCGGTGGCGGCCAGGACCACGGCGGCGGCGACCCCGAGCCGGCGGCCACCGGTGACCGCCCAGGCCAGCACCGGGCCGGCCAGCCAGGCGACGGCGATGGTAGGCACCCCGTCGGCGAGCGCCGGCCGGCCGATCAGCCACGGGCTGACCAGCAGGGTGGCCAGCGCGACGGCCAGGTCGGTGGCGAGCAGCGGCCAGCGACGCAGCTGACGCCGGGGGTACGCCCAGGTCGCGGTGATTGTCCAGACGATCATCCCGAGCAGTACGGGTGCCGCGAGGAACGGGTGCGCGTAGTCCGCCGCGTTGCGGGCGTAGAGCACCAGCACGTAGCCGAGGGCGGCGAACCGGAAGACCGCGATCGCCCGCCACAGCGGCACGCTCAGGGTTCCGGTGGGGGCAGGGCTGTGACGCACGTGACGACGATGGCACACCTGACCGGGCCGGGGCGGTGTGGGCGGACACGCCGGGTGCGAGATGCAATTCCGAACCGGTCAACGTAGGGTGAGAACGCCGCGAAAGCACCGTACGACCAGCAGCCGGATGGGCCATGACCGACGCAGATCCCCCATCATCGCGTACGGTCGTGCCTATCGACCCGATGGATCTGCTGAGCGAGACCTTCGACCGGGGTCAGGTCACTGACCTGCGGCATCACGTGGCATCGTGCGCCACGTCGGCTGGTATGCGCGGGCAGCGCCTGGACGACTTCGTGCTCGCGGTCAACGAGTTGATCACCAACGCGGTCCGGCACGGCGGCGGCCGGGGGTGGCTGCGGATGTGGCGCGACGCGCAGTCGATGTTCTGCGAGGTCTCCGACAACGGGGCCGGCATCGGCTCGGACCGGCTGCGCCGCCGGGACCGTCCCGCCCCGAACACCGCCGGCGGCTGGGGGCTGTGGCTGACCGAGCGGCTCACCGACACGATGGCCGTCGCCACCGGGCCGGAGGGCACCACGGTACGGATCAGCCTCGGGCTGTCCGACACCGGCGCCGACGCTGACGATCCGGTCAGCCGAACAGGGCGCTGACCTCAGCCGAACAGGGCGCTGACCGATTCGCCGTTGTGGATCCGGCGCATCGCCTCGGCCAGGGCCGGCGCGACCGACAGCACCTGCAGCTTCGGCACCCGCTTGCCCGCCGGGATCGGCACCGTGTTGGTGCAGACGATCTCCAGTACGCCGTCCTGGCTGCTCAACCGGTCCAACGCCCCGCTGGAGAACAGCCCGTGGGTGCAGGCGATGCGGATCGACCGGACCTTGAGGTCCCGCAGGTGGTCGATGAGTTCGATCACCGTACTGCCCTTGGCGATCTCGTCGTCGAGGACGATCACGTCGCGGTCGACGACGTCGCCGATCACCGCGCTGATCTGCACCCGGTCGTCGCTGAACCGCTGCTTGGCGCCGGCCGCGACCGGGGTGCCGAGCATCCGGGCGAACGCGGCGGCCTCCTTGGCGTTGCCCAGGTCCGGCGAGACGACCACCGTGTCGGTCAGGTCGTGGTTGCGGAAATGCGCGGCCAGCTCCCGCAGCGCGTGCAGGTGGTCGACGGGCACGCTGAAGAAGCCGTGCACCTGCGGGGAGTGCAGGGTCATCGCCAGCACCCGGTCGGCGCCGGCGGAGACCAGCAGATCGGCGACGAGCCGGGCACCGATCGAGATCCGCGGGGCGTCCTTCTTGTCGGACCGGGCGTACGCGTAGTGCGGCAGCACCACGGTGATCCGCCCGGCCGAGGCGCCCCGGGCGGCGTCGAGCATCAGCAACAGCTCCACCAGGTGCTCCTGCACCGGCGGCACCAGCGGCTGGATCAGGAAGACGTCCCGCTCTCGGCAGTTGGCCTGCAACTGCACCTCGAGGCAGTCGTTGGCGAACCGGGAGACCCGCACCGGGTGCAGCGGTACGTCCAGATGGGTGCAGATCTCCGCAGCCAGCTCGGGGTGGGCACTGCCACTGAACACCGCGATGTCACGCACCAGGTGATCGTAGGTCAGGCCGGGCGGGCGTGCCCGACGCGACCCCGGGCCGGGCTCGGCCGAGTCGATGCCGGGCTCAGCCGAGTTGCTTGCGGACGAACTCGATCGACAACTGGTCGAAGTGCGCCCGGCCGCCCTCGTGGCCGTCCCACTCGTACACCTCGATCTCCTTCGGGCCGGCGTACGCGTGGTAGGCGGCGAAGACCGTCGACGGCGGGCAGGTCTGGTCCATCAGCGCGGCGCTGAACAGCGCCGGGGCGCTCGCCCACGGCACCAGGTGGGCGGCGTCGACGTAGTCGACCGTGGCGAACGCCGCCGCCGCCCGTTCCGGCTGGATTCGGCAGAACCGGACCAGTTCGTTGTACGGATCCGCGTCGGTGATCGTC
The DNA here is from genome assembly GCF_030345095.1 of Solwaraspora sp. WMMA2056. NCBI lineage: Bacteria > Bacillati > Actinomycetota > Actinomycetes > Micromonosporales > Micromonosporaceae > Solwaraspora > Solwaraspora sp. WMMA2056. The sequence goes on from NZ_CP128360.1 coordinate 6,431,119, forward strand.
ACCGCCCGCCGGATCTGGCACAGGAACGGCACCCGGGACACCACCGCGCCGACCCGGTCACCGGCGAGCGCGGCGGCGGCCAGCGCCAGCCCGCCGCCCTGACTGGTGCCGACCACGGCAAGCCGGGAGCCGTCGACGCCGGGCAGTTCGGGGGCGATCTCCACGGCGCGGGCGGCGTCGGTGATCAGCCGCCGGTAGTAGTAGCCGGCCGGATCCAGCACGCCCCGGGTCAGGTAGCCGGGGGTCGTCGGCCCGGAGCCGTCCGGTCCGGCGTCCGGGGTGTCGCCGCCCCGCCACGACCCGCCCTGGCCCCGGGTGTCCATCACCAGGTGGGCGAAGCCGGCACTGGCCCAGAGCAGCCATTCGAGCGGACGGCCACGGCCGCCGCCGTACCCGATGAACTCGACGACGACCGGCAGTGGCCCGGCGGCGCCCGACGGGACGTTGAGCCAGCCTTTGATCTCCTGACCGGCGAAGCCGGTGAAGCTCACGTCGTACGTGTCGATCATGCGCAGCGGGGTCGCCACCTGGGTCACGACCGGCGGCGCCGCCATCGACCGGGCGTCGGAGAGCGTGTCGTCCCAGAACGCGCGCAGATCCGCCGGTGGGGACTGCTCGGGCTGGTAGCGCCGCAGCTCATCGAGGGGAAGATCGAACCAGGCCATGGGCGGCACGCTACCAGCGCCAGCGGGGCGGGTGGGGTGCGCTGGCCACGGCCATACTGGCGGGATGACCGTGCAGAGCAGCCCGGCCGCCGCCGGACGGTACATCGCCGCCATCGACCAGGGCACCACCTCGTCGCGTTGCATCGTGTTCGACGCCGACGGCGCGATCGTCACGATGGCGCAGCGCGAACACCGGCAGATCTTCCCCCGCCCCGGCTGGGTCGAGCACGACGCCGAGGAGATCTGGGCCAACGTCGAACAGGTCGTCCGGCAGGCCCTCGCCGACGCTGGAGTCACCGCCGGTGGGTTGGCCGCGATCGGCATCACCAACCAGCGGGAGACCACCGTGGTGTGGGACAAGGTCACCGGCCGGCCGGTGCACCACGCCATCGTCTGGCAGGACACCCGCACCGGGCCGCAACTGCACCGCCTCGGCGACGCCTACGGCGAGCAGCGGCTGCGGGAACGCACCGGGCTGCCGCTGGCGACGTACTTCGCCGGGCCGAAGGCGATGTGGCTGCTCGAACACGTCGACGGGCTGGCCGAGCGGGCACGGCGCGGCGAAGTGCTGTTCGGCACGATGGAATCCTGGCTGATCTGGAAGCTCACCGGCCGGCACGTCACCGACGTCACCAACGCCAGCCGCACCCTGCTGATGGACGTGCACACGCTGCGCTGGGACGAGGAGATCCTGTCCGCGGCGGGCATTCCGGCCGCGATGCTGCCGGAGATCGTTGCGTCGGCCGCGATCTACGGTACGGCGGACGCCGACGTCGCCGGCGGGGCGCTGGCCGGCGTACCGGTGGCCAGCGCCCTCGGTGACCAGCAGGCAGCCCTGTTCGGGCAGACCTGCTTCCAACCCGGCGAGGCCAAATGCACCTACGGCACCGGCAGTTTCCTGCTGCTCAACACCGGTACGAGCGCGGTCACCTCGCAGCACGGGCTGTTGACCACTGTGGCGTACCAGATCGGTGACGCCCCGGCGCACTACGCGCTCGAAGGGGCGATCGCGGTGACCGGGTCGCTGGTGCAGTGGCTGCGTGACAACCTGGGCCTGATCTCCAGCGCGGCGCAGGTCGAGGAGCTGGCCCGCAGCGTCGACGACAACGGCGGCTGCTACATCGTGCCGGCGTTCTCTGGACTGTTCGCCCCGCACTGGCGGGCCGACGCCCGGGGCGTGGTCGCCGGGCTGACCGGCTACATCACCAAGGGCCATCTGGCCAGGGCGGTGCTGGAAGCCTCGGCGTGGCAGACCCGCGAGGTGGTCGACGCGATGAACGCCGACTCGGACGTGGCGCTGCGCCGGCTGCGGGTCGACGGTGGGATGACCGCCAACGGGCTGCTGATGCAGTTCCTCGCCGACGTGCTCGACGTGCCGGTGGTCCGCCCGGCGGTCAGCGAGACGACCTGTCTGGGGGCGGCGTACGCGGCCGGGCTGGCGGTCGGCTTCTGGCCGGACCTGGACACGTTGCGCGCCCAGTGGCGGGCCGACGCGCAGTGGCGGCCGGCGATGGACCCGGCGCACCGCGACCGCGAGTACGCCCAGTGGCGCAAGGCCGTCACCCGCACCCTCGACTGGGTCGACGACCCCGACTGATCCCCCGTCCTTTCTCGGCGATCGGCATCCACGCGCCCGCCCCGGAGACAACCATCACCGTCAACCCGACGAGCGGCACACGCGCAGGCGTTGAATCACGCGTCCCACCTCGCACGCCCCTGCCGAAATCATGATCAACAATCATCACATCGACAGACTTCAGAGTGTTAGTGCGGCACACCTATACAAGATCACCATTCAGTCAACCCCCCATGTGCACAAAAGTTAAGATACGACAAGCTCCCAAATTGCCCAATTGTAGACAGTGAACCTTGCTCAGGTGTGCGATACTCCCTTTAGGAGACAAGCCTACAACGCAAACAACCAATCGGGAATAACTAGATGATCGGCACAATACCCACACCTCATCGCATAGCCATCAAGCTCATCAAATGGACCCTGGTGAGCCTTCTAATTGGCATGCTTCCGGTCCTCTTGAAGGCACTTTTCGTCTTCGCCGACAACCAAGCCTTGACGAAGGCCTCAATACTCGGCAGCGGCGAGCTATTCCTGGTGGCCGCAGGACTAACCGCCAGTGGAGTCGGGGAGATTGTCTTCGAGCTACACTCTCCCGACAGGCCGATGATAATCAACTTATACGTACAGATCACTCGCGCCGCAGCAATAATTATATCGATCGTTATCGTTGCCATTGGCGCCGCCGTCTACGGAAGCGCCAATGGAGCCGAGAGCGTGACGGACAACTACATGAATCTTTCCTGGGGCGTACTTATTGCCGCCTCCCTCTCCAGCCTATCCTGCGTGATTGTCGCCGAACTGAAGTAGGGGAGTCCGACATGGAGCCATTGATGGCCACGCTACTGGCCCTGTCGGCCGCCAGCGTCGCCAACGCCGTCGGCGCGTTCGCCTACTCACTCCGCAAGATGCGGCGCCTAGTTGAACAGCAAAAATACCTCGTGGTCCCAGCCAAGCAGGTACCTCATGACGTGATCCTTTTTGAGGAGCTACGCACCCAACTGTTAAAGAATGCCCTAGACAACGGCATAGGTCCCAAACAGGCGGAAGCCGTGGTATCGGCCACCCTCCAATCGCTCACCGAGAACGCCGACCCGACGGAGGATTCAACCCGTCAAGGCCCAACTGAACCGCCCACATCAAATCGATAGTTTGCCCGAGAGAAGGTCGATCTCGGCCACGTCTCCCGCCGCCACTGGCGCAGCTTGCGGTAGGGCACCTCGTCGACCTCACGGAGGCCGGATAACGGGCGTTGCTCGACGAACACTACAAGATGAAGCCGACGGATAGCAGTTCTCCCAGGAACGTTTCCAGCGACACCTGTTGATAGTGGATTGACGGTGCGCAACCGGCCATCGGAAAATTCACCCAATCGTCGGTGAAGTTGGTCCAGCGACCTGAAAATTGCACCTCTGCCGCTTGCCCGGCCCCGGCGAGTAGACGTGCTGCTGTCCGGCGCGGCGTTCCAGCTCCCACACGTACGACTCGATCTCGTGGCGGGCCGCCGCGCCGGCCGGCAGCCACAACGGCAGGTCACCACCGAACCGTTCGCGATGGACAGCGGCCGGCGGGATGCTGTCGGAATGCCCACCAGCACCGCCTACGAAGACGAGCTCGGCGACCACTTCGCCAGACACGCCGACACCAGCCCGTACAACGCCTACGTCGACCGACCGGCGATGCTCGCCCTCGCCGGAGACGTCGACGGGCAGCGAGTTCTCGACGTCGGTTGCGGGGCCGGGCACTACGCGACGGAGCTGCTGTCGCGCGGTGCCGAGGTCGTCGGGATCGACGGCAGCGCGACGTTGCTGGCGCACGCCCGACGCAGGTTGGGCGACCGGGCCGAACTGCACCGGCACGACGTCGAGGATCCGCTGGACTTCATCGACGACACGTCGTTCGACGGGGTGATCTGCGCGTTGATGCTGCACCACGTCGCCAACCGACGACAGTTGCTCGGCGAGCTACGGCGGGTGCTGCGGCCGGGCGGGTGGCTACTGGCCTCCACGACCCACCCGACCGCCGACTGGCGGCACTTCGGCGGCTCGTACTTCGCCGACGACTGGGTCGATCTTCCACTGGCCGGCGGGCAGATGTCGATCCACTATCAACGGATGACGCTGGAGACGTTCCTGGGCGAACTGCTGGACGCCGGCTTGCGCCTGGAGCGGTTCGTCGAACCACGCCCGGTGCCCAGCCTGCGTGACGTCGACGAGGCGGCCTACCACAAGCTGCACCAGTCGCCGTCCTTCGTCGCCGTCCGACTCCGCCGGCCCTGACCGCCAGGCGGTGGTCCGGTGCCCCGCTGGTCGCGGGGCACCGGACGACACCGTCGAGGGTCAGGGGGCGAGGCGGTGCAGGTCGCGCGGGAAGAGCGTGACCTGCCGGATGTTCGGTACGCCGAGCAGCCGGGCCACGAACCGCTCCAACCCGAACGCGAAGCCGCCGTGCGGTGGCATGCCGTACCGCATCGCGTCCAGATAACCGGCGTACGGGGTCAGGTCGGTCTCGCCCCGCTCGGCGAGCGCGTCGACGTAGTCGCCGTACCGGTGCAGCCGTTGCCCGCCGCTGACCAGCTCCACGCCCCGGAAGATCAGGTCGATCGCACGCGAGTAGCCGGGCCGGCCCGGGTCCGGGTGGGTGTAGAACGCCCGGTGCCGGGTCGGGTAGCCCTCGACGAAGACGAAGTCGCTGCCGTGCTCGCGCAGCGCCCACTCCCCCAGCCAGCGTTCGTGCTCCGGGGCCAGGTCCGGCTCCCCGGTGACGTCCCGGCCGGTCGCCGCGCTGATCATGTCGAGGGCGTCGGCGAAGTGCACGATCACCGGCTCGGCCGGCAACGCCGGCAGCCGTACGTCGAGCAGCTCCAGCGCCGGCCCGGCGCGCTCGGTGACCGCCGCCAGCATGCCGGCGACGGTGGCGTGGCAGGCGGCGATCACGTCCCGGTGGTCGTCGACGAAGCCGAGTTCGGCGTCGAGCGACGTGTACGCGGCCAGGTGCCGGGCGGTGTCACTCGGCTCGGCCCGGAACACCGGCCCCACCTCGAAAACCCGCTCGAAGACACCCACCATGATCTGCTTGTAGAGCTGCGGGGACTGGGCAAGATAGGCCCGGCGGCCGAAGTAGTCCAGGGCGAAGACGTTCGCGCCGCTCTCGGTCGCCGTACCGACGATCTTCGGGGTGTGGATCTCGACGAACCCCATCGTCGTGAGTGTTTTTCGGAAGCCGGCGACGGTGGCGGCCGCGATCCGGTGCGTGGCGGCCAGCTTCGGGTGCCGCAGCGCGACCGGCGCGTGGTCCAGGATCGTCGGCAGGTTCGCCCGCAGGTCCGGCCGATAAAGATCAAACGGTACGGGTGCCGCCGGGTCGGACAGCGGCGTGATCGTCGGACCGGTCACCTCCACGCCACCGGGGGCGGCCGGCTGGGCGGTCGCGGTGCCGGTGACGGCGACGACGGTTTCCTCCGGCAGTTGTTCGAGCTGGGCCCGTACCGCCGGGTCGGTGACGACGACCTGGGCGAGCCCGGCGGCGTCGCGCAGGATCAGGAAAGCGACGGATTTCAGCAGCCGCCGCCGGTGAATCCAGCCGGCCAGCCGTACGGGCTGGCCAACGTGGGCTGGTAGATGAGCGGAAAGGATGCGTTGCATGGTGGTGACCTCCTCCGGTGTGCGCAACGCGTCCCCAGAGAGGCGTGGGCGAGCGGGATCCTCGCGGTGCCACCACACCTTCGCCGCACCGCGTGGTGAACGCGGCACAGCCTTCGCTTACCCGTGACGTGGGCGAGGCGGCGGGAGTCTACTGAGCCCGACGCTGCCGCCGGGCCGTTCTTTCCCGCAGCTCAGGAGGGTCTTCACGGCTGGGCCGGAGTCCGCCCTCTCAGCTGTGGGCGGCTCTCTGTCACTCCGGTGGGCGCAACCGCTACTCGGCTCCGTCGTCGCTGTTGCCCACAGACGCTAGCGGTACGGCGTCCGCGTCCGCATCCGGATTCCGACCGGTCAGACACGGTCCGCACGTCGGACCCGCAGCCCGGTCACCGCCGCGATCGTGTCGAAGTCGTTGTCGATGTGTAGAACGGTCAGACCCCAGGCTTGCGCGGTGGCAGCGATGAGAAGATCGACTACCGACGGCCCTTTGTGGTTCCCAAGGTTGACCAGCTCGTGTTGGGTACGTTCGACGAAGCCCCAGGCGCTGTCCGGCACGGGATGCCAGGCGAACAGTGAGCGGAGGGTGGCCTGCAGTTGATCACGGTCTGCCTTGCTGGCCACCGCCCGAGTCAGCTCCGCCTCGACAGGAGGACAGACCGCGACGAGGCCAGCACGGACCGCGTCGAGCCACTGCGGAGCGATGTCCTGTCTCCGTCGAAGGCGGACCACCATCGAGGTGTCGGCCAGGTAGGTCACGCCGCGATGTCCTTGTGATCGTCAGCCTCGTCCTGCTCGATGAGGTCGACATCGAGCCGGCCGAGTAGCTCACGGAAGGACTCCAGCAACTCGGCACGACGGTTGGCATCGACAGCGGCGGCCAGCTCAAGCGCGGCGTTCACCGTGTCCCGCTTGGTGGTGGTCCGCAGGGCACGCTGGGCGCGGAGCAGCATCTCGTCGTCGACGTCGATCACAGTGCGACTCATATATCTCACCCACCTGCTAGATATCGAGGTATCAGCCTAGCATCGTCTCCATCGTCGGTGTTGCCGCTGGCCGTAGCCGCCCGTTATACGGCACGCCCGGGTCGTCAGCCATCTCCAGAGCTGCTACGTAGCCGGCTTGCGCCAGACAGATACGTGTTTCTCGCTGTCGGAGGTGAACGGCGAGCCGTCCCAGTCCGCTACCCGCCGCTCCAGCACCAGGCCGGCAAGTTTGGCCATCAGATCGCACTCGGCCGGCCAGATGTAGCGGAAGTTGCTGCACCCGTAGCTGGCGCTGCCGTCGTCGCTGCGTCGGTAGTGGTGCGAGGTGCCCTGCTGGGTGACCATGTCGTAGGTGTCGAAGCCGACGTGCCGGTCCGTCACCTCGAACGGCACCGCCGTCTGCCCTGGCGGGAACCGCCGGATGCCCGGCACCCACAACTCGATGACGAAGCGCCCGCCGGGCGTCAGGTGCCGGGCGGCGTTGCGGAAGCATTCCACCTGCTCGTCCTGCGTACGCAGGTTGCCGATGCTGTTGTAGACGACGTACACCAGGGAAAACCGCCCCGGAATCGTCGCCGTCGCCATGTCACCGACGACAACCGGCAGGTCTTCGACCAGCGGGACCTTGCGGCGCAACTGATCGACCATCGGCTGCGACAGCTCGATCCCGCTCACCGAAATACCCTTCGCGGACAGCGGGATCGCCACCCGGCCGGTGCCGATCGCGAACTCCAGCGCAGGGCGGCCTGCGCCGGCCAGCTGCGCCAGAAACTCCACCGTCGGCGCAAGCACGTGCGGAGCGAACATTTCTGCCGAAGTGCGGTCGTACCCCTGGGCTGTCTGCTCGTCCCACAGGTCGCTGCTCGTCATGGGCGCGATCCTGCACATGCCTGCCGGCTCCGCGCCAACCATTTACGATGTTTGATCAACACCGAGGTGACGCTGGCGCACCTCAAAATCGCGAAATGAGGTACGTCAGCGTCACCTCGACGCAGCGGGACAGTGCCCCGGTGTTCGCGGGGGTCTGGGTAGGGTCGGCGTCGTGACCGTAGCGCGCTCCCTCGTCCTGTTCGTCTTGGCCGCAGTCGCCGAGATCGGTGGGGCCTGGCTGATCTGGCAGGGCTGGCGGGAGCACCGTGGCCTGCTGTGGATCGCCGCCGGGGTGATGGCGCTCGGCCTGTACGGGTTCGCGGCGTCGCTGCAGCCGGATCCGAACTTCGGCCGGATCCTCGCCGCATATGGTGGTGTCTTCGTCGCCGGTTCACTCGCCTGGGGCGTCGTGGTGGACAAGTTCCGCCCTGATCGCTGGGACATCACCGGCGCGGCGATCTGCCTGATCGGCGTCGCCGTCATCATGTACGCCCCACGCGGCTGAGCCAGCGCTTCTTCTTGAGTCGGATGCGCGACTGGACCGGCGTAGCGGGCGGAAACGACGGTGGCGACAGGGCAAGCTGCTGCGATGTCCCGCCCCGCCACGGTGCCCCGCGAGCTGAGCTTCGAGCCGTTCTCCGGCAGCCGCGCCATCGCCGCCGGCCTGATCACCCGACGGATGCTCAACGGGCCGTCCTGGCGCCGCATCCTCCCCGACGTATATGTACACGTTGACTCGTACGACCCCGACGACCACCGGATGTGGTGCGTGGCCGCCGCCGCACGGCTGCCGCCCGACGCGGCGATCCACGAGCTCAGCGCGGCCTATCTGTGGGGGATCGACCTCCTGCCGCTAAGCGGTCCCGGGCAGGTGGTGGTGCCGGTACACATTGCCCTGCCGAAAACGGCCAGGCGGTACTCACACCCAAGAGTAAAGTCCGCATACCGGACACTCGCCCCTGACGACATCACGTCCTTGACCGGACTCCCCTTGACCACTGGAGTCCGTACCGCGTTCGACCTGGGTCGCTCGCTGCCGCGCGCCGACGCGCTCGGCGCCCTCGACGCCGTCCTGCGCCGCCGCGTCGTCACGCGTAGGCAGCTCGCGGCGTACATCGACACCCGCCCCGGGCTGCGCGGCCTGCACCAGGTCCGGGAACTCCTCGCCCTCGCCGAGCCGTTGAGCGAATCGCCGATGGAGAGCCGACTCCGCCTGCTGCTGCACGACGCCGGCCTGCCAAAACCAACGTCGCAGTACGAGGTGCGAGACGCCCCGCTGGGTAGGCAGGGGCGTTTTATCGCGCGGGTCGACCTGGCTTACCCGCAGTGGCGGATCGCCATCGAGTACGAGGGTGACCACCACCGGGAGCGGGCGACGTTCCGCAAGGACGTGTACCGCTTCAACGCGCTCCGGGAAGCCGGATGGCTTGCGCTCCGCTTCACCGCCGACGACGTCCTCCGACGAAAAGAACAAGTGGTGCGAAAGGTCCGGGACGCGATCGCCGAACGCACCACCTGACCACATCGCGCCCGTCGAGGTGACGCTGACGCACGCTATTTTCGCGTTTTAGCGTGCGTCAGCGTCACCTCGACGGCGGAGCGCCGTCACGAAGCCAGACCAGGAGTCGCTAGAAAAGGACAACACCGGACCGTACGGATCCTTCGAGTCCCGCACCGCGACGCCGAGTGCACCAGAGACACCATGATCAGCCACGCCAGCCACCTCGACACAGTTGGAGTTGGAACCGCTGCGGCTCGACTTGCGCCACGCCAAGTCCACTGGCAGGTCGGCTGCGTTCATCCTCGCCTCACTCACGCTCGTGTTCTGCCGCGAGCCGGGCCACCAGGTCGATCGACTCGGCAGGGCTCAGCGCCACCGTGAGCAGCCTATCCACTTCATCGCGAAAGAAGATCACCTGCTCGGGCTCCTCCAGGAACAGCCCGGAGATCTTGTGCTCAAGGTGCACGACCGTCTGGCTGCGCGGGAAGTCGAGGATGGCGAACGCGCCGTCCAGTCCCGTGTAGCCGCCGACCGACGACGGCACGACCTGCAGGGTGACGTTCGGGCGGTCGGCGGCATCCACGAGATGTCGCAGTTGCCGACCCATCACCCACGGACCGCCGAGCGGCCGACGAAGCGCCGACTCGTCCAGGATCGCGTGCAGCGCCGGTGGTTCGGACCTCGCAAGGATGGCCTGGCGTCCGAGCCGAGCGGTGACTCTGGTCTGCGCGTCGGCCTCCGGAACGCCACAACCTCGCAATACCGCCCTGGTGTAGTCGGGGGTCTGCAGCAGCCCTGGCACGAGCAGCGGTTCGAAGTCGAAGATCGCTGACGCCTCGGCCTCCAGCTGGATCAACGTCCGGGACTCGGCCGGAAGGCCTCCCAGCACCTCCCACCAGCCGGGCTCGGAGCGCTCCGACATGGCGAGCAGCCGCTGCCGTTCCTCACCGGCGACACCGTAGATGACCAGCAGGGATGCGACGTCCTCCAGCTTGCTGCCCTGCCGACCGGTCTCCATCCTGGACAACTTCGACGCCGGCCAGCCGAGACTCGCCGCCACCCCACGAACGCTCAGCTTCCGACTCCGCCGCAGCGCGCGTAGTTCGCCAGCGAGTCCACGAATGGCGATGGTGGGCGGCGTCGGCTTGGTCATCGAAATCCTCCTGTCCCCAACCTCTTGACACGAGGCTACCGCCGTAGCCATCTTGAATGCAACGTTGCTTTCCAGAGAGCCACAGCCTGAGCGAGGTGAGCCTGTGATGTTGGTGAAGGTGCGGGCGTACGACCCGGCGGACAGCCCCGGGCCGATCCCGTCGGTGATCGACCACTTTCGGCCTGGCCCGGAGCTGCCCGAACAGCTCAGCGAGGCGGAGCACACCGCAGCCCGCTACACGGTGATCCTGGTGCCGCCGAAGGAGGCGGAGATTCTCGACCTCGGCCGGGAGAACCCGGGACTCAAGCTCTACCTGGACCACCACTGGGAGGCGGACGTATCCGACCTCGACGAGGCTGCGACGCTGATCTCCGAGCACTGCGGCAAGCCGGTCACGCTGGTCGAGCACCGGGCCGACCTCTGCTACTGGACGGCGTACGTGGAGCTGCCCTACGCCGACGGCGAGAGCTGACGCGCCGCCCGGCAGGCGAACCGCGTACTGACGAACGGCTGCCGGGCTGGCCGTGATCGGCCAGCCCGGCAACGTACAGCGCTGTTTCTCAGGGCGACGGCGTGCGGTGGGCCCGGACGACGAAGTCGTGGATGGTCAACTGCTTCGAGTCATGGTGCACGTCACGGGTACGGGACTCCGCGACGGCCACCTCCCACTGGGCTTCGGGGAGAGAGCCGATAACGGCGTCCATACCGATCGACGCGGCCTTCGGGGCGTGGGCCGCCGAGTGGGTGTCGGCGTGGTCGTGGCCGACGACCAGCAGCGTCCCGCCGGGGGCGACGGCGGCGGCCAGCCGTGCCACGAACTGGTCGAACGGCAGGTCGGGGTGCACGTACTGGCTGGTCACCAGGTCGTAGCGCTGCGACGGCTCCCAGCTGGTCAGGTCGGCGGTGAGCCAGGTGATCCGCTGCGCGACGCCCGGTTCCTGCTGCGCGGCGAGCTTCTGGGCGCGGCCGACCGCTGTCGACGAGGCGTCGACTGCGGTCACCTGCCAGCCCCGGCCGGCGAGCCAGATCGCGTCGGCGCCGGTGCCGCAGCCCGCGTCGAGCGCCGTACCGGGGGGCAGGTCCGCAACCTCGGCGACCAGCTGCGGTCCTGGCGAGACGTGTCCCGTCGGGTGTGCCTGATAGTGCTGCTCCCACCAGTCGGCACTGAACGCGGGATGGCCCGCGTGGGTCTCGTTGGTCATGCTTCGACGGTAGTGAGCCTCCCGGTAATCGGAAGAGTTCATGCGGTTTCCGCAAGAAGGCGCCGTACATCGGCAGGGCCCGCCGCCGGACGCGCCTAGCATGGTGGGCGTGTCAGGGGTCGAGCTTTCCGACGTGGTCCGGCAGCGCATCCGTGGCCTGCGGCAGGCGCGCGGGTGGAGTCTCGACTCCCTTGCCGCCCGGTGCCACCTGAGCCCGTCCACGCTGAGCCGCATCGAGACCGGCCACCGGCGGATCGACCTCGACCAGCTCGTCGCCCTGGCCCGGGCGCTCGACACCACGATCGACCAGCTCGTCGAGCCGGTCGACGATGCCGACGTGATCATCCGGCCGATGAAGCACCAGGAGCCGGGTCTGGCCACCTGGGTGTTGTCGCGCGGCTCAAGCCAGCCCGGCGGCAGCATGGTGGCGAAGATGCGGATCACTCCGGAGCGCCGTACCGGTCCGGGGCATCTGAGCGTGCACCCCGGGCGGGAGTGGTTCTTCGTACTCAGCGGCACCGCACTGCTGCACCTGGGTGAGCGGCAGATCCCGGTCGGCCAAGGGAACGCGGCAGAGTTCTCCACGATGATCCCGCACTCCATCGGCGCGGTGAACGGGCCGGTGGAGATCCTCACCATCTTCGACCAGGACGGCGAGCGGGCACACGCACAGTCGTCGGGCGACGCCCCAACCAGTTAGTCTTGCCATTCCTGCAAGCCTTGGTGCCGATTGAGCAAGCCGGGGTTAGCTTTCCCGCATGACCTCTCCAAGCCTGTCTCCGCAGGTGACAGCCGTGGCGGAAGCCGCCGCGGCGGATTCCGACCCGACGATCCACGATCCGCGTCGACGCCGCGCCGTCCTCGTCGCGGTCTGCATCGCACTGATGGCGGTGATCGCTTCCGTCTCCGGGCTGAACGTCGCCCAGCAGGAATTCGCCGTCGCGTTCGGCGCTTCGCAGAGCACCGTCCTGTGGATCATCAACATCTACACGATCACCTTGGCCGCGCTGCTGCTGCCGCTCGGCGCGGTCGGCGACCGGTGGGGCCGCAAGCCCGTACTGCTCGCCGGGCTCCTCCTCTTCGGGACCGCCAGCGCCGCCGCCGGCCTCGCCACCTCGACCGAGATCATGATCACCGCGCGACTGCTCAGCGGCATCGGCGCGGCGATGATCATGCCGATCACCCTGGCCGTGATCACCTCGACCTTCCCGGAGAAGGAACGGTCCCGGGCGATCGGTGTCTGGACCGCCGTCGCCGGCGGCGGCGGCCTGCTCGGGATGTACCTGTCGGCCTTCCTGGTCGACGTGGCGGACTGGCGCTGGTTGTTCGCCCTCCCGGTCGCGCTGGTCGTCGTGGCCGCCGGCATGACCATCCGGTACGTCCCGAACTCCCGCGAGGAGTCGAGTCACCCGTTCGACACCATCGGTTCGCTGTCGTCGGTGCTCGCCGCCGTCGGACTCATCTTCGTCCTGCACGAGGGCCCGGAACACGGCTGGACCGCGCCCGCCACGCTGGTGGGTCTGCTCGTCGGTGTCCTCGGTGCCGTCGTCTTCGTCGCCTGGGAGCTGCGTCGGCGCGCGCCACTGCTCGACGTCCGACTGTTCCGCCACCGGGGGCTGTCCAGCGGCTCGGTGTCGCTGCTCGCGGTGTTCGGCGTGCAGGCCGGCATCTTCGTGGTGCTCTTCCCGTACTTCCAGGCCGTCCTCGGCTGGTCCGGGCTGCGCTCCACGCTGGCGATGATGCCGATGGCCCTGCTGATGATGGTCGCCTCGGGCCTCGCCCCACGGGTGGCCGCGCTGGTCGGTGCCCGCGCCACCATGGCGGCCGGCATCTTCCTCGGCGGCGCGGGTCTGGCCCTGATGGCCAGCTTCGTCTCGGTCGACGGCGGCTACCTGTCGGTGCTGCCCGGCATGCTCGCAATGGGGCTCGGCATGGGCCTGTCGATGACCCCTTCCACCGAGGCGATCACCAGCGCCCTGCCTCGCTCCCGGCAGGGCACCGCGTCCGCGCTCAACGACGTCACGAGAGAGTTCGGTGCCGCGCTCGGTGTCGCGCTGCTCGGGGCGATCGTGTCCGCCGGCTACCGCAACGCCGTCGACCCTCGGCTCGACGAGCTGGCCGTCGACGCGCCCGACGCCGCCCGGGAGGGTATCGCCACGGCTCTCGCCGCCGCCGACGACGCCGGCCCGTACGCCGACGAGCTGGTCCGGGCCGCGCAGCAGTCGTTCGTCGACGGCTGGCAGCAGGCGATGTGGGTGGGCGTCGGGGTGATGGTGCTCCTGTTCGGCTACGTGCTCGCCCGGGGTCCGCAGCGTCGGCCACGAGCCGAGCAGCCGGAACCGTCGCCAGGGGATCCCACGAAGGACGCGGTCGCCGGCTGAACGCGCATTGCGTCAGGTCGTCGTGCTGGTGGTTGGTGCCCGTGGTTCATCTGGGCACCAACCACCAGATTCACCGAACGCTCGAACTCACCCCGTTTCGGTTGCTACACTTGCTGCACATATTTCGACTGCCCTCCCGGAGGTGATCATGACTCTCGCGGTCAGTCCGGTCACGCCTGATCCGCAGTCGGTCGAGGTAGCAGCTGAGGCGCTGCCCCGGGTGCAGGCCTACCTGCGCACCCACGAGGAGGCTGCGGCAACCGTTCGACTCGTGGAGGACGGCGCTGGCGACACACTCGTGGTGCCCCGTGGAGCCATCGAGTTGTTGGCGCGCGTTCTGGCCCACATGGCGAACGGCCACAGTGTCTCGGTCGTCCCGGCTCACGCGGAGCTGACAACTCAGCAGGCAGCCGAGCTGCTCAACGTTTCCCGCCCATATCTGATCGGCCTGCTGGAGGCGGGTGAGATCCAGTTCCGCAAGGTGGGCACCCACCGGCGGGTACTCGCCGGATCGCTGCTGGCGTACAAACACCGGGACGACGCCCGTCGTCGTGCCGCAGCCGATGAGCTGACCCAGCTCGCCCAGGAGATGGACCTCACCTGAGTCAAGACCTTCGTTGTCATCTATGCCGCGAGCGTGTTGTACCCGAGCACGCTACGGGATTTACTGCTGCGAATCGCCCAGTCAGGTCTGGTCGACGCCAAATGGACCGAACAGATTCTTGATGAGGTTCTCGCCGCCCTACGCCGGCAGCGACCAGACCTCGACGACGCCAGACTCGCACGGACACGAAGGTTGATGGGCACTGCCGTCCGGGACTGGAAGATCACCGGCTACGAGCCGCTCGTCGACTCGCTCAAACTGCCCGATCCTGACGACCGTCACGTACTTGCCGCCGCGATCCGGGCGCGGGCTCAACTCACTGTCACCGCCAACCTCCGACACTTCCCCGCCGATGAGCTGACCGGCTGGGACATCGGCCCGAAGTCACCTGACGAGTTCGTTCGCGATCAGATCAGTTTGGACCGCAGCACGGTACACGCCGCAGTGCAGCAGATCGCCGACTCGTGGCGCAACCCGCCTGGGAGCTTTGACGACGTACTTGACCGCCTCGAAAGATCCGGACTCGCGGTCAGCGTCGCCGAGTTGCGCGCTCGGCGGTAGCGGCGAGGAACCGGGGCTCACCAGGTGCGGCCGGTGATCCGTTCGTAGACCTCGACGTAGCGGGCCCGGGTTACCTCGACGATCTCGGCCGGCACCTCCGGGGCCGGTGGGCGCTTGTCCCAGCCGGTGCCGGCGGCCCAGTCCCGCACGTACTGCTTGTCGAAGGAGAACTGGGCGCGGCCCGGCTGGTACGCGTCGGCCGGCCAGAACCGGGAGGAGTCGCTGGTCAGCACCTCGTCGGCGAGGACCAGGGTGCCGTCCGACGCCCAGCCCAGCTCGATCTTGGTGTCGGCGACGATCAGGCCGCGTTCGGCGGCCAGCGTCGCGCCGCGCCGGTAGACGTCCAGGGTGATCTGCCGCAGCCGCTCGGCGGTCTCCGCGCCGACCTGGGTGACGACGTCGGCGTACGTGATGAACTCGTCGTGCTCGCCGACGGACGCCTTGGTCGTCGGAGTGAAGATCGGCTCGGGCAGCTTGGACGCCTCGACCAGGCCGGGGGGCAGCGCGACACCGGAGACCGAGCCGGACTTCTCGTACTCCTTCAGGCCCAGTCCGGTGAGGTAGCCGCGGGCGATGCACTCGATAGGCACCATGTCCAGGCGGCGACAGCGGATGGCCCGGCCGGCGA
This sequence comes from Solwaraspora sp. WMMA2056, assembly GCF_030345095.1. Classification (NCBI taxonomy): domain Bacteria; kingdom Bacillati; phylum Actinomycetota; class Actinomycetes; order Micromonosporales; family Micromonosporaceae; genus Solwaraspora; species Solwaraspora sp. WMMA2056. Next base: position 6,446,881 of record NZ_CP128360.1, read on the forward strand.
ACTCGGCCGGTACGTCGGTGGCGGAGACGACGTGGTGGGGCACCAGGTCTGCGAGCTGCTCGAACCACCACAGTGACAGCGCGGTGAGCAGTTTGCCCTTGTCCGGGATCGGGGTGGGCAGCACCACGTCGTAGACACTGATCCGGTCGGAGGCGACGAGGATCAGGTCGTCTCCGTCGGCGTACACGTCCCTGACCTTGCCCGAGTGCAGCAGCTCCACGCCGGCAAGTACATCACGACGGCGGGCCGGGACCGCCGGGTGCCCGTCCGCCTCCCGGGCTGACAGGCGGACGGGCTGGCCAGGCTGGGCGGTGCGGAGGTCCTGGCCGGGGCCGCCGCACCGCCGATGATTCCCGGGTTGGCGGCGCGGCGGGGTCGAGGTGCGCCCGGACTACAGTCGGGCGCCGAGGTGGGGTTGGCCGATCGGGTGCAGAAACGGTGACGTGGGGACGGCGCCGTCAGGGCGGCGCGGCCCGGTGATCGTCGCCGGGTCGGTGCTGACCAGCGACGCGTCGGTCCAGGTGCCGCCGATGTTCCACGAGTTGACGCTGCCGGTCGACGAGCCCAGCGACACCGGGGTGGGATTGCTGGCGGCCAGGTTGCCGGTCAGCACCGACGACGACCTGTTGACGGTGAACCCGTTGCGGCCGTTGTTCCAGGCGGTGTTGCGGTCGAAACGGTGCGCGCCCGGGTTGCCGTTGTCGATGAAGCCGTCGACGGCGTTACCGAACGCGATGCTGTTGCGGACGGTGTGCGGCACAGCGTCGGGGATCCCGCCGCCCATCTTGAAGCCGTTGCCGTCGCCGCCGAAGTCGGGAAAGCCCCACCGGTTGACGCCGTTGCCCCAGGCCACCGAGTTCTCGATGAGGATCGGTGACCGGAACATCCAGGCGTCGAAGCCGTCGTCGGCGTTGTTCCACAGCCGGGCGCCCCGCACGACGTTACCGACGCCGGAGCCTTCCTTGATGGCCAGGCCGTCGGCGCTCTCGCCGTTCTTGCGCGGGTCCCGGTTGCCGTACGCGTCGAGGTCGATGACCTGGTTGTACGTGGCGTCGCCCTGGATCTGCAGGCCGGATTCGTAGTTGTCGCGGGTGGTCAGGCGCTGAAACACGTTGTGATGACAGGTGCGGCAGTAGACCCCGTACGGGCCGTTGGCGATCTCCAGGTCGACGAGCCGCCAGTACGAGGCCTGCATGTGGATGGCGCCGCGTTCGATGTTGGGGATGCTGCCGCCCAGTGGTGCCGGGGTGTGCGGCATCTGTTCGCCGTCGATGAGCACGGGTTCAGTGCGGTACCGGGTGAGGGTGATCGGTGCGTCGGCGGTGCCGGAGGTGAGGATCCGGATGTTGGTGGTCGGGGCGTACCGGCCGCCGCGCAGCCGGATGGTGGTGCCGGGGACGGCCAGATCGACAGCACGTTGCACCGTGCGCAGCGGCTGAGCGAGGGTGCCCGGGTTCGCGTCATCGCCGGTGGTCGCGACGATCAACTCACGCCCCGGTCCGGACGTGGGCGGCGCCGTCGTCGGTGGGGCGGTGGTCGGCGGGACCGTCGGTGGCGGGCTCGCCGATGGCGAGGACGTCGGCGGTACGGAGGGCGACGGCGTCGGGGGCGGGCCGGCCCCGACGGTGCTGACGGTGACGTCGTCGAAGGCGGCGGTGGCACGGTCGGTCTGCACGCCGATGCGACCCTGGTCGCGTTGGCTGGTGCCGGTGCCGATCAGGGTGCCGTCGACCCAGCCCCGGACGGTGTCACCGGAGACCTCCAGGGTGAGCGTCGCCCAGGTGCCGGCGGGCACCGGCCGGGTGACGGCGCCGAGGACGGTGACGGTTCCGCTGCGTACGGCCTGCAGTTCGACGCGCCCGTCGAGCAGTGCCAGCCGGTCGAAGCTGGTGGCGCCCGGCGAACGGGCGGCGAGTCCAGCGAATCCGCCGGCCGAGGTCCAGCTCAGCGGCTTGACGCGGGCCTGGACCTGGTAGTCGGTCCAGCTGGACGAGCCGGCGAACATCCGGGCGAGGCCGGCGTCGGTCTTGGACTGTCGAAGGACCCGGGAGCCGTCGGTGACGACCGTCCAGGTGCCACCGGACTTCGACCAGCCGGCGGCGTCGCCGTCGTCGAAGTCGTCGCTGAACAGGGTCGCCGCCCAGGCTCCGGTGATGCCGGTGGCGAGCAGGGCACCGGCGATGAGCAGCACGGTGCCGGTGACCGTGAGTGCGGCGAGGGCGGGGGCGCGGGGCCGGCGACGGCGGCCGGCACGGTCGGGATGGTGCCACATGGCGGTGCCTCCCGGAGGCGGACGGTACGTGGACGGTACGCGGACTGGACACGGAGGAAAGCGCTTTCCGATGCACTGAACGGTACGATGGGGCGGAACGCATGTCAATATTTCGATTTATGACGCGGCAATGACCGTCCGGTCGGACCGTTGACATCCGCCCGGATCGCTTGTGTAAATGATCGGGCCGCCGACCGGCGAACCCGGCCCCGATCAGGAGAAACTCGTGTCACCATTCGCCCGTTCGACACGCGGAGCCCGCACCCGAGCACTCGCTGTCGCACTTGCCCTCGTCGTCGGCGTCACCGCCTGCGGCACCGGCGACAGCGACCAGGACACCACCGAGGACGGGCCGGTCAACCTGTCCATCTTCTGGTGGGGTGCGGAGCGGCGGGCGGAGCTCACCCAACAGGCTCTCGACGTGTACGCCGGCCGCCACCCCGGCGTCACCTTCACCATGACCTGGCAGGGCAACACCGGCTACTACGACAAGCTGTCCAGCCAGGCCGTCGGCGGCAACCCTCCGGACCTGTTCCAGATCGACGACAACTACCTGACCGAGTACGCCGAGCGGGACGTCGTGCTGGACCTCACCCCGTACGTCGACAGCGGCGAACTAGACCTCTCCGACTTCCCGAGCAGTCTGGTCCAGTACGGACAGATCGCCGGCCGTACGGTCGCGGTGGCGGCCGCCGCGAACACCCCGGGCATGGTCTACAACAAGACTTTGCTGGCCGAGCTGGAGGTGGCGGAGCCGACCATCGGGATGAGCTACGAGGAGCTCATCGACTGGGCCAGCGAAATCACCGCGCTCACCGACGGCGAGGTGGCCGGGACGATGGACCCGTCCGGGGACTACAAGGCACTCTGGCTCTGGCTGCGTACCCAGGATCTGGAGCTGTACCAGGGCCGCCGGATGGGTTTCAGCGCCGCCGACCTGACCAGGTGGTTCGCGCTGTGGGAGCAGGCCCGCGCCGCCGACGCCACCCCGGACGCCGCGCTGATCAAGTCGGCGAACAGCGGCGACGTGACCCAGCAACTGGTGGCCACCGGCGACGCGGCCACCTCCTTCATGTGGTCGAACCAGCTGGCCGAACTCCAGAAGCACACCAGCGACGACCTCGGCGTGGTCTCGTACCCGGGTGATCCGAAGGGTCAGTGGGCGCGGGCCTCGATGTACTGGGCGGGGTACCGCGGCACCCGGCACCCCGAGCTGGTGGTGGACGTGATCGACTTCCTGGTCAACGACCCGCAGGCCGGCCGGATCCTCGGCACCGAGCGGGGTCTGAGCTCCAACTTGAAGGTACGTCAGGCCGTGCAGGCGACCCTCGCGGACGAGAAGATGAAGGACTCCCTCGCGTTCGAGCAGCAGATGGCCGAGCGGTTCGGGCCCGCGCCGGTGCCGCCGCCGCCAGGGCACACCAAGGTCCGGGCGTTGCTGATCACCGCCGCCGAGAGTGTGCAGGGTGGCGACGCCACCGGGCAGGAGGCCGCCGGGGAGTTCATCCGCGCGGCCAACGCCGCTCTGACCAACGGCTGAGCAGGCAGCTGAGCAGGCACGCCGGCACCTCCACGACACCCCGCGACGCCCCCACGGCACCGGCACGATGATCAGTGTCGGACACCACCAGGCGAGACAGGCGTAACAGGAAGTTACATTGGTCGACGTCACGGCGTTCGATCCGTACCGTCGGCATGGGAGGTGTCCCCGATGCCGGAGGACTACATCGGCCTGCGGGTCGCGCGGTGGCGCGACATCGCCGGCATGACGCAGCAACAGCTCGCGGCCGCGATCGGCGTGAGCCGCGAGTACGTATCCATGATCGAAAACGGCAAGCGCGCCGTGACCAAACGGTCCATGCTGATCGCGCTCGCCTCCGCCCTCGGCGTATCCACGATGGATCTCACCGCCCAGCCGTACCTGCCCCGGTCCCGCAACGACCTGGCGCTGTGGGCGGCCGTACCGGCGATCCGCAAGGCGATGGACGACGACGAGCCGGCCGTCGCCCGGCCGCCGGCCCAGCTCGCTGCCGAGGCCGACCGGGCGATGCGGGCCCGGATGGCCTGCGACAACCCGACGCTCGGGATTCTCCTACCCCGCCTGATCGCCGAGATCCGGACCACCGCCAACGCCGAGAACGACCCGGCGGCCCTACGGATCGCCGTACAGACGCTGGTCACCGGCTCGCTCGCACTCAAGCCCCAGGGCCATGTCGACCTGGCGATGCGGCTCGCCGAACGCGCCGTCCGGGCGGCCGCGCTCTCCGAGGACCCGGCCTGCGAGGCAGCCGCCGACTTCGCGCTCGCTCAGGCGGTACTCGCCACCGGCCTACGTAAACGCTCCTGGACCCTGGCCCGGACGGCCGCTGACCGGATGCAGGACCACCTGGGTACGGACGAGGGCCGGGCCTGGTACGGCATGTTGCACCTGCACGCCGCGCTCTCTGCGGCCAGCCTCAGCCAGCACGAGATCGCCGAGGAGCACGTCACCGAGGCCGAGGAGGTGGCCCGCCGGACCGCCGGTGACCCGTGGCGGATGGAGTTCACCCCGGCCAACGTCGCGGTGTGGCGGGTCGGCGTGGTGCTGGAGAACGGTGAACCGGGTAAGGCTCCGGAGCTGGCCCGCAAGGTGGACCAGAGCGCGTTACGGACCCCGCAACGGCGGGCCAGACTGCACATGGACGCCGGCCGCGGCTTCCACGCCGCGAAACGCAACGACGAGGCGGTCCGGGCGTTCCTGCGGGCCGAGACGATCGCCCCGCACGAGACTCGCAGCCGGGCCACCGTACGGGAGATCATCGCCCACATCGTGCGCGACTCGTCGCCTCGCGGTGGCTCGGACGAACTGCGCAGCCTCGCCGTCCGGATGGGGATCGATCCACTCTCCCCAGAGGACCACGCAACGTAACCGGTCGTTACACACAATCCACGTCGGAGCTTCTACCGTCATAGGTACGGGGTGCGGCGTCGGGTGTCAGTGGAGAGCCCCCGGCGTCGCACCCCGGCTGTCGTGCCGCGCCCGTACCGTCGGTTCGTCGCGCCCACCGTCGTGAAGGGAGTGAACGTGGTCTCGTACGACGAGTATCTCTTCGCCGTCGCGGCGACACTGGCCCGCCGGCACCGCCCGCAGTGGTCGTGGCGACACTGGCGGCGGACCTGCCGGTGCGGGGCCGAACTACCCTGTCGCGTCCTGCACCGGGTGCCGATCAACCGGGGCCACTGGCCGCGATGACCGACCGGGCAACCGAAATCGTCCGGGTCCACGTGTCCGGTCCCGACGGCTGCTGCCAGGGCTGTCTGGCCTGGTGGGGTCTGCTGGTGCCGTACCCCTGCTGGCAGGCCCGGTGGGCGCTGGAGCTGACCACCGGCCACCGGACGCCGGACCCTGCTGAACCTTCCTCCGACGCGCCGGGTGCCGGTCGCCCGCCCTCCGGTCAGGTCCCGGCCGGCGGGGGGCGACCGGCACCCGCACCGGGACCCTCGCCGGAACCCACGCCGGGGCCGACGGCGACGTCCGCGCCGGCATCCGGCGTGACGACCGACACTGCGTCGGTCCGGGTCCAGCGGTGACCGAGCAGGCCGGCGACGACCACCAGCAGCGCGGCGGCGGTCAACGCCTGCGGCAGGCTCGCCCCGCCGGACCGCTCCGACGCGGCCCCCTCATCGATCGGCGGTGCCGGTGCCAGCACCGCGTTCGTGGCGATCAGCGAGGGAGCGGGGCGCTCGGCGTCGGCCCGGGTGTCCGCCCAGTCGTAGCTGTCGCCGTCGGCGCAGCGCTGCACCGCCGGGAACCAGAACGTCTGCCCGACCGTGCCGGTCAACCGGACCAGTACGGCGAACTCGGCGACGCCGGCCGCGATCTGCTCGTCGCCGATCGGCGGACCCGTCCAGGTGACCTGCCGGGGCGTGACCTCGGCGGTCCAGCCGTCCGGCTGTCCGACGGCGGTGCCGACGATCGCGCCGTCGGGCATCTCGACGGTCAGCTCGGTGGTGTCGGCGTTGGCGCAGCCGTGGTCGAAGGTGAAGGTCAGCGTCGTCGCGCCGGCGCCGTTGGGCGCAGCCCCGGCCAGCTGGGTGTGGGCCAGGGCCGGCGTCGCCACCCCGAGGTTGGCCAGCCCGAGGGCGACCAGACCGAGCGTCGACCCGGCCAGCACTCGCGCCGCCCGGGTGCGGAAGGTACTCACCGGATCTCCACCGGAATCGTCGCGATCGGGCTGTCGAACCGGGAGGTCCGGGCGTTGATCTCGACCTCCCAGGCACCGGGCAGCGGAAAGTCCGCGATCGCCTCGTAGCGACCGGTGCCGACCTGGGACAGCCGGCGGTCCAGCGGACCAAGGTCGTACTCCGGCAGGCTGACGGTGACCGTGGGCAGTGCCACCGGTTCCAGTGGCTGCCCGGCCGCGTCGAACAACGCCACCTCCAGTGCGTTGATCCCGGTGGCCCCCGGGGTGATCCGGATCCGTACCTGGCCGTCGCCGAGTGCCGCCTCGGCGTCGACCGCCAGCTCGGCACCCTCCGCCGAGGTGCCGTCGGCCGAGCTGGTCGGGTCGGTGTCGGCCGGTGGCGCGGTGGGGTCCCGGGTCACCAGTACGCCGGTCACGGCGAGCACCGCGACCAGCAGCACCGCTTCGACCCGTACGGTGCGACGCAGCGCGCCCAGCGCGGCGGCCTCGCTGCCCGGCCGGGTGGTACGGGGCACCAACCGGTACCGGTTCCATGCGGCGATCCCGATCAGCACCGCGACGGCCGCCACCTTGGCCAGCAGCGCCAACCCGTACGCGGTGCCGAACAGGGTCGACCAGGAGCCGACGATCCGCCAGCCGAGCAGCACCCCGGCGACCCCGAGCAGTGCCACCAGCACGGCGGCGACCTGGGAAAAGGCAGCCACCACGGCGGCCCGCTCGGCGGCCGGTGGCGCGTCGGATCCGGAGTCCGGCCTGGCGTCGGACCCGGCGTCGGACCCGGCGTCCGGCCTGGCGTCGGACCCGGCGTCCGGACCGGACGGCGGTGCGGCCCGCCGGGACAGCAGGTGGGCCAGGCCCAGGATGCCGCCGAGCCAGACCGCGGCGGTCGCCAGGTGCAGCAGGTCGCTGCCGAGCACCAGCCAGGCGGGGCCGAAACTGCGGGTGTGTCCGACGATCAGCAACGCGCCGAGGGCCAGGCCGGCCCCGGCGAAGACCGCCGTCGCGACGGCGCGTCGTCGCCCACCGCTGACCCGGGTGAGCAGGTCGGTGCCGGCGAGGACCACGGCCACCCCGATGCCGGCGAGAACGGCGGACAGGCCCAGGTCGGCGCCGTACCCGGTGCGCCAGGCGGCGACGGTGGCCAGCGCGCCCACGTCGGCGGCGTCCTGCCAGGCGGCGGTGACCGGCGGCATCACCACCAGCGCGGCCAGCGCGGCGACACCGAGCAGCTGGATCGTCCGGCGCGGGGCCGGGCGGCCCGGCAGGAACAGCAGCGCGAAGACGGCCAGTCCGGCGCTGCCGAGCACCCCGAGATAGACCACCGCCTCGGTGACGGGCCGCAGCACCTGCAGGGCGGTGTCCGGCGTACTGACCGGGATGACGACGCTGCCGGTGGAGGGTGCGCCGATCGCGAAGCTGAACCCACCGGCCACCGGGTGACTGTCGGCCGAGACGACCCGCCAGCTGACCACGTACGTCCCGTCGGCCATCGCGGCGGGCAGGTCGATGACGACGGAGCGGTCGACGGAGCGGGCGGCGGCGTCCACGGTGGTGCCGGCCGCGTCGAGCACCTGCACCCCGCCGGGGCGCAGGGTGACCGGCTCGTCGAAGGTGAGGGTGACCGTCGACGGCGCCTCGGCGAGCAGCGCGCCGTCGGCCGGGTCGTGGCTGAGCAGGGTGGCATGCGCGGCGGCCGGGCTGGCACCGGCCAGGGCGAGCACCACTCCGAGCAGCATCCCCGGTACGGCCAGGAGACCCGCCCGCCGGGAACGGGACCGTCGCTGTGCCGGACGTGCACCACGCGACGTGCCACGGACCGGCTGCGCCGGTGGGCGCAGCCGGTGACGCGATGGCACAGCTAGGCTGCCTTCCTCGTCCGGTGCAGGGCGAGGGCGCCGGCGATGAACCCGAGCAGGCCGAGGATCAGGCCGATCCAGCCGAGCAGTGAGGTGGGACCGCTGTCAGTGGCGGAGTCCGTGGTGGTGAGCGCGGCCGGAACGGTGTCGTCGCCGTCGGCGGCCGGCGCCTCCTCGGCAGCGGTGATCATGAACCAGGGTGCCGGGTGCTCCAGGTCCTCGCCGTCCTCGCCCTCGGCCGGCACCTGGGCCCACGCCGTCTCGCCCTGCTCGCAGGTCTGGATCGACGGAAAGACCAGGCGCTCACCGGCGGCGTCGGGCAGCTTCAGGGACAGCTCGAAGACGTCCCGGTGCCCTTCGGGCAGTGGGGTCTTGGCGGTGTAGACGATCTCGGCCACCCGCTGGGTCAGTTCGTTGCCGTGGCTGTCGGTCACCGGCGGGTCGAGGTCGGCCATCACCTTCTCCACGGTCCAGCCCTGGTTGATCGTCGGCGTCACCGCGTTGATCAGCTCGGGGATCTGGATGGCGACCTTGGTGGTCGCCGAGCCGTCGCAGCCGTGCGGCACCGACACGGTCAGCACGGTGTAGGAGTCGGCGGTGGTCACCGTCGGGGTGACGGTGACGTGGGCGGCCGCCGGTGCGCCGGCGAGCAGCACCGCGCCGCCGGCGAGGGCGGCGACGGCACCGAGGCGCGCGACATGACGAAGGGTGGGGTGCATTGGACGGGCTACCTCTCAGTGTGCGGACGCCCAGGTGCCGTGGGCGCAAAGGGGCTCGGTGCATTGGTCGGCCGCCCGTACCGGCTGGTTCCCGACAGTTGCCGGGATTTTCGCCAGGGTCGGAGGTCACTGCGGAGCGGGCCGATCGTCCCCGCGACGGGGTGCGCGCCACATCGGCCACATCGACGGGCCGTCAGGCAGCAGGATCGGCTCGGTGGCGACGTAGCCCTGGCGTTGGTAGAGGCCCCGGTTGCGGGGCGTGGTGGCTTCCAGGTACGCCGGTTCGGCCGCCGTGTCCAGGAGCCGGTGCTGGTGACACAGCAGCGCGCTGCCGATACCCCGCCCCTGCAGCCACGGGGTGACCCCGAGGTACGCGAGGTAGTGGTGCGGCGTCTGGGGCCGGTGCCGTTCGAGCAGGGTGTCCAGCGCGGCGACCCGGTGCTGCCAGATCCCGGCGGCGAGCAGCATCCGCCGTTGGTGGACGGTGACCCGGCCGGACGGCACCGGCTGCTCCCGGTGGTACCAGATCGCCACAGCGCTCAGCGGCCCGGCGATGTGCACCGTGGCCCCGGCGTCGAGGGCGTGTTCCAGTTCGAGGGTGAACAGCGTCCGGAACGTGGTGACCCGGGCGTCGATGTCGGTGACGAGCCACTGGGACACCGGTGCGATCAGGAACGCCTCGGTGAGCAGCGTCGCCGCCTGTGGGATGTCGTCGGGTGTGGCGTCGCGGACGGTCGGTGCGGGCATGGTGGCGTTCATCGGGCACACTCCAGACAGGTGAGGCGGATCTCGGATCGCTGATGCGGGTCTCGGATCGCTGATGCGGGGGCCGGTGGAGCCGGTCAGGCGCGGCCGGACATGACCGCGTTGCCTACTGCCGCCCCGGTGTGGCGCAGCAGACCGCGCAGGTCCGGGCGCAGGTTGCCCAGCAGGCCGGCGAGGTGTCGGCGCACCTCGGGTTGGGCGCCGTCGAGCAGGTAGGTGTCCAGGCCGGTCTCGACCGACAGACCGGCGAGGAACAGGTCCGGTTCGGTGAGTGGTTCACCCCGGCGTAGCCGCATCGACAGCCGGGCCCATGGCCAGGCGGCGGTGTTCATGTCCATCGGTACGTAGACGGTGCGGCTGCGCAGCAACCGGCGGCTCTGCTCGGCGCGGACCACTCCGGCGGCGGCGAGGCGCTGCGCGACGTGGGTGGGGGCCCGTTCGGACAGTACGGTCAGCCAGGTCCGCACCGCGGTGTGCTCCGGTTCGTCGAGCAGCAGCCGCAGTGCGGATCGGCCCAGGGCATCGGCCGGCGCGTCCGGGTTGACCACCCAGAGCTGGCCGGCGTCGACCGCCGCCGCTCCTACGGTGACGAGTTCGGCGAGGACCGCACTGGCCAGGCCCAGCCCGACCGCTCGCGGGTGCAGCCGGGCCCGGCCGGTGATGTCGTGGTGGGCGAGCAGGAAGAACTCATCGGCGAGCAGCACCGTCCACCACCTGCTCGCCGGGCAACGCGGCGCACCGGAGGGCGGCGACGCTGACCAGCGCCTGCTGGCACGGCTGGTGGTCGGGGCGGCAGTCCAGATGGTGGCCGTCGACCCAGACCCACTGGCCGTCGTAACTGGCTGCCGAGGTGGTCCGCACCTTGGTGATCAGCAGTTCGAACGGCTCCCCCACCACGGTACCCAGGCCGTAGCGCCACTCGCTGACGGCGAACCGGAGCACGGTTCCTGGCGGCGGATCCGGGACACATGAGATTTCAGCATCATATTTCATTTGAATTTGTCCAGCCCGAATCGTCGATCCCGTGTCGCGGACGGGATCGTCCGGTCGGCTCAGCCGATCCGGATGGAGTGTGATTTCGGCGATGTCTGTCGGGGGAGAGCGCTTGACGGGCAAGGTCACGTGGACCAGATGAATTCCAGTTCATCCACGGCTCCGCCTATCCTGACCTCGGCCAGCACCTCTCGAAACACGCTGGACGGATCAAGCGAGGTTGAGCCGGCGAGGAGCTCCGGGTGGCGCGCTTCGACGGCGTTGAAGACGAGTCGCTCGACGGTGAGCGCGTCGACCGGGCTGAGCCGGCAGCCGCACGGGGCACCGTAGGCCCGACCGTTCAGCCTGGACATCACGATCATTTGCCGTTCGCAAGTTGCACAGTAGAGCAGCCCGGACAGCGGAGATCGCAAACTACCAAGGGACACATTGGGCGCAACGACCCGAACATCATTCAACTCGGCACCGTCAGTGATCTCACGGCGCGCGCCACGGCTTGGGGCCATCGCCAACTCCTCACCCTGGATCACCATCAGGCAGCCACCATCGGCGGATGCAGATCGAGTCTGCCAGGGCACCCACAGTGGTGCAATGCTTAACGCGCCGATGAAACCGCAACGAAAGTTTGAAAACCCGAAATACATGCGGGTTCACCCGCCGATCACCACACCTCTCGCACGGACCGGCATCGATAACCGCCAAACGGCGGACCCGGTTCCGCCGTCCCACCGAGGACGGTCGGCGCTGCGGTGGACACCGACGCGTGCGGACATCGGATAAGCTGCATCTCCCACGCCACGCGCGGGTGATCCCGGTGGCCGGCGGGTTCCCTCCCCGTCACCGTCTCGCCGGCCACCGCCACCCGACCGCGTCCGGCCTTGATCGACAGTGGCACGATCGGCGGCATGGATCATGGGCGCGACGGTCTCGAACTCTCCATCGGGTACCCGACCAGCAAACCGACCAGGCTGGCGATGTTCTCGGTGCTGGGTGCCCTTGCGGTGATGGCGTCCTGCGTCGGTGGTGGGGTCCTCGGCGCGATGGCCGGGGACGGTACGGGCACCATCGCGCCGATGCTCGTCGGTGGCGGGCTCGCCGCCGGCGCGGCGACGGTGATGGGGCTGCCGATCGCCCGCACCGCCCGTACCGGCGCCTGGCTGGCTGGCACCCGGCTAACCGTCCGAGGGCTCGTCAGCCGCACAGTGGACCTGACGGTGGCCGAGTCGGTCACCCTGCGGACCGCACCCGACCCGACCGCCACCGCAGCGGACGCCACCGGGACGGACGCCACCGGGACGGACGCCACCGCAGCGGACGCCACCGCAGCGGACGCCACCGCAGCGGACGCCACCGCACGGGACAGCGCGACACCGGCGTCGGCTGAGCCAGCGGGAACCGGCACCGCTGCGGCGGGCCCGAGCCGTTCCGCGCCGTCGCGACGGCGGTCGGCCGCACCTGGGCGACGCTCCGCGCCGGTAGCTCCGCGCACTCCCACGATCACCGTCGTCGGACCGGACGGCACCGTGACACTGCCGCTGCGCAGCCGCGACGGCACCATGCTGCCGGGTGCCGAGATGGTCGCCCTGGCCCGGGCGTTTTCCGCTGCGTCCTGCCCCGGGGCGCACGAGGCGGTGCACTGGCTGCACACGATGGGCTCGGAGCCGCGTACCGCCGGGGTCGGGCTCTGAGCACGGCGAGGGTGACCGGTCAACGGACCGGTCACCCTCGGGTCGGTACGCGCTACGGCGTCACGGGCAGGGTTGCCAGGCGAGGTGGTACATGGTCTCGATGCTGCCGTCGGTCGAGTCCATCGTCAGGAAGCTGGTCCCCGACGACGAGCCCCGGCTCAGCCGCAGTTCGGTGTTGATGTTGAGGTTGCGCTTCTCACCGCAGGGGTGCCAGACCACCGAGGCGATCGGGACCTCGTCGGTGACCATCCAGTTGTCGTCCAGCGGTGCGGCGATCGGGTGGTTGCTGAACGTGCTCTGGGTCATGCCCTGGAAGTAGTAGTTGGCCCGTTGCGACGCGACAGCGCCCCGGTTGAGCAGGCCGTACCCTCGGTAATCCACCTTGACGATGGCGAAGGTGTAGCCGGCCGGGGCGTGGACCAGCACGTTGAGCTGGCAGTTGCGGCGTCCGTCGGTGACGGAGATGCCGGGTCCGGCCTGGACCAGGTAGTCGCTGTAGATCGTGGTGAAGGCGGTGTTGTCCGGCGATACCGCCACATCAGCGGTGCCCGGCCGGCAGCCGGAACCGGCCATCGCGACCAGGTCGATGACGACCTGGTCGGGGGGCGGGTTGTCCATGACACCCCGGGCGGACGCGGGCGCCCCCACGACCAGTGACGAGGCGAGTAGTGCAAGCACCACACCGCCACGCGTCAGCAGTTTACGCATGAAACCTCCTCCGATGCAGGAAACGGCGCTACATGCCGGACAAGCTACTGATGGGCATAGATGTATGTCAACACAAATTTGGCAAAGGAGATCGGCTGATAAATTGCGGGAGTTCGACGGGTTACGGCACCTTCGAGCACCGCAAGAAAAACGGTCAGATAGTTGCAAAACACTACAGAACAGGCCAGCAGCCGACCGAGAGCATTCGGTCACCAGACCAACATCCGACATGATCCTGACCGAACAGATTCCCAGGTCAGAGGCCAGCCAAGATTAATCGGATATCGACTTATGCTGATGCTTGCGCGGCTCCCATGGCATCGCTACCATCTTGCGCAGAACACCCCCGGACAAGGTCCCAACAATCAATTCTTGATCCACAGTACGGTCTGCGAGCGGCACCCGCCAGCTCGGCGACGAAGCACGTGCGCATCCTCGAACACCAATTGCAACCGAGAGGAACGGAATGAAGAAAGTCCTCGTCGGCACGAGACACGGGTTCCTCGCCGCGCTCGGCGCGGCTCTCGCGCTGTCCCTGGCCACGCCGGCCCACGCGGCACCCGTCACGACCCCCCACACGCCGGACAGCGACATCACCGTCGAGGTGCTGGCCGCCAACGGCTCCGGCTGCGCCCCAGGGACCGCCGTCGTCGTCGCCAACCCTGACAAGTCCGGGTTCCGGATCCGCTACTTCGACTTCGTCGCCAGCGCCGGACGGGGCGTCGACACGACCGCCAGCCGGAAGAACTGCCAGCTGGGTGTCCTGGTCAAGGTGCCGGCCGGCTGGACCTTCGCTGTCGCCACCGCCGACTACCGGGGTCGCGCCCGGATCCCCGCCGGCGCGACCGGCCGCCAGCGCACCCACTACTACTGGCAGGGCTCGTCGGAGAGCAGCCGCACCGAGGCGACGTTCGGTGGTCCGTACAACAGCTACTGGTCCGCCGAGGACGTCGCCCCGGTGCTCTACTACCTGCCCTGTGGCCAGCAGCGGGTACTCAACATCAACACCGAGCTGCGGGTCGAGGCCGGCACCGCCACCACGGTCGCCAGCATGTCGATGACGACCACCGAGGGTGACGTCGACACCCTGTTCAACCTCAAATGGGAGCGGTGCTGAACCGCAGGCCGACCAGACACTGACACCGTCGACCGATCGGCATGACATGCGCGACGGGCGCGGGCGGGACACCTGCCCGCGCCCGTCGCATGTCGGTCAGCCCGGCACCGCCCGCAACGACGGAGACCACCCATCGCGATACCTGATCGGTGCCGCACCGTCGCGCGCCAGGCGGCGCTCGTCGTGCCAACCGCCCGGCACCGGGTCGGTACGGAGCACCACCGGCCGGTCGACGAGCACACAGGTCCGCTCCCCCGGCCACCACCAGCCGGCCTGACGGGCCAGCGTCGCCCACTCGTCGAGCTGCGCCTCGTCGGCCCGGCGGTAGTGGGCCAGGCCGAGCCGACGCAGCGCGTCGTAGTACGCGACCCAGTACGCGTCCTGCTGCCCGTACCAGGCACTGGGCACCGGCCGACCCGAGGCCGCGAGTGCCGCGCGGACCGGCAGGACGAAGCCGTCGACGAGACTGACCCGCAACGCCGCACAGATTCCCTGGCGCAGCACGACCCGCAGCGGGACACCTGCGGCGAACGCCTCGGCCGGCGGCAGCACCGGCCAGCGGGTCCCCGGCGGGTCCGCACCGCCGGCATCGGCCCGTCGGTCGGCCGACCGACGACCGCCGCCCCGGCCGCCCGACCGGCCACGCGACTGCGGTGGCGGAGTCAGATCAGGATGGCCGGCACCGTCGTCCAGCGCGGTGCGCAGCCGGGACCACCCTGCGACGAGGTCGCTGACCAGCGGCGGTACGCCCGGCGGCGGTCGACCGGTGACCCAGCGGTGCAGCATGTCGTGTGTGGGCAGTCCAGCCACCAGTGACAACGCCTCGTGTGGTGAGTCGACCCAGCGGAATCGGGGGCGCTGACGGCGGTGCCGGGCGTAGAGGCGGGCCACGATGTCCTCTGTGGCGGGCCGGTCGGCCGGCGCGGTGTCGAGCCCGTGGTCGAGCCACTCGCGCCGGATCGGTTCGGCCGCCCACCACCGGGCGAGAGCCCGCTCGGCGTAGCCGGCAGAGGTGGTGGAGGTGGTGGAGCCGACAGAGATGGTGGAGATGGTGCCGGCGGCGTCACGCCGCGTCGGCGCGGTCATCGCGCGAGGGCGAAACCGCCCTTCCAGTGGGAAGAAATCATGTCGGCAATGGTGACGTATCGCGATCCCGCGCGCAACCAGGCACCCCGCGCAACCAGGCACCCGTGCCGGCCACCCGACCGGTGGCATCCGGCGAGTCGGTCACCGCGTACCGCTGACCAGCCGATCCCTGGCTGCGGGCCCGGCCGGTAGCGTGGCCGAGCGTTGGCGTTGCCGCAGGTGAACGAGGGTCGTGGCGGAAAGCTCCGGGTCCACGCGTCGTTGGCTACTACCCGGTGCGGCCGTCGCCGCCGCGCTGGCCACCGTCGGAGGGTGGTGGCTGTGGCAGAGCCTCGACGACGCGTCGACGACCGCGACCGGCACCGGCACCGGCACCGGCACCGGCGATGGTCCGGCCGTGACAGCGACGACCGAGGTACCGCAGTCCGGCGCGGCACCGGCCTGTCCGCCCGTCGAGCAGGCCGTCGCGGTCGACGCCGGCGCCACGGTCACCGCCTCCCTGACGTTCGACTCGACGCTCGCCGCCGGTGAGCACGTCGCGGTCGCCCTGTCACCGGCCGACGTCGAGCCCGGGCAGCCGCAGCAGACCCGGCTGCTCGTGCTCGGCTGCACCGCCGACAGGTGGGAACAGGTCTTCGTCACAGCGCTGGACACCACCGCGTGCGAGATACTGCTGACACCGGTCACGGTGCGCGGTGGCGGGGAGCAGGATCTGGTGTTCGGTCGCCGCTGCGGCAGCGGCGGGTTCCTGGACTTCGACGTACTCGGGTTCACCGGCCCGGCGACCTTCGGCGTCCTGCACTCCGAGACCGGCCTCGCGGCCGGGCAGGTGACCCAGGACGGTGGCCGCCTGCTCGTCGCCACCGGCACCCAGGAGAGGACCCTGACATGGCGCGACGGGAAATTCCAATGAGGAGGAAACGCTGATGCGCCGTACCAGGAACCGGGTCGTCATCGGATCGGCCGTCGTGCTCGCCCCTCCTCGTCGTCGGCACGGTCTGGCTGTGGAACCGGCCGGATCCGACGCCGCCGGGCGGGTCTGCGGCGCCGACCGGGGGCATCGACGGGGCGACCGAACCGACGGCGGGCGGCGACGCCGGCCCGGCGGACGAGGAGCTGCTGATCACACCGGAGGGGATCGGTCCGCTGCGCCTCGGCGCCAGTGTCGCCGAGCTGGCCGGCGACGGCAGCCTCGGCACCGAGCCCGGCGAGGCCTGCCCGGACCGGCTGGTCGGCACCGCGCAACTGGCCGGGGTGGTGGTGCACACCGCTGTGGACGGCACCGCCGCGATGATCCTCGTCCAGGACCGTCCGCTGTCCACCGCCGACGGTATCGGCGTCGGGAGCACCGCGGCGGCGCTGCGCCAGGCGTACGGGGTGCGGCTTGTCCGGCACACCGCCGCCAACAACCCGTACGCGGAGAACTACGTGGTCAGCGACAGTGCGTCGGGGATCGGTTTCACCGTGTCCCAGGACGCGTTCGGCAAGATCCTGGTCGCGCCCACCGACGTGCTACGGGCCGTGTTCGACGCCGGCGAGTTCCACTGCTGACCCTGCCGACCCCGCGCGTGCCCGGCTGACCGACCGGTGTCACGCCGGCCGGTTGTCACGCCGGCCGGTTGTCACGCCAGGCGGTTGTCACGCCAGGCGGTAGAACTCGCGGGGGTCGGTGGCGAGCGACGCCTTGACCGCACCGGCCGCCGCATCGGCGAGGATCTCCCACTGGCCGGCCTCCAGTCCGTCGAGGGCTGCCTTCGCGATCACCGCCGGGTCGCTTTTCGGTACGTCGTACCCAGCCATCATGTCGGTGTCGACGGCGGCCATCAGCAGTCCGGTGACCTGGGTCCGCTGCGCGGCCAGCTCCAGCCGGACGGCGTTGGTGAGGTTCCACTGGGCCGCCTTCGCCGCCGCGTAGCCGCCGGCACCCGGGTAGGCGCTCCAAGACAGTGCCGACAGCACGTTCAGGATCGCGCCGCCGGCCAGTTGAGGGGCGAAGGCCCGGATCATGGCGAGGGTGCCCCAGAAGTGGGTGTCCATCTCCCGGCGGACCAGGTCGAGGTCGCCGCCGACGAGGTCCGCACCGGTGGAGATCCCAGCGTTGTTGATCAGCAAATTGACGTCCCCGGCGGCCTGCGCGGCGGCGGCCACCGAGTCGGGGTCGGTGATGTCCAGCCGCAGCACCCGCACGCCGGGCAGGTCGACGGACTCGGGGCGACGGGCAGTGGCGTACACCGTTGCGGCGCCGCGTTCGAGCAGCTGGGCGGCGAAATGTCGACCGATACCACGGTTCGCCCCGGTGACCAGGGCGGTTGCTCCAGAGATCTGCATGCCGGCTACGCTAAAACCTGACGTTGACGTCAGAGGCAAAGGATTGTGAGGCAGACCACTGTGCGGATCGGCGAGCTGGCTGAGCGGGCCGGGGTGAGCACGCGGGCGTTGCGCTACTACGAGGAGCAGGGCCTGCTGGTCGCGCAGCGCAGTCCGGCAGGTCAGCGCCACTATCCGGAGTCGGCCGTCGAGCGGGTCCGGCTCATCCAGCGGCTGTACGCGGCGGCCCTGTCCAGCCGTACCATCGCCGACCTGATGCCCTGCGTCGACGCCAAGGTCAACACGCCGCAGTCGCGGGCCCGGCTGGCCGCCGAACGCGACCGCATCGACGCGCGGATCGCCGAGCTGACCGCGGCCCGACGCCGGCTCGACGAGGTGATCGCCGCCGCCGCGCACCCGGCCAGCGGCTGTGTCTACCAGCCGGGGCCAGCGGACTGAACCGGCCGACGGCCGACCGGGCCGCCGGTGGCCTACCGTTTGCGGCGCTTGGCCCGCCAGCCCAGTCCGGCGACGACGAGCAGCAGGACCAGCACCCCGACCAGGGTCACCGGGCCCGCCCGGTCGAGCAGGTCGGCCAGCGACCGCTGGACCACCGCAGCGCCGTCGATGACCGGATCGCCGGGGTCGGCACCGTCCAGCACCCGGATCTCGTACCAGCCGTACCAGGCGACGTAGCCGCCGGCGGCGACGAGCAGCGCCCCACCGACGCGCGACAGCAGCGGGCCGGCGCGGCGCAGCCGGCGCAGCAGTCCGTCGCGGGCCAGCGCCACGGCGACGGCGGCGACCGCGACGGTCAGGCCCATCCCCGCGGCGTAGGTGACGAACAGCGCCACGCCGGAGGTGACCGACCCGGCCCGCAGGCTGGTCACCACGATCGCCAGGAACGGCGCGATCGTGCAGGACAGCGAGGCCCCCGCGTACGCCATCCCGAACACCACCATGGACAGTGTGGACGTGCCGCTGCCCGGGGCCCGCGACACGACGGCGCCGAGACCGGGCAGCTGCCGACCGAGCAGCACCATGACGCCCAGCACGACGAGCAGTACGCCCATGGCGATGGTCAGCCAGGGCAGCTGCCGCTGCACCGCGCCGGCCACCGGGGCCACGACCAGACCGAACACGCCGAAGACGGCGACGAACCCGATGGTCATCGCGGCGGTCGCGGCCAGGGCCCGACCGATGGCGGCGTCCCGGCCGGAGCCGGCCCGGCCGTCACCGACGACGAGAAACGACAGGTACGCCGGCAGCAGCGCGAACCCGCACGGGTTGACCGCCGCGAGCATCCCCGCCGCCAGAGCCAGGGCCAGCGGCGCGTCGGTCACTCAGTCCGCCAGCAGTCGGTCGAGGGTGCCCGGCAGTTCGTCGACGTCGACATGCCCCCGGTCGACGACCTCACCGGCGGCGTCGAGGACCACGAAGGTGCTCTGCGCGGTGATGCCGAACTTCTTCCACACGACGCCCTGCTCGTCGGAGAGCTGCGCGAACCCGGCCAGCTTCGCCAGCGCGACGAAGTCGCGCATCGCCGGTTCGCCGTCGAGTCCGGCGACGCCGAGCACGGTGGCGCGGTCGCCGTAGTCGGCGGCGAGGGCGTTCACCCGGTCGGCCTGACCGAGGCAGGTGGTGCACCAGGGTGCCCAGAACCACAGGACCGCCGGCTTGCCGGCCAGGCTGCGTCCGTCGAACGTGGCCCCGTCGAGGGTCCGCGCGGTGAAGTCGTGGCTCTCGGCGGCCGGCTGGTCCGAGGTGGCCGGCTCCTGCGACGTCGTCGGGTCGTCCGCCGTACCGCCGGCGGCGGGGGCGGCAGCCGGCGACGGGTCGTCCGGACCTGCCGGGGCGTCGCCGGCCGCGTCGCCGCAGCCGGCCAGCGTCAGCGCGCCGGCGGCGACGAGGGCGGCGATCCGGTGCCGTACGTCCATCCGTGCCTCCTGGGCAGATAGGGGCTGCGACTGACATCCTCCCCGACCCTGGGCACGGCACGGTAGTCCGGTCCGGTCCCGTCCCGCGCACGGCCGGGAAACCCCATCGACGGTACGGGCACGCTCTGGGACACTGACGGGTATGGACCAGGCCAGGGCACACGCCACGGCACCCCGTCAGTTGTCCGCCGCCGAGCTGACCGCCGGCCTCGCCGAGGTGGCCCGCTCCCCCCGTGGCACCGGCACCCTGGACCTGGTGGTCCGCCGGCCGGCCGTCGACGAGCGGGAGGTGCTGACCGAGGGCATCCTCGACGTCACCGCCGGCCTGGTCGGCGACTGCTGGGCGGCGCGGGGCAGCTCAACAACGCAGGACGGGTCGGCCCACCCGGGCCGGCAACTCACCGTCATGAACTCCCGCTTCGTCCGGCTGATCGCCGGTGACGACCCGCAGGACTGGGCGCTGGCGGGCGATCAGCTCTTCGCCGACCTCGACCTGCACAGCGACGCGCTGCCGCCGGGCACCCGGCTGGCGGTGGGCGACGAGGCGGTCATCGAGGTGACGGCCGAGCCGCACAACGGGTGCGCGAAGTTCGCCCACCGCTACGGGCGGGACGCGCACAAGCTGGTCTGGAGCGAGGACGGTCGCCAGGCCCGGCTGCGTGGCCTGTACACGCGGGTCGTCGTCGCCGGGGTCATCCGGCCAGGCGACCCGATCCGGGTGCTCGGCCCGGCCGACGCCGACCAGCCCTGATCGCCCTGGCCAGGGGTCCAGGGTCGGCCTTCGCTTGACCCTGACGCGCGGGTCAAGGTCTACGGTCGCGTCATGCCCTCGACACCCTTGACGCACCGGGAGGTGCGGCTCACCGCCGTCCCGGACGGCCTGCCCCGACCCGAACACTTCACCGTCGCGCAGGTCCCGACACCACGCCCCGGACCAGGCGAAGTCCTCGTCCGCAACCGCGCCTTCCTGGTGTTCGCCGCGCTGCTGCGGACCATGATCGGCGCTGCGGCGGCGGGGCTGCCCGGGGTACGTCCCGGCGAGCCGCTGCCGGGACCGGCGATCGGCGAGGTCGTCACCGCCCCGGACGGCAGCGGGTTGCGCCCAGGCGACCTCGTCGGGCACGACCTCGGCTGGCGCGAGTACGCGACGGTGCCCCTCGACGGATGCCGGCCGTTGGGGAACTCCCTCCCGGACCCGGTCGCGCACCTGTCGCAGGGCTGGACGGCGTACGGCGCACTGACCCGAGCCGTCGACGTACGCCCTGGCGACACCGTCCTGGTCACCGGCGCGGCCGGTGCCGTCGGATCACTCGCGGGTCAGATCGCCCGGCTCCTGGGCGCGGGCCGGGTCATCGGCACCACCGGTTCGACGGAAAAGGCCGACCGGCTGACCGCCGACCTCGGGTACGACGCCGTGGTCGTACGCGGCGCGGGACCTGTCGCGAAGCAGCTCGCCGACGCCGCGCCGGACGGCATCGACGTGCTGCTCGACACCGTCGGCGGCGAACAACTCCAGGCAGCCGTGGCCGCAGCCCGTCCGCACGCCCGGTTCGTCCTCATCGGGGCGCTCTCCGCGCAGCTGGCCGCCGAGGGTCTGGGCATCAGCGCCCCGGTGGAGCTCGACCTGGTGCCGATCGTGCTCAAGCGCATCCACCTGCACGGCTTCAACGCCGCCGACCATCTGGACGCACTCGACGAATGGACCGAGCGGTTCGGCGGCTGGCTGCGGGCCGGCCACATCCAGTTCCCGCATGCACGGCTGCCCGGAATCGACCGGGCACCGGAGGCGTTCCAGCACGTCGCCGAAGGTCGGCACGTCGGCGCCGTCATCGTGGAGCTGGTGCCGTCATAGTGGAGCTACAGCGACGGGAGCAGGGATGCGGATCGGTGACGCGGCGGCAGCGGCGGGGACGACACCACGAGCGCTGCGCTTCTACGAGCAACGGGGGCTGCTGCCACCGCCGACCCGCACCCGCACCGGGCAGCGGACGTACGGCCCCGCCGACGTCGCCCGGGTCCGGATCATCCGGGAGCTGCTGTCACTCGGCCTCACCGTCGAGGACATCGCCACCCTCAGCGACCGGCTGCACCTGCTCGACGGCGACACGTTGCCGCAGCACACCCTGCCGGCGCACGTCCGGATTCCGGAGGCGGCCGAGACCTTCGGCCGACGGCTGGAGGTCATCGACCGGCAGATCGCCCGGCTGATGCAACTCCGCCAGCTGTTGGCCGTCTGTCATGCGCAGCTCACCGACATCCCGGCAGGCGAGGTTCAAAACGGCGACGCTCAGCCGACTTCGAGGTGAGGCGCAGGCACGCTACGACGTGCTGCCGGGCGCGACCAGCCCGCTCTGGTAGGCCAGCGCGACCGCCTGGGCCCGGTCGCGCAGCCCCAGCTTGATCAGCACCCGGCCCAGGTGGGTCTTGACGGTGGCCTCGCCCACCAGCAGCCGACGGGCGATCTCCGCATTCGACAGGCCGTGGGCGACCAGGACGAGCACGTGGCGTTCCCGCCCGGTCAGCGCGGACAGCCGGCCGGGCACGCCGATCGACGGCTCCGGTCGGGCGGCGAAGTCGTCCGAGGTGATCTCGCGGGTGGCGGCGACGCCGTCCATGCCGGGCATCCATCAGTACGACGTCCGGCTGCCGCGCGGCGGCCATGGTGACCGCCGACGCGCCGTCGGCGCACTCGCCGACGATCTCGATGTCCGGTTCACCGGCGAGCAGCATCGCGATCCCGGAGCGGACCAGCTGCTGATCGTCGACCAGGATCGGCAGCCAGCTCAACGCGGGGACCACCATGTACGCAGGCCAGTACGTCCTCTCCCCCGACGGCCGGTTCGGCCTGCTGATGCAGACCGACGGCAACCTCGTCGTCTACGACAGCTCCGCCGCTGGCGCGGTGCCGCTGTGGGCGTCGAACTGGTCGGCCTGGCGCCCCAACTCATCAGGAGCTGCCAGGCCGATGCCCGGTGCCAGGTGGTGTCGGCGTACCGCAAGCTCTCCCGCTGGGCCTGCGCAGCCGGCCGCGCCGCAGAGCTTGAGCCTGCAGGTTGGGGGAGCCTCGTCGCAACAGCCCCCGGCCCCCGGCGGACCGGTAGTGCGGTAGAGCAATATTCCTGTGTGGAATAATTATTCCACACAGGAATACCGTGCAGGTCGACGTTCCAGCAGACACCCGTCACCGAAAGTAACTTCAAGGCGGCAACCAACGCTCGCCTCCCGTTCAGTGGGCCGCTCGCCCTAACGGCCGAGCAGCGCAAGGATCTGAGCCAACTGCGGCCCAGCGGTCAGGCTGCGGCGAGGGCCGACCGGACCAGCGAGTCGTACGTCTCGTCGGTGCGGGACGCCGCGACGCCGAGTGCGGCGACGAACGCGGCCAGCTCGGCCTGCACCGCCTCGCCGGGCACGCCGTCACCGACGATGCGTTCCAGCTCAAGGAAGGTGCCGAGGCCGGCGACGTCGTCGACGCACAGCACGCCGTCGGGCAATTCGGCGGTACGGCGTACTTTCGCGATCCGCACGGTCGGGCGGAAGCCCATCGCCAGGATCGCGGCGTGCATCTGGTCGCGGTCGGTCACCGCCGTCTCGTACTCGTCACAAGCCAGCGCGTTGTCGGCGGGACGCTTGAGGGTGAAGGTGTGTCGGCCGCCGACGGTCCGCAACCGTACGAAGGGGACGCCGAGCTTGCTGTCACCGTACGACCAGCTTTGCGGCGCGTACGCCTGATCGTCCTGCACGATCGGCGGACCCGGCTCGATGCCGCGCGCGGTGAGCGCGACGAGCAACGCTTCCCGGTCCTGGACGCGGTACTTGACCTCGACCTCGCGCACCGCGCCTCCACCTGCCCGTCGCCACACTGACTGCGCAGCGTCGCACAAGCGTCACCGAGCCGGCAACGCGGCACGCCAGCGGCTACCCGCGTCGACGCAGGAGAAAAAGCGGTACAAGCCTCCGACAGCAGGTATAGTCTAGTCAGACTAGACGGAGGTACGGCTGAGATGCACTGGCAGGTCCAAGAGGCGAAGCAGAGGTTCAGCGAGGTGCTTCGCGCAGCCGAGCGGGGTGAGCCGCAGATCGTGACGAAGCACGGCGAGGAGGTGGCCGTGGTCATCGACATCTCGGAGTACCGCCGTCTCCGCGGCGAACAGACCAGCTTCATGGAGTACCTTCGCAGCAATCCTGACATGGACGACGACTTCGAGATCGAACGCCAGCAGGATCTCCCCCGCGACATCGACCTGGCTGGCTGACCGTTGGCATTTCTGCTGGACACCAACGTGGTGTCGGAACTGCGTAAGTCAAACCCGAACCAGAACGTCATCGCGTGGAACAAGACACATTCGGCCGCCGAGGCCTACCTGAGTGTGCTCGTGGTAGGTGAGATCCGGCAGGGAATCGAGCGGCTCCGCCCGCGTGACCCGCAGCGCGCCGAGTCACTTCAGCGCTGGCTGACCGGTCTGATCGCGAGCTTCCGAGATCGGGTGCTGCCCGTGACGACCGAGATAGCGATCGAGTGGGGCCGGATGAACGTCCCGCCTGCGCCACCACCGGTCGTCGACGGACTGATCGCGGCGACCGCGAAGGTCCACCGCCTCACCCTGGTCACCCGCAACATCGCCGACATCTCTCGGACCGGGGTCAGCACCATCAACCCCTTCGATCCCCACTGACAGGCGAGACCCCTCACACGCAGACGTGTGGCCAGCGACGGCCGCTTGGGTGCCTGCCTCACCTCGATGCAGTCGCGCCTGCACCTCGATCGCTCGGCCGCAACCGGCCGCGTCAAGGCCGGCACCGCCGATTCACGGGACAAGTAAGAACAAAGCACTCATAGGTAAGTACGTGCTGGCGAACGATGGCGTACGACTTGTACAAGGCGTACGATCCGTACGTGACCGAACCGATCAGACCCGAGCAGGAGCTGAGCATCTCGGCCGCCCGAAATGAGTTCGCCGACATCGTGTCCCGTGCCCACTACAGCGGCCGGATCACCTACGTCACTCGACGGGGTCAACGGCTCGCCGCGATCGTTCCTGCCGACCTGGCCGAGGCGATCGAGCGTGCCGAGGACGCCGCCGACGTCGCGGCCGCCCGCGAGGCGCTGGCCCGCATCGACGCGGGCGAGAAGCCTGTCTCGTTGGCAGAGCTTCGCGCCGAGCTCGGGTTGTGACCGGACCGACTCGGCGGCCGCCGTACGAAATCCAGCTCGATACGAAAGCTGCCAAGCTGCTGCGCAAGCTGGACCGACCCGTCCAGTCCCGACTTGTCGCGGCCATCGCCGCCCTCAGCATCGATCCACGACCACACGGGGTCAATGCCCTGACAGGACACCCTGGGCTCCTGCGAATCCGCGTCGGCGACTACCGGGTGGTCTACCAGATCGACGATGGCAAGCTCATCGTTCTCGTGGTGCACCTCGGCCATCACAGCGACGTCTACGACCTGTTTTAGCCCGACGGCATCGGCGGCGACCGGCACCCGCCAGCACCGAGTACTTCGACGGCCGGTGCCCGAATCCGCCCCGCTTCTTATCCGCCACCATCGACGTGAGGCTGAGACACCCTAAAACGTTAGGTGTCTCAGCCTCACGTCGATGAAGCGCTGCGCTGCCCGACACAGCCGGCAGTAAGCCGGTCAGGGCAGCAACCAGCGACCACCCCTGGTTCAGCCGACGCGGAGGGCGGCGGCCATGGGTGGTTGGTCGACCGGGTCACCGGAGCGGCGCATCGCCCACAACGGCGGCCCACCCGCCGGCAGGTGCGCCACGCGGACGACGCGGTAACCCTGGCGTTCGTAGAACGCCCGCTGCCGCTGGCTGCTCGCCTCCACCACCGCCGGCATCCCGATCCGGTCCAGCCGGGCGTGGTGCGCGGCGAGCAGCGTCGACCCGATCCCTTGGCGTCTCAGCCAGGGGGCGGCCGCCAGGAACGCCAGATGATGATGCCGGCCGGTCGGCTCCAGCCGGCCGGTCGGCTCCAGCCGGCCGGCAGTGAACGTATAGTGCGCGTACGGTCCGTGCCGGTCACCACACGACCGCAACCTGCGCCGCTGATGCTCCGCGCCCAGCAGCCGGTCCACCGGATGCGGATACCAGATCGCCACCCCGTCGCAGTGCCCCACCACGTCGACGATCCCGTGCCGCACACCGAACTCCAACTCGGCGGTGAAGAACCGGTGCATCGTCAGATACCGCAACGCGTGATCATTGATCAGCCACGCCACCACCGGATCCACCACACTGGCCTGCGCCAACAGCTCCCCCAACGGCTCCACGTCGGCGGCCGTCGCGGCCCGTACGGTCAGCATGGCCGCCACGTCCACACCAGGAACCGGTCGAACAGCTCGGCCGCCGTGACGTCGGGCAGGTCGAACGCCGCCTCGGTCATCCGCTCCACCGCGTACGTCGCCAACGCGACCGGCCCGAACACCCCCGACAACTCGACCCGCGCCACCAGACACGGCCACGACTCGCCGCAGCCGGCACACGACCACGACGGCCGCACCGCCACATGACCACCGCCGCCACCGCTGTCGGCCGCCGGGTCCGCACCGGAAACATCGCGGTACGCAGCACCCGCGATCCGGCCGACCCCAGGTTGCCCGTCATGACGGACGACCAGCACCCCACCACCGGCAGCGGCCAGTTCCCGCAACCGCTCCCTCACCGCGACCACCGACCACGGTTCACCCGAGCCGCATCCACCG
The DNA here is from genome assembly GCF_030345095.1 of Solwaraspora sp. WMMA2056. Taxonomy (NCBI): domain Bacteria; kingdom Bacillati; phylum Actinomycetota; class Actinomycetes; order Micromonosporales; family Micromonosporaceae; genus Solwaraspora; species Solwaraspora sp. WMMA2056. The sequence continues at coordinate 6,473,221 of NZ_CP128360.1, forward strand.
CAGCCCGACCCACAGCACCGGCCCGAACAGCCCCCGCCGCACCGGGCACGCCGGCCGGACCGGTCGGACTGAACCGCACCGAATGCCGAGGCGCACACTCCGGACACCGCAACGTCGCCCCGCAGCTCGGACACCACCGCCGCTTCAACTGAAACGTGAAGAAGCCAAGCATGAATCCGGCAGCTATGCCCACCATGGTGAACGCCAGCAGTCTTCCCACAGTCGTCTCCCGCAAGTTCGAACGGACACGAATCACGTGCCCACCGAGCGAACCCGCCCGATCTCGTTGTCGGCTACGGATCGCGCCGACGGCAGCAATCGGCTGACAGTCCAGGCACATCAGCCGTCGATCCATCGGTGCGCCATGATGAGGACATGCGGCTGCTGATCCTGGGCGGGACCTGGTTCCTTGGACGCCACCTGGCTGAGCGGGCACTCGCCGCCGGCTGGGCGGTCACCACCTTCAACCGGGGCACCTCAGCGGCCGACACCCCAGGGGTATCCGCTGTCCACGGCGACCGGGAGAACCCCGAAGACCTCCACCGGCTGGCCGACCACGGCCCGTGGGACGCCGTGATCGACACCATCGGCTACGTCCCGAACCAGGTCCTGGCCGCCGCGTCGGCACTGGCCCCCGTCGTCGGGCACTACGTCTACCTGTCCACTGTCAACGTCTACACCGGCTGGCCCGACGTGCCACTCGACGAAGACTCCCTTGTCTTCGACTGCCCGCCGGACGCCGGAGCCGGCTTCGGTGCCGACCTCGGCTACGCCAGCCAGTACGGCGCGCTCAAAGCCGGCTGCGAACAGGCCGTGACAGCCGCACTCGGCACCGACAAAACGACGATCCTGCGCCCCGGCGTGATCCTCGGCCGCTACGAGTACGTCGGCCGGCTCACCTGGTGGCTCGCCCGCGCCGCCCGCGGCGGACAACTACTCGCGCCCGCCCCGGCGACACTACCGATTCAGCCGATCGACGTACGCGACGTCGCCGACTTCGCCCTCCGCTGTGCCCGCCACGGCACGTCGGGCACGTTCAACATCACCGCCCCGCCAGGCCACGCCACCTTCGCGGACCTGGTCACCGGCTGCATCACGGCAACCGGATCGGACGCGGAGCCGATCTGGGCGGACCCCGCCTGGCTGACCGCGCACGGTGTCGAGCAGTGGACCGGCCTGCCACTGTGGCGTACCCACGTCGGGGTGTGGGCCGTCGACAGCTCACGGGCACACGCCGCCGGACTGCGCTGCGCACCGCTGGCCGCGACCATCGACGACACCTGGGCGTGGCTGACTGACGGCGGCAGCTGGATAGTCGGCGAGGGCGAAGCTGCCCGCGCCGCCGACCACGGCCTGCCGCAGGAACGCGAACGCGAACTGCTGACCGAGTGGCAGCGCAGCTCAAACGCCAGGTAGCGCCGGAAGCTCCGGCCGTACGGCCACGAACGCTGCGGCCCGATCGACGGTGGACCGGGTGATCGAGCTGCCACGCCACCGGCGGTCGTTGAGCGAGCCTCGGAGACTGTCGATCCGGCCGATCAGTCCGACGCGACGCCACTGCGGCGGCATCGCCCACACCGGCGACAGCGTTGGCTCCACCGCATCGAGTTGCCCGCCCAGCAGCAGACAGGCCGCCAGGTCGACACGGGCTTCCGCCACGACCGTCGGCCACTGCGCCTGGGTCGCCGACGCCAGGTCAAGGGCTCGGCGCGCCGCGTCGGTGGCCTGCGTGACCTGGCCGACCTGCAGCAGCGCGGTCCCATCGCAGCGGGCCTGCTGCTCGGCCGTGAACCCGAACTCGCCGCCAACGACGTCATGCAGCTCATCACGACCGGTCTGGCTGCGGGCGTCCGCAGCGGTGGCGATCGCCGTCAGCACCGCGCCGGCATCTCCCCGGTACGCCAGGGCACGAGCAAGGACGCTGTACGCACGGACCCGCGCGACACCTGCCGGAGCGAGATCGGCGGCGGCCTGTGCGTAGTGAACGGCGTCGTCGACCTGACCGGTCCAGTAGGCGATCGTCGCCTGCATCCCTCTGGCGTAGGCGCACGCACCGGCGTGGCCGACGATCTCGCCGTAGGCGTAGGCCGCTCGGGCGTACTGCATCGCTGGTGACCACAGGCCGAGGTCGACGCTTTCGCTGGCCAGCAGCGCCGCTGCCTGGGCGACGATCAGATACAGCTCGGTCTGCTGCGCTGGCCTGCGGGTGTGCTCCAGCAGGCGCACGGCGAGATCACGAATCCGAAGCGTCTCGCCGACGATTTGCTGCAGCTCCAGCTCCGGGAAGCGCCGCGCCAGCCGGCTGACGTCGTCGCGCAACTGCTCGATAGCCACATCTGACACTGCCAATGCACCTGCGTTCAAGGCATGTTCACGGGTCTCGTGCGCGGCCTGCACGATCGATCGGACTGCTGCGCCTTGGCCAAACTCCGGCGAGACCTCCGGGATCGTCTCGGGCGGGAACCGGCTGGCCATTTGATCAACTTTATGCTGCCGGTGCTGCGACTCGACACGGTCAAACGCCGCCAGCAAGTCACCACCGGCACCCAGCAGCTTGTCCGCCCGCTGCCAGAAATCTCGTGGCGCTCGCTGACGACCGGTCTCCACATTCGCCACGCTGCTGCGGTGGTAGTGGATCAACCTCGACAACTGATGCTGCGTGTGGCCCGCCGCCTGCCGCAGCACCGCCAACCGACGACCCAACCCGCGACGCACCTGTAGAAGATCATTGACCGGCGACTCTTGATCAACCCGACCCTCGGACATACACAAATGATCTCGCATCCGCCGCCCAACGTGGAGGTGCCGGTTGTCAACATTTTGTCGGCGGGCTCCGAAGATCGTTTACGTTGCGCAGCTGCAGCTACGGTGACCTCATGGCCTCGACCGACCCGACGATCCGCCCATCCGGCCGCCCGGACGAAACCGTCAGCTGACAGGTCAAGCAGATGAGCATGGCCGAACTCGGCAATCGCCTGCAACGGATACTCGACGAGATCACCCGCGAGAAAAGCCGTATTGCTGCCATTGTTGCCATTCTTTCGGAGGAGCAGTCCAAGGCAAGAATTCTCCTAGTCGGAAGCGACCAGCTCTCGACAGGCGGGGTCGTCAGCATGGTCCACCTATCGTCGGAAAGGTTGCAAGAAGCAGCCCAACTGCTACACAGCGCTGCGACAACGCTTATCGATTACGCCGGCAGCATCGGAATAAGGCTCAGCATGTCCCCGACGAGCCAGCCAAGCACCGCGCCGCCACCGTCACCGTCACCGTCACCGTCACGCCAGGATACCGCTCCTGCCACCTCTACCAAACCCGACGAACATTCGAAGAGCATCCCAAAGTGGATCACAGAAACAAGCCACCGGCTACCGGACCGAAAGCCAAAAGACCCAACATCCGGAATAGCATTCATCGACGGCAAACAGATTCCGATGAGATCCGGCCGAGATCCAAACGCCGCCGCAGACCTAAAGCCCAGCTACCGGATGATAGCCACCACTACAGATCACCTCGAAGCGAAACTTGCCGCGTGGATGCGTCGAGAGCAAACCAAGGAGGCCAGCCTGATCACGAACAACGCGCCCTGCGACTATGAGCCGTACGGATGCGACGCCATTCTGCCCCGACTGCTACCGGCCGGCTCCAGGTTGACGGTCTTCGTACGCGATGATGACGGGCAGGTCAGGTTCTGGCGCACCTACACTGGCAACGGAAGGGCGATCGCATGAAGGTGAACTGGGCCTACGACAAGGGCAGCCGCAGGGAACACCACAGCGCTGCCGCAACAGACGCCGCAGTACTGGACTCGCTGCTGCGCGAGATCCAACAGCGCGCCGAGCCCGTTGTCGTGACCATCTATGACGAGAGACCCACTGACCCGGACGAGCTGCCGCCCGGTCTGCAACTCGGACTCGGCCACCCCACGCACGCCTTCGTCGGCTACGTCGCCGACGACGGGTACCACCTCACCGCCCCAGACGTTCAGCCGCCGGCTGCCGACATCAGCTTCGACCTAGGCGGCGTCCCGACCGAGTACCCCGCCGAGCACCTCCGCCTTCGACCCGAGACCGCCATCGCGGCAGCAGTCACATACCTACGCTCCGGCGGCGAACCGCCCACCCTGCCAACTCGATGACCTGATGAAGGTCGCCTGCGAAGGAGGCAGCACCGATGTCCGATCCTCAGCATTGCCAGGTCGTCACGGCTACCGACTCCCGTACGGTGGCGGAGACACTGGCCGATTCTGCGGTCGCAGCGCGGTTAGCTGCCTCCGCGCAGGTCGCCGGCCCGATCAGGAGCACCTACTGGTGGCAGGGCGAGGTGGTGGCCGCCGAGGAGTGGCGGGTGACGTTCAGAACCACGGTCACCCGGTACGCGGAGTTGGAGGAGCACATCCGGGCACGCCACAACTACGACGTGCCCGGCATCGTGTGCGTGCCGATTGTCGCCGGATACGCACCGTACTTGGAGTGGATGGCCGCCGAGACTCAGGAGCGTTGAACGTTCACGCCACGTGGGTCAGTAACCGGTCGTCCAGCTCGGCGAGCGCCGGGACATCAGACTTGTTCCGGGTCCGGTGATCCAAGCCGTCCCAGTTCAGCCGACACGCAGGGCAGCGGCCATGGGTGGTTGGTCGACCGGGTCGCCGCAGCGGCGCATCGCCCACAACGGGGGCCCGCCGGCTGGCAGGTGGGCGACGCGTACGACGCGGTAGCCGTGGCGTTCGTAGAACGTCCGCTGCCGCACGCTGCTCGCCTCCACCACCGCCGGCATGCTGATCCGATCCAGCCGAGCATGATGCGCCGCAAGTAGCGCCCTGCCGATGCCCTGGCGTCTCAGCCAGGGTGCCGCCGCCAGGAACGCCAGGTGGTGGTGTCGGCCGGTCGGCTCCAGCCGGCCGGCGGTGAACGTGTAGTGCGCGTACGGGCCATGCCGGTCACCACAGGACCGCAACCTGCGCCGCTGATGCTCCGCACCCAGCAGCCGGTCCGCCGGATGCGGATACCAGATCGCCACCCCGTCGCAGTGCCCCACCACGTCCACGATCCCGTGCCGGACACCGAACTCCAACTCAGCGGTGAAGAACCGGTGCATCGTCAGATAGCGCAACGCGTGGTCGCTGATCAGCCACGCCACCACCGGGTCCACCACACACGACTGCGCCAACAACTCCCCCAACGGCTCCACGTCGGCGACCGTCGCCGCCCGTACGGTCAGCATGGCCGCCTCGTCCACACCAGAAACCGGTCGAACAGCTCGGCCGCCGTGACGTCGGGCAGGTCGAACGCCGCCTCGGTCATCCGCTCCACCGCGTACGTCGCCAACGCGACCGGCCCGAACACCCCCGACAACTCGACCCGCGCCACCAGACACGGCCACAATTCGCCGCAGCCGGCACACGACCACAACGGCCGCACCGCCACATGACCACCACCGCCGCCGCTGTCGGCCGCCGGCTCCACACCGGTCACATCGCGGTACGCAGAGCCGCCGACCCGGCCGACCCCAGGATGCCCGTCATGACGGACGACCAGCACCCCACCACCAGCAGCGGCCAGCTCCCGCAACCGCGCCCTCACCGCGACCACCGCCCCCGGTTCACCCGAGCCGCGTCCACCGCAGCCCGCCCGACAGCACCAGTCCGACCAGCACCCGCCGAACCATGCACGCCGGACGGTCCGGTCGGGCTGAACCGCATCGAATGCCGAGGCGCACACTCCGGACACCGCAACGTCGCCCCACACACCGGACACCACCGCTGCTTCAACCGGAACGTGAAGAAGCCGAGCATGAATCCGGCGGCCAAGCCCACCATGGTGAACGCCAGCAGTCTTTCCACAGTCGTCTCCCGCAAGATCGAACGGACACGAATCACGTGCCCACCGAGCGAACTCGCCCGATCTCGTTGTCGGCTACGGCGTCACGCTGACGGCAGCAATCGGCTGACAGTCCAGGCACATCAGCCGTCGATCCGTCGCTGCGCCATGATGAGGACATGCGGCTGCTGATCCTGGGCGGGACCTGGTTCCTCGGACGCCACCTGGCCGAGCGGGCACTCGCCGCCGGCTGGGCGGTCACCACCTTCAACCGGGGCTCGTCAGCAGCCGACGCGCCTGGGGTCTCTGCTGTCCACGGCGACCGGGAGAACCCCGACGACCTCCACCGGCTGGCCGACCACGGCCCGTGGGACGCCGTGATCGACACCATCGGCTACGTCCCGAACCAGGTCCTGGCCGCCGCGTCGGCGCTGGCCCCCGTCGTCGGGCACTACGTCTACCTGTCCACTGTCAACGTCTACACCGGTTGGCCGGACCAGCCGCTCGACGAGGACTCCCCTGTCTTCGACTGCCCACCGGACGCCGGAGCTGACTTCGGGGCAGACCTCGGCTACGCCGGCCAGTACGGCGCGCTCAAAGCCGGCTGCGAACAGGCGGTGACAGCGACTGTCGGCACCGATAAAACGACGATCCTGCGCCCCGGTGTGATCCTCGGCCGCTACGAGTACGTAGGCCGGCTCACCTGGTGGCTGGCTCGCGCCGCCCGAGGCGGTCAGCTACTCGTGCCCGCCCCGGCGGCACGACCGATTCAGCCGATCGACGTACGCGACGTGGCTGACTTCGCCCTGCGCTGCGCCCGCCACGGCACCTCAGGCACCTTCAACATCACCGCCCCGCCAGGGCACGCCACATTCGCGGACCTGGTCACCGGCTGTATCGCGGCGACCGGATCGGACGCCGAGCCGGTCTGGGCCGACCCCGACTGGCTGACCGCACACGGCGTCGAGCAGTGGACCGGCCTGCCGCTGTGGCGTACCCACGGCGGTGTGTGGGCCGTCGACAGCTCACGGGCACAGGCCGCCGGGCTACGCTGCGTACCTCTGACGGCGACCATCGACGACACCTGGGCGTGGCTGACCGAGGGCGGCAGTTGGATAGTTGGCGAAGGCGAAGCGGCCCGCGCCGCCGACCACGGACTGCCGCAAGACCGCGAGCGCGAACTGCTGACCGAGTGGCAGCGCAGCTCAAACGCCATCGCATGAAAGTGAACTGGGCATACGACAAGGGCGGCCTCCGGGAGCGCCACAGCACCACATCAATAGACGCCGCTGACTTGGGCTCCCTGCTGCGCGAGATCCACGACCGGGCCGAGCCCGTTGTCGTGACCATCTACCCCGAGCCACCCACTGACCCCGACGAGCTGCCACCCGGCCTGCAGATCGGACTCGGCCACCCCATCCACGCGTTCGTCGCCCATATCTCGGACAACGGCTACCACCTCGCCGCCTCGGACGTCAGACCCCCGGCGGGTGGCATCAGTTTCGACTTCGGCGGCGTCCCCACGGAGTATCCCGCCGAACACCTCCGCCTCCGACCGGAGGCAGCCATCGCAGCAGCGGTCACATATCTCCAGACCGGAGGCGCGCCGCCGACCCTGCCAACTTGACGGTCACGACCAGACGATCCCCGAGGGAGAGCCATCGATGTCCAGTCAGCAGCATTGCCACGTCGTCACGGCTACCGATTCCCGTACGGTGGCCGAAGCGCTGGCCGATTCTGCCGTCGCGGCGCGGCTGGCTGCTTCCGCTCAGATCGCCGGCCCGATCAGGAGCACCTACAGGTGGCAGGGCGAGGTGGTGGCCGCCGAGGAGTGGCGGGTGACGTTCAGGACCACGATCACCCGGTACGCGGACTTGGAGGAGCACATCCGGGCGCGTCACAACTACGAGGTGCCCGGCATCGTGTGTGTGCCGATCGTCGCCGGATTCGCACCGTACCTGCAGTGGATTGTCGCCGAGACGCAGGAGCGCTGAACGTTCACGCCACGTGGGTCAGGAGCCGGTCGTCAAGCTCGGCGAGCGCCGGGACATCGGACTTGTCCCGGATCAGCTGACGCAAGCCGTGCACCCGCTGGCTAATCAGGCGGGTCTTCCTTGCTCCTGTGTGGTCAAGAGCCTCGTGGCCGAGCGCCGCACCTTGGTCGTAACGTCCGCGCTGGATAGCCGCAGCGGACACGTCCGCGAGGACGATGACCTTCTTGAAGTCTGTCGCCTCCAGCGAGGCGATGACCGAGTCCGTGACCGCATCAAGATCGGCATGGTCCAGCCGGGCATGCGTGGTGATCGACATGCTGCCCAGACGTGTCGGCGTCAGGAAGGCGGTCCACGAACGTTCATTGTGAGGACGGGCGTAATCGTAGGCCGTCATCGCCCGGTCGAGCGCCCGCAGCGCGGGCATCTCGTCCGTCAGAGTGGCGTTGATCTCGGCTTCGCGTGCTGCCAGCCATGCCCGCGTGGTGGCACTTTCTGGGCTGCGCGCATAGCGCTGGGCCGCGACGAGCAGTTCGCGGGCGTTTCCAGTGTCGCCGTCTGCTTCGGCGGCGTAGCTGCGGTAGGCCAGGACACAGGCGAGCAGCGGTCCGTCTCCGGCCTGGTGCGCCGCATCTGACGCGGCACCGAGGAGACGGTCCGCTTCGGCGAAGTCCCTCAGATCCCAGGCGAGCCAGCCGGCCAGGGCCAGCGCCTCGCCGGCCGCCATCAGCAACCGGCGCTGGAATCGCACAGGCGGCCCGGTGAGCAGGTGATTCAGACGCATGATGTGCGCTTGCAGGTGCCTGGTCAGATCTCCGCTCGGCAGGTGCTCCTCGCGGCGGAACATCTCGCAGGTGTACCACTCAAGGTGTTCGACGGTGGGCTCGTCCAGTTGATCTGGATGCTGCATGAAGTACGCGAGACAGCCCCAGGGCTCGTCCGGCCGGCTCTCGGCGAACGACGAGGGCTCCGGTATCCGCTGGAGAGGCACATCGGATGGTTCGCCTACCGTGCCAACGCCGGAGGTCCCACTCGAATGATCTTGCAACCGCCGCAGCTTGGCGAGCCGGTCATCCTTCACCTGCTCGGCGGCCGCAGCTCGCTGTCCGCGCGTGAGTGCTTTGAACTCGTCGTAGCTGCGGAGCAGCACGCCATGCGCGTTCAGCTCCGCGTCACACCGTTCCCAGAAGGTACGGCTGCAGATCGAATAGCCAGTTTCGGCGTTGGCGATCGTGCTGCGACCGTAGTGGATCAAAGGGGCGAGTTGTTCTTGGATGAGCCCGGCGGCCTCCCGGTAGGCGGCGAGCTGCCGTCCCAGCGCTCTCCGCGCTTCGGCGATCACCTGCGATTTGATCATGCCGACCTCATGATCCTTACCGGCGTTACCGATTGCCATATCCGCTGCCACTTCCCCGTACGAACTATCTCCGGCAGTGATCGATGCTGCCATCGATATACCAACGCTGTCCACAGCTGACGCTGCCCGCGCCAGATCACGCATGTCGCAATATTGTCGCAGCCAAGCAAGATCGCGGCGGGTGCACGGAGCAGTTGCACTCACGGTTGGACTCAGGATGGATCCGTGGGAAGATTCAGAGGCTCCCCCGACCAGCAGCCGCGAGACTCAACCGGAGGATGATCGATGAGCACGGTTGAACCGATCTGGCGCAAATCATCCCGCAGCAGCAGCAACGGTGGCGAGTGCGTGGAGGTGGCCGCCAACGTCCCCGGTCGCGTGCTCGTCCGCGACAGCAAGGACCGCGACAGCGGCACCCTGGCCTTCGCGACGGCTGCCTGGCAGTCGTTCATCGCCGAGGTCAGCACCAAGCACTGACTTGGCATCCATGCGGATAGCGATCACCGGACATCGAGGGCTCAGCGACGAGGTCAGCGGCTTTGTCGCGCGAGCCCTCGGTGTGCAACTCGCGCAGTTGACCGACGACCTCGTTGGCGTCACCTGCCTCGCTGACGGGGCAGATCAACTCTTCGCTGAAGCGGTGCTCCGGTGCGGCGGTCGGCTTGAAGTTGTCGTCCCTGCACAGGAGTACCGCGACGGCCTGCCCGAGCACGCCCACGCCGCGTACGACAAGTTGATCAGTCAGGCCGCGAAGGTCCACCGATGCGACTACCGGGTCTCCGACTCGGATGCCCACATGGCGGCAAGCGAGTTGATGGTCGACCAATCGGATCGGCTCTTCGCCGTCTGGGACGGTATGCCCGCCCGAAGCTACGGCGGCACCGCCTAGGCCGTCGCCTACGCCAAGTCTCGCGGCGTCCCTGTGAACATCATCTGGCCGCCCGGTGCCCACCGTGACTGACCAACCCACCGGTAGCAGTCCTCAGGCCACGCAGGCAGCAGCAGATGCCGGCGCAGCCTCGGCACTCCAGCGGGTAGCGGTGGTCACCGGAGCCAACCGAGGGCTCGGCCGAGCAATCGCCCAACAGCTCGCCCAGGCCGGCCTCCACGTCGTCGTCACCGCCAGAAGCGAGGAAGCCGCAGAACGGACAGCCGCCGAGCTGACCGGACTCGGCCTGCCGGTCTCGGGCCACCAGCTCGACATCACCGACCCCGCCAGCGTCGCCCGCGCCATGGTCGACATCGGCTACCAGTACGGCCGACTCGACGTCCTGGTCAACAACGCCGCCATCGCCATCGACCGAGGCCAGGCAGCCAGCGCAGTCGACATGGAAAAGGTCACCGCGACCCTCGACGCGAACCTCATCGGCACCTGGCGCTGCTGCACCGCCGCCATCCCGGAGATGAAGCGAAACGGGTACGGCCGGATCGTCAATGTCACCAGCCACATGGGCACGTCCGCCGAGATGGGGACCGGCAGCGTCTCCTACCGAGTCTCCAAGGCGGGCGTCAACGCACTCACCCAGATCCTCGCGGCTGAGCTACACGACCACAACATCCTCGTCAACGCCGCCTCGCCAGGGAAGGGCAACACCCGCCTCCCCTACGGCAAAGCCAACCACACCCCCGACGAAGCAGCCGAAACACTCACCTGGCTGGCCACACTGCCCGGCCACGGACACACCGGCCGACTCTTCACAACCGCAACCCACTCACCTGGTGAACAGGGTCAACGCCCCAACCTTTTCTCAGGAACACGATAGAACCCCACAAATCGGAATCCGCACAATCCCGGAACAAACTAGGAGTCGATCGAGGGCAGGCCCATACCACGACCATCCCACACCAAGTCACGCAGTGAGGCGGTGTTGCGCAATCAAGCTTAAGTACTTCTGGTAATTTTCATCAACTAGTTCCTTGCTTCGCACGAGCGTGCCCTCTTCCATCCGATAGGTGCGGTCCGCCGATCCCTGGAACGAAAGCCAGTTGAAACTTGTTGTAATCCATACGTCATCATAAATAAGCACCTTGGCATGCGTCCTGCGCAACCTAGTGAAGGTGAACCGATCGGGATATCGTCCCGCGAGGTTCGACAGCTTGCGCACGGCGTCCTCGTGACATTCTGGATCCCCTGGGTCGATCCCGTACGCAATATGCACTGAAACATTTCGTCGTAGTCGCTGCTCGAGCTTCCCAAGAAAAGAGGTGTTGACGACATTCCTCTTGATCCAAGGCGACACGATAAGAACACGGCGTGATGCTTGAGTCAGCGCCTCATCCAAAAGGCCGGGATGCTCAAAGACTCCGATCCCACGGACCTCCGGCATGTCCACCGGAAGAGCCACTTCGTCGCGCTGGCCATCGGATAGAGACTCCGCCTGCTGCCGCGTCACTTCTTCCAGCGGGACACGTAAGCTCTCCAACTCATCCGAGAGCAACGGTCTTGGCTCAGCAGGCTCGGCCTTGATCCCAATCCTCGATGCGCCGCCTAAACTCAGCAAAGCCATCTCATGCTCTTGGCTGAGTTCGTCGTCCACAACGACAGCTAGCTGCACTTCCTCTCGCGACGCGTCCGCAAAGACCATCAACTTTGCCGACATAAAGCGCTTTGCGGGTCGCTGCCGAACCCCCTTGACAACCAGCACCTCGCGCTCCGCTAGCCCATCAGTCTGGAGAATCGAATTAATCTCCGCCGCGGTTATATCCGTCGTCGCCACTTTATGTGGCCGCAACTCCGGAAGGATGACGACATCATCTCGCTGGGCCTCACTTCGGGATATTGTCTGACCATCGTCATACGGCCGAATTCGCCAGAGTAGCCGGTCGAAAATCAACGGAAGCTCTACGTTCACAGGGCTCACCGACGCAAGTTCCCGGGCCGTAACCCGACCGCGACCAGTGAGCGCCAGCGTCTTTCGATTTAGGTGGTGACGGTAGGCGATGTTGTCAGACGACAATTGGCCGGCGATGGCGTCAGTGACAATAGCTTCCGGAAGGCCTAGGAGACCGGTGAGGTCTTCGACAGTTACAACGTCTGCAGCAAGAAATCGGAGGATAAATTCGTCTAGTGGCGGTAGCTTTTTCCTATCCTGGGCGAGCACATCCGCGCTGACTAGAGTGACAGGAATGGCCGCATCGACAATAGCGACCAGGTCCCAACCGGGACGACTTCCCTGGAACCGCAACGCCAACTGGTTGTCTGGACTGCTAGTTGCCTGCATCACGGATACCACACTCCTCTGGGTGCTCGCTGATATAATATAGGACATCACGCAGCGCACCCGGCTTACCTCGGCAAAATTCGGCGTCCCCGATGACGATCAGACCAAAACGGGCACGAGAGAGCGCAACGTTTATTCGCCGCCAGTAGTGCTCGCCGATGAATCCGAATTCCCCGCGTTCGTTGCTGCGCGTGACGGAGAAGATTGCAATATCGCACTCCCTCCCTTGCACCGCATCGACAGACAGAACTTCGACGATCAGATGCGTCGGACGCATGCCCGCGACTCGCCTTCGAAGGTCCTCCACCTGGCGCCCGTATGGCGCAATCACGAGAATATTGAGCCTATCTCCGCCCGGTTCGACCATGTGCAGATCGACCGCCCGATTCATCACCTCAAGCGCTGCGATCACCTGACTCGCCTCAGCCGGATTGGCGACGCTCGTATTTCCAAAGCTACGTATTGACTCGCGCCGCGCCTCACCTAGCGAACGCGTGTTAATCCAGAGCACCGGCTTGTTGAGCCGATCGTAGCCCTTCAGCAGGTGGCGGTTCGGCGAAACGAGCTCGCCCTGATAAAAGCAAGTTGAGACAAGGTTCCCAATTGCAGGCGTCATGCGGTACTGCTCGGTGAGCATGTGCCGGATTGGCGCTGCAGTCCGATCTGATAGGTACTGAAATAGCGTTGTCTTGATCAGCTCCTCGGTGAGTCCGAACTCGTCTATCAATCGAGGCTCCCGCAACAGGTCTTCGTCCATCGGCGGCAGTTGGTTGGTGTCTCCCACCAGGATCCACTGCCGAGCTCGAGCAAGTGGTACCAGAGCCTCGGTCGCAGTAGCTTTCGATGCCTCGTCGAAGATGCACAGATCAAAATCCAACTCACGCGCAGCAGGATGGCTGAGGAATCCAAGCGCCGTACCACCAACAACATTTGTGGTACGCAAATACGCGGTTACTAGCTTCATGTCGGTATCGATGCGTTGTAGCCACTCTCCCTGCAATCTGAGAAGGTTCATCAGATTATGTGCTGTGGGTGCATCACCAAGCAGCGCGCCGATAGCAGAGCGCGCCACGGAGGCATTAGGTCGGGCTGGAAGCGTAAGTGCTCCATCAAGGAGAACTTGGATATCCACCATCAGCTCGTCGGACTTCTCCTGCAGCCGCTCCAACCGCTCCCGAGCGTTAATCAGATCGCCAGCAGCGTTTCTCGTTGCACTAGTCTTATCACCGGTTATCGAAGACTCCAGACGAGCAACGACTTCCCGCACGTGACTCGCATCTGATTGAATCGCTGCCAACTCTTCCAACAGCAAGGCGGCTTCGAGATGACGGGAATTAAGCCCTTGAGCGGATGCGATCTGCTTTAAGTATGCGGCAGCCTTTGCCCGTATACCACGTGACCACTTTTTGATCCGACCGTCGATTAACAGATGTCGAACATCCCCGGAAACTCTAGGATCGTCCGGACGTCCAAGCCGTACGAGGCCCTCAACGCCAGCCGATTCCAAGCGCTCCAGCGCATTGTCGACTGCGATATGGGTTTGGCTGACTATTAGGATCCGGGCGTTCGGCTGTCGCCTAATCGTCTGCCGCACGATTTCAACGATGACCGTCGTTTTGCCGGTACCAGGCGGTCCTTGGATAAGCAAGAGATCCTGTGTCCCCAAAGCGTGCCGGACCACCTGCTGCTTGCTCTGATCAAGGTTACCGCGCGACCACTCCGTGACCTCGACTGGCGTTCCTGCCTGTAGAGAGATCGGATCCTGGATGATCTGCCCCAGTCGTGGGTTCGCTGTCTGGCCGGTACGGACGTTGACGAGTGCCTCCTGCTGCCGCTGCAGGGCGACCTTGCTCGGTCCTAGGTACGGCACCAGGACGCCGTTTCGGGGAACCCTATTTGTCTGCTTCCGGAACTGGATGCGTATGCCGTCATCTGTTTGCTCAATCACCTCGCCACGATCGACGGAATAGCCCTGAGGTGAGTGGGCCACCTCCCATTCCTCCCCCATCAGGGAAATCTCATGAGGTTCGGTCAGATGAAAAATGATTTTTCGGCCACGCTGAGTAATTCCCCTATAGACAATTGGCTTCCGGGCACCACGGGCAAGGACTTCGCGCGCTTCCAGCAGCCTGCGCCATTTTTCATACAGGTCACCAATCTTGTCCCCGTTCTCTGCCGAACTCTCGGCTGCAGCACGTTTATTTGACTGATCCTCGTCCAAGCGATCAAGCACAAAATCGATGCCTGCACTGGCCGCCGCCTCGCCCGGATCATCGAAACGGAGAGTCAGAAGTCGGCTGAAATCGACAGCTTTCTCTCGCCATCGCCGTAGCCACTCCTCGTCTCTGACACTAGCACTCACGATCCGCGCCCGGTCGTCATACTCGTGGTCCTGCACAACGCGCAGCATCATGGACTTGCCGGCAAGAACGATCACATCGCGGTCGACTTGCCGACTTCTTGCGTCGTATCCATAATCGATGTGCAATACATCACCCAAATCGTTGAGGACATCAGCCTCAGCCCGCCTTTGGTCAACCTTCTCCTTTTCAACGCGCAGGATCGCACCAGCGGCGGCACGGGTCATCCCAAGCCAAAGAACGTTATTCTTACGAGAGGTCCGTTGCCGGAAAATTTGGTAAGCATCCGTCAGCTTCTGGTTCAGCACTGCAGCATTTTTGAAGCGATCACTTCGATCGAGGGCGACACAATTCCACAGGACATCACGAATCTCGTTTGGCACGACTACGAGACTATTTAGCGCCGGCTCAAGGTCTGCGTAACTTGCGACCTCACGCGACGCAAGCACCTTGACCGCAAGTACCCCGAATGCAAATATGTCGCGCACATAAGGAACCGAATCATCCATTTCGGGAGGTGCGTACAAGCCAGACCGGAAGCCGGAAACAGTCCGGTCCGGATCCGTCATTTTTGAACGAATCTTTGCAATTCCAAAGTCCGCAAGCTTTACCTCACCTTCGGGATCAAGCAGCACATTTCCTGGCTTGACATCCCGATGCTCAATTTCCTTTGCGTGTGCAAAACTCAACGCATTTGCGAGCGGAAGGCCAATCTTGTCAAAGTACTCTTGCCACTCGTAAACGCGTCCTGCGTCAAGTTCGTCCTTCAGACTACGGTCGATCCACTCCAGGGCCATAAAGTACTTGCCGAGCTCTGCGCTCCATCCGGAGTCTAGCAAGCGGACGATGTTTTTGTGCTGCAGCTTTCCGAGTGTCTCCGTCTCCCGCTGCAAGAAAATCTCGATGACGCCGTCACCCGTAGGCGAGTTAAGCATCTTGACCGCGACGAACCCGCCACTTGCACTGTCGAACGCCTTCCGCACCTCTGACAAGCCACCCCGTTTTGGCGACTCGTCGGTCAGTACAAATCTACCATTAACCAGCGTTGGGGGCATTTGGCACTCCTCGGTTTGGCCGCAGGATATAATTCCCGCATAGCCGGACTGTTCTTGGATTGTCGGAGAGGCTTGTCAGACTAACCACAACCAACAAGGCACCAGAAACCGGATCTTTGCAGAGAGAGCGCACTCCCGTCTGGAGTGGGCACCGCATTCTTTCCACTCTACTGCAAAGTAGTATTTGCATCAGGAACTCTTGACTCCGACTTCTGCAAAGGTAGCGCATTCACTGCAGCGCGACTCGTGAGCGCGTCGGCGATGGCGGCGAACTCGCGTAGGGCGGCTTGTAGGTCTTCGACGATCTCCTGGGCGATGACCTCGGGTGGCAGCAGTGCGTCGGCGTCCTCCAGCGAGGCGTCCTTCAGCCAGGTGATGTCCAGGTTGACTTTGTCCCGGCTCAGCAACTCGTCGTAGTCGTACGCCCGGAACCGCTCGCTCTCCACCCGCTCGGCCCGGTCCTTGCCCGGCAGGTAGCAGTCCCTGACGAACTCCTCCAGATGCTCCCGCCGCAGCGGGTTCTGCTTGAGCGTGAAGTGCTGGTTGGTGCGGAAGTCGTACACCCAGAGCTTGCTGGTCCACGGCTCCTCCCGGGCGCGCTTGCGCTCGAAGAACAGCACGTTGGCCTTGACCCCACCGGCGTAGAAGATGCCGGTCGGCAGCCGCAGCATGGTGTGCAGGTCGTACTGCTTGAGCAGCCGCCGCCGGATCGTCTCCCCCGCCCCGCCTTCGAAGAGCACGTTGTCGGGCAGCACCACCGCAGCCCGCCCGTCGATCTCCAGCATCGAGGCGATGTGCTGCACGAAGTTGAGCTGCTTGTTCGACGTCGTCGCCCAGAAGTCGGCGCGCTCGATCTCCCGCTCCTCGCGGCTGGCCCGCCCGTCTTCGCCGATCATGCGGATCGACGAGCTACGCCCGAACGGCGGGTTGGCCAGCACCAGGCTGACCTTGCTCGACGGCTCCCGCCCGAGC
The DNA here is from genome assembly GCF_030345095.1 of Solwaraspora sp. WMMA2056. Taxonomy (NCBI): domain Bacteria; kingdom Bacillati; phylum Actinomycetota; class Actinomycetes; order Micromonosporales; family Micromonosporaceae; genus Solwaraspora; species Solwaraspora sp. WMMA2056. The sequence continues at coordinate 6,489,993 of NZ_CP128360.1, forward strand.
GAGTCGCGGACGTCGATCAGCGACGGGCCGCTCGGCGTACCGATGCCGTGCAGCAGCATGTTCATGGCCGCGAGCCGTGCGGTGCCGTCGACCAGCTCGGTGCCGGTGATCCCACCGTTGGCGAGGTGCCGGGCCTGGTCCCGGGTCAGGCTGTCGCCGTGGTGCCGCTGGATATGGTCGTACGCCGACAGCAGGAACCCGCCGGTGCCGCATGCCGGGTCGGTGATCGTGTCGTCCGGGGTCGGCTGCACGCAGTCGACGATCGCTTCGATCAGCGCGCGCGGCGTGAAGTACTGCCCGGCACCCGACTTGGCATCCTCCGCGCCCTTGGCCAGCAGTTCCTCGTAGGCGTCGCCCTTGACGTCGACGCCGGCCTGCGACCACTGCTCCTTGTCGATCAGGTCGACGATCAGCTTCTTGAGCTTCGCCGGGTCTTGGATCTTGTTCTGCGCCTTGCGGAAGATCGTGCCGAGCGTGCCGGACTCCTGCCCGAGCCCGCTCAGGATGTTGCGGTACTGCACCTCTAGCCGGACACCTTCGCGGTCGAGCAACGTCTGCCAGCTCAGGTCCGCCGGCACGATCTGCTCCGGCTTGAACACACGCTCGGCCCGCTCGTGGGCCATCTTCAAGAACAGCAGGTACGTCAGCTGCTCCACGTAGTCGATCGTGGAGACCCCGTCGTCGCGCAGTACGTCGCAGTAGTTCCACAGCTTCTGCACCAGCCGGCGCGAATCCACGTTGCTCACAGCGGCAACTCTCCCTGCTGAAAATCGGTCCCAATCGCCCTGGTCGCGGGCGCTGCCAGCTCCTTGGCCGTACGCCGACCCCGCTGCTTCGGCACCGCCACCCGTTGCGCCCGGATGCGGGCCAGCAACTCCGATGCCGGCTCATCCGCCGGATCCTGCTCCACCAACCGCCCCGCAAACGCCTCCGCAAGCAACGATGTTCTCAACGTGCTCGCCTTGCGCAGGCCGTCGGAAATCGCGGTTTCCAACTGATCCAGCAGGGAGAGGTACGTCTCGGCCTGCCGCACCAACTCGCCTTGCTCCTCCACCGGCGGCACCGGCACCGGGAACTTCTTCATCTTCCCCAGACTGATCGAGGCGAGGTTCACGCTCTGCAGTCCGTTGACCTCGAACCACCTCCTACCGAACCCGTTCGCGTGCCAGGCAAGCAGCTTCGGATGCAGAATCTCGTCCCGAATCCGCGCACGAAACACGTGGTTCTGGTGGATGCAGTCGGGGATCTGCCCCTCCCAGATCCACCCGCGCCCCAGCTTGTCCCGGTCGCCGCCCTCGTTGAGGAGTACGTCCCCCGGAAGCAGGCGGAGCTGCTGCGCCTTCTTCTCAGGAACCCTGATCCGGGCTACCGCAGTCAAGTCAAGCTCCGCGCGTTGCACGTTCGCCACTCGCAAGTAGGGAACCTCGACGTAGTCAGGATCCGACTGCTTCTTGCTGTCCTTGGTCACACCGCCGATGACGTCGGCGATCTCATGCAAACGGTGCCACGACCAGGAGTCGGGGAGATCGGGCAGTTCCCCATCGTCAACACCGTCTGGTTCCAACGCGGCCTGTCCCGCCGCCCGGCCACGTGCGAGCTGCCCCGTGCTGACAAGCAACATCACCTGGTCCCGGAATCGGCTCACCCGCCCAGCTGTACGGTCAAGCTGCTGCATGCCAGCCTGGAGAGATGACAAATGCGTATCCAGGGCTTCGGCGATGCGGCGTTGCTCGGCGAGCGGTGGGACCGGGATGGCAAGGTCCTCGAGGTAGCCGCGTGGAACTCGCCTGAGCCCTACAGCGCCGGTCATCGCGCGCGCAGCGTCCCGCCGGACCGAGTCCTGTAGCAGGTAGTAGGCAAGATAGTCAGGGTCGATTGCCCCGTGGGATCGCAGCGAGAACAGCTCGGTGCTCCCCATCCCCCGACCGGACGACAGACCACGTGCGACCGCGATCTTGCCGTTCTCCATGCATGGTGTCACTTTGGCGAATAAGACATCGCCTTCCTGAAATCGCGTCAGGGATCGCTGCTTCAACTCTCCGTAGGGTGCCGTCTGCGAAGCATCCAACTGCCCAGACTCAGCTTCGACCGACGCCATCGGAACGAATGAGATGTGCTCATCGTCGTCTGGCTCGGCATCGAAGCGCCGTTGGTTAATGGCAACGATTTCCGAAAGGGGTGCCAACTCCCAGCCTGGGGGTAGGTCGCTCATGCCGCCAGTTCCTGGTTGAGTTCGGTGAGGAGGGGTTGAGCACGGTCGTCGCCGAAGGCTCGGAGGTAGCCGTCGATGCCGCCGCGTTCGGTGAACGGGGCGCCGTCCAGGTCGTCGGGGGTGACGGCAACGCTTGCCGCTATCACGTTCTTGATCCTTTCCAGCCACCAGACTTGCTCGGGGGTGAAGGCGGTGCCGGCCTGCTCCTGGCGCAACAGCCATCCTTGGAAGCGTTCTTCGACGACCGACCGGTACGGGCGCAGCTCCTGGTCGATGCCGAGTTCGTAGCGGACCAGGGTGATCAGGTCGGTGACGCCCCGGTCGCCGGGTGCCTCGGCGGTGCGGCCGAGCAGCACGTACGCCTCCCACAGCCGGTCCGGGGTCCACGCCTGCGGTGGCCGGGAGATCCGCGTCGCCAGCTCTTTGAGCTCGTCGAAGTCGACCCGGCCTTTGCCGTCGAAGAAGATCTGCAGCGCGGTGATCTCGTCGCGGTGTTCCTCCAGGTAGGCGTGCCAGCTGCGGACGACCTTCTGGGCGCGTTCGGCGGCCGGCACCCCGGCGGCGGACAGCAGCGTGTCCCGGTTGACCTCGTCGATGGTGATGTCGTGGGCGCGGCGGATCTCCAGGATGCGGTGCCGCAGCTCCGGTGCGGCGGCCAGCGGCCGGAGCGCTTCGGCGAGCAGGTCGCGTACCGCGTCGGGGCCGGCCTCGTGCGCGGGAATCAGCGATTCGGGGGCGACGGCGTCGGTGAGTCGGCGGGCGATTGCGGCCAGGGGTTGGCCGTCGGCGAGGTCGGTCAGCTCGGCGCGTTCGTCGTCGGTGAGTTGGCGGTCTAGCCGGGCCAGTCGGGCGGCCAGGGTGGCGACCTCGTCCTGGTCGGCGGTGAGGGTGCCGGCTTTGCCGAGGAGTTCGCGCAGTGAGATCTGTGCTTCGGTGCGCCGGTGCAGCGGCACCGCCTCGTCCAACTCCTGCTCGGTGACGCCGACCGCGTCGACGATGACGAACCGGTCCTTGACCTGGGCGTCCGGGGTGACGGCCTGGAAGTCGGCGGCGTCGATGGTGCGGGCGCCCCGGCCTTTCATCTGCTCGAAGTAGGTCGCCGTGCGGACCGGGCGCAGGAACAGCAGGCATTCCAGCGGCCGGACGTCGGTGCCGGTGGCGATCATGTCGACGGTGACGGCGATCCGCAGCTCCGGGCTGTTGCGCAGCGCCTGGATCAGCTCGTCGGGGTTGTCGCCGGTGCGCCGCGACGCGTACGTGATCTTGGTGGCGAAGTCGTTGCCGCGGCCGAAGACGTCGCGGACCATGGTGACGATCTCTTCGGCGTGGTTGTCGTCCCGAGCGAAGATCAACGTCTTGGGTACGGTCGTGCGGCCGGGGAAGATCTCGGTGAAGAGTCGGTCCCGGAAGGTCTCCAGCACCAGTTTCAGCTGCCCCTTGGAGATCACCGTGCGGCCGACGTCCTTACCGACGTAGCTGAAGTCCTCCTCCAGCTCCTGGTAGCGCTCGGCGCGGGTCCGCCGGTCGCGCAGCGGCACCACCGTCTTCGCCTCGATGGTCGAGCCGGCGTCGGTGATCTCGGTGCGGATGCGGTAGACGTCGAAGCCGACGTTGACCCCGTCGGCGACGGCCTGCTCGTAGGTGTACTCGGAGACCAGGTTTTGCTGGAAGAAGCCGAGGGTCTGCTTCACCGGCGTGGCGGTCAGCCCGACCATGAACGCGTCGAAGTACTCCAGCACCGCCCGCCACTTGCCGTAGATCGACCGGTGGCATTCGTCCACGATGATGAGATCAAAGGCCTCCGGCGGGATCGCCGGGTTGTAGGCGACCTGCGCCGGTTCGTCCAGCTCATAACTGTCGTACGCCTGGTCGTCGACGTCGACGTCCGGCAGCTCCCGCCCGACCAGCGCGCCGTACAGCCGCTGGATCGTGGAGATGACCACCGCCGACGAGTCCGACATCCCCGACCCGGCCAGCCGGTCCACGTTGTACAGCTCGGTGAACTTGCGCCCATCCCCCGGCGCGGCGTAGCCGGCGTACTCGCGCAGCGTCTGCCGGCCCAGGTTGTTGCGGTCGACCAGGAACAGCACCCGGACTGCCTTGGCGTGGTGCAGCAGCCGGTAACTGCTGGTCACCGCCATGAACGTCTTGCCTGCACCGGTCGCCATCTGGATCAACGACCGGGGCTTGTCTGCGGCGAGGGAGCCTTCGAGGCCGCGTACCGCGTCGATCTGCGCCTGCCGCAACCCTTCCTCCGCAAGCGGCGGCAGTTCCCGCAGCCGGGCCCGCAGCGTCGGGGCCGACGGGTCGTCGTCGGCCTCGCGCATCCAGCGCGCGAGGGTCTCCGGCTGGTGAAAGGCAAAAACCTCCCGCGTACGCGGCTGCGGGTCCAGCCCGTTGACGAACGCCGTCTCGGTGCCGGTGGCGACGTAGCCGAATGGCAGCGGCGCGTCCCGCCGCCAGGCCGAGATCCGCTGCGCGGCGGTCAACCCGCGCAGGTAGCGGTCCAGCTGCGCCTCCACGCCACGCGGCGCGGTGCCTTCCCGCTTGGCTTCGACCACCCCGACCAACTTCTGCTGTACGTAGAGCAGGTAGTCGGCCCGGCCGGTGGCCAGGGTCACCTCCCGGACGGCGACACCGGTCCCCGCGTACAAATTGATCTGGGTTTCGTCCTGGACCTGCCAGCCGGCGGCGGTGAGCTGCCGGTCGATCTCGGCCCGGGTCTGCACCTCGTTGAGCGGCTCGGCCGAGGCGCGCCGGGCGCGGCTGATGAACGCCTCGCGGTTGGCCGCCGACACCTTCGCCGGCGCACGGGCGGCGAACTCCGCACTGGCCGCCGTCATCTGCGGCTCCAGGTCGGCGACCAGCTCGGCGGCGACCGTACGGCGGGCCGCGGACTCGGTGACCGCCCGGTCGGCCGCGGCTTCGGCCGCCGCCTGCGCCGCCGCCACCGACGGCTGCCCGTCGAGCAGCAGTTTGGCCTCGGCCAGCTCGTGGCGGTAGCGGTCCAGCTCGGCCCGCAGACCGTCGACGACGCGCTGCGGCACCTGCTGTGCCGGCGGGCTGGGCGGCACGAAGCCGATCGGGCTGCGGTCGTTGGTCAGCGCCCGGTGGAACCAGACGCCCAACTCGAAGCAGTAGCGCAGCAGCTCCAGCGCGGTCCGCACCTGGTCGAGGTGGTCGTGCACCGCCTGGTTGCCGACCGTACGCAGCCGGTGGAACGCCTCGTTGATCTTCGGTGTGAGTACGCCGGCCGCGTTGAGCGCCTGCACCTGATCGACGAACCTGTCGCTGCCGGCCCGGGTGCCGGTGCGATTCACCAGCTCACGGGCGAGAGTGTCGCCGAACGCCCGCGCCTTGAACATCGCGGCCTGGGCGTCCACGTAGATCAACGACTCGGTGCCGACGCCGTAGAACACCAGCAACGGATGATCCACAAGGAACCCGAAGTTGGCAGACTGGTTGGCGAGCAGCCGGATGCGTTGAAGATCCACAACTCTCCACAGAGGGTGTTGAGCGGTGCAGAACGCTACACGGTATCGACGCCGGCAATCCTTGTCACCCCACCGAAGGGCGGGTGTGGACCGACCGGCCGGCGTAGCCGCCACGGGCCACCGGGCAGACCACTCCCGGCCGACGGTCAGCCCACCCCGTCCACTGGCCGGACCGCCCCGGCCACCGGACGAGTTGCCGCAGGTCGCGACACCGCACAAGACAAGAAGCCCAGATACTACGAATATGCTCTAATCACCTGATAGCGGCATCCATCAGCAGATCTAGATGATTCCCGAGTGTTCCTGGATCGATCTTCGCGATATTCCTGCATCACGACCACGTTTCACGTTTGGGAGTCACGATGGAGGACCACCAGGCAGGCGTCCCATCGCTGGCCGAATTGACACGACTGCATCCAAAACACCTCTTCGACCTCTCCGGCCGTACCGCACTTGTCACCGGCGCCGCCGGCGGTCTCGGCCAATGGCTCGCGGCCGGCCTCGCCGCCGCCGGAGCCCACACCGTCCTCACCGACCGCGACGCCGAACGGTTGAAGGTCACCGCTGACGCGTTGTCGCCACAGGCCGACACCAGCACCGACGTGGTCGACCTGCACGACCAGCGGGACTGCCAGGAGCTGATCGACCGGACCGTCGAGCGTCTCGGCCGGCTCGACGTGCTGGTCAACTGTGCCGCGGTCAACAGCAGGTCGCCGACGCTCGACGTCGACCAGTCCACCTTCGACCGGATCATGGACAACGACCTGAAGGTCCCGTTCTTCCTGGCCCAGGCGAGCGCCCGGCACATGATCGACCAGGGTGGCGGCTCGATCGTGCACGTCGGCTCGATCAACAGCAGTTTCGGGCTGGCCCGGGTCGCCGTCTACGGTGCCGCCAAGGCCGCGCTGTCCCAGCTCACCCGGGTGCAGGCGGCGGAGTGGGGGCGGCACCGGATCCGGGTCAACTGCCTGGCTCCGGGATTCCTGAAGACCCCGTTGTCGGAGCCGCTCTGGGCGGACCCGGCGATCGCCGACTGGATCCTCGACCGGGTCCCGCTGGCCCGACCCGGCCTCCCGCACGAGATGACCGGCCTGCTCCTGCTGCTCGCCTCCGATGCCGGCGCGTTCCTGACCGGGCACACCTACTATGCGGACGGGGGATTCCTGGCGGGTGGGGACTGGTCGATCGACGGCTGACGCTTGCGCGACTGACACTTGCGCAATGGACATTGTCTAACGACGATGGACTAACACGTTTCATCAGTTGATATTGGACCCGGGGCCCTGCTGCATGATCAAGAATTCCCGACGTCCGGACGCCGACGTCGCGGGAACGGTATCACTCTGGCTGTTCGGTGCGTTCACTCTGGTCGCACTCCCGATCGGTGTCTTCAACCTGTTCACCACCGCCCCGGTGGAGCTGCCCGTCGAGTTGACCATCGGCTACATGTTCGCGACATTGACTGCTTTTGCAGCATACGTCCATGGTCGGCTCGATCACCTCGCCGATCAGCAGGCGAGCATCCTCAACCAGCCGGCGCAGGGCGTCGAGGTGTTCCACACGAGTGAAAAATTCCTCGAAAAGCTGATGGAGATCAGCATCGGGGCCGAGACGGTCAGCACCCTCAACCTCTCCCCGGCGCGCGGCGAACACAGCAACCTCGACGTCTACTTCCAGCGCCTGCACGCCTACATCCGCGCCAGACGCTCCCCGCTGCGCAGCTTCCGCAGCATCGCCAGCATCGACAGCAACCAGAAGCTGCGCTTCCTGCTGGCCCGCTCGCTGGAGCTGACCGCCACCGGCCGCGCGTCGTTCGCCGTGTTCCGCCAGACCACCACCGGGCCACTGCTGCACCCGCTGAGCATGCACATCACCGTCAAGGACGGTCAGTCGTTCGTCTTTTTGTTCCCGCCGGTCAACCTCACCGGGGCGATGGACTCCGTACTCATTCGCAACGAGGCTGTCGCCCAGGTGATGCTCGGCCACTTCGACAAGCTGTGGCACGCCGCCCTGCACATCAACGAAGGTCGTCGGGTCTACGCGGCGAACCTCGACCTGCTGGCCGACCTGCACCCCGAACTGCGGGACACCGACGAATTCCACCGACTCAGGGAAATGGGATCATGACGCTGTCCGCACTGCCGAACCGGCTCGCCACCGCACCACCACTGATCGGCACCCTGGTAACGATGGAAAATCCAGAAGCCGCCGAAGCACTCGCCATCAGCGGAATGCACTGGCTGTTCGTCGACGCCGAACACTCCCCCACCCTGGACACCAGGGCGATTCAACGGATCGCCCAGGCGGTCGCCGGACGTGCGTACGTTATCGCCCGGATCCCGGTCGCCGGCGAAGGCTGGATCGCCCGGATCCTCGACAGCGGCGCCGACGGCGTCATCGTGCCGCACGTACGCTCCGCCGACGACGCCCGCCGCTGGGTCCGGGCCGCGAAGTACCCGCCGTTGGGCACCCGCGGCGTCGGCATCGCCCGCGCCCACGGCTACGGCATGGACCTGGCCGGCTACCTGTCCCGCGCCAACGACGCCACCGCGCTGATCCTGCAGATCGAGGACGCCGAGGCGGTCCGCCACATCGACGACATCGTCGCCGTACCCGGCTACGACGCCGTCTTCATCGGCCCGTACGACCTGTCCGGCAGCCTGGGCCGGCTCGGCAAGGTCGACGACCCGGCGGTCCGTGCCGCCGTACAGCAGGTCCGCGCCGCCTGCGGTGCTGCGAAGGTGCCGTTCGGCATCTTCTCCGGCACCGCCGACGCCGCCGCCGACGAACTGGCGCACGGTGCCAGCTTCGTCGCCATCGGCTCCGACATCGGCCTGATGGCCGGCACCGCCCGCGCCACCCTGGACAGCCTGCACCGCAAGTGGCAACCGGACGACCACCCGTGAGTCACCGACGAGCACCGGTGACCGACGACCACAACTGAATGGAGACGGCCGTGATCCTGGACTCCCCCACCCTGGACACCGCTACCCTCGACGCACTGACCAGCGGGGCAGCCCTGATCGCCCGGGTGCGCGGCTACACTCCGGCGCAGGTCTGCGCCGACGTCGTCCCCGCGCTGCTGGACCACCTGGACCGGGCCGCCGGCACCACCAGCCGCATCTACCGCAGCAACGTCGGCACCTTCAGCGAAGCCCAGAAGGACGCCGAAGCTCTGGCCCACTACCGGTCCCGCGCCGCCGACACGTTGCGCGCCGTCCGGGCCAGCTGCGCCCCGTACGCCTCCCCCGTCGACCGGCTCCGCTGCGAACTGGACGAGAGCTGGCCGGCCGGCAGCCAACTGCTGCGCCACGGCGGCACCCCGCTGGTCTTCGGGATGCTGCGGGTCTGGCAGGACGGCGCACATGCCCTGCCGCACATGGACATCCTGGCCCGGGCCGCGCCCCGGGTGCCCGGGGCCCACCGCTTCACCGGCCAGCTCGGCGTCAACCTCTTCCTGCAGGCACCAGCCGGCCAGGACGACGGCCTGCTGCAGCTGTGGGACGTCGACCCGTACACGGTCGACCGGACCGACCACGGCGTCGCCGGCACCTACGGCTACCGCCGCGACCTGCTGGGTGAACCGGCGGTGTCCCTGGCACCGCGCACCGGCGACCTGGTGCTGCTGCGCAGCGACCGGGTGCACGCCGTCACCCCCACCCACCACGGCCGCCGCGTCACGCTGTCCGGCTTCATCGGGTACGCCGACCCGGCTGACCCGCTGCGCCTGTGGAGCTGACCGCTCCCTGCGACTGTGGAGCTGACCGCCGCGACCCGCTCGTACGGTGGCGTCGGACCTCTACCGTCGACAAGGTGACCGACGGACCGGGAGACGTCGACCCGGCGGCGCTGCGGGACCGGCTCCGCGCCTACCGTCGCCGTGCACGACGAGCCCGCCTGCGCCGGACGCTGCCGCCCAGCGCCGCCATCCTGGCCTGCCAGCTGACGATGGTCGCCGGCTTCGGGGCGATCGGCCGGCACGTTCCACGGATCACCCAGGACGAGGGTGCCCTGCGATGGGCGATGCTGTTCGGTGCGCTGGTCACCGTCGCCGGCATCGCCGGGGTGATGGGCGTGTTCAACCGCCTGGTCGACGAGGACGACCTCGGGGCGGCGCTGCTGACCGGGGTGCTGCTGGTCGCCGCCGCCGGCTACGCCTTCTGCGTGTCGGTCTCCGCGCACCACGACCGGGAAATCCTCCGTATAGGGCCGTCCGCCGTCGCCGTGGTGACCGAGGTGTCCCCGACCTACCAGCCGCTGCCGGGGTTCGGGGACCCGTACCAATCCTACCGGATGCGGCTCCTCGACGGTGACCGGCGGGAATTCACCGTCTCCGGCGACGTCGGCGAGTTCCAGCTCGACGAGCGGACCAAGGTCCAGGTCGACCCGGCCGGCATCCTCTACCCGAAGCTGCCCCGCGACGTCGAACCCGACCACACCTGGCTCTGGATCGCCGGCGCGATCCCGGTCACCCTCGCCGTCGCCAGCGCCGCCCTGCTCTTCACCGCCCTGTGGCGGGAATGGTAGGCACGGCGCCGGGCAGCCGCCCTGCCCGGGGCAGACACCGGCACCGGCCGGGTGAATGATGGCCCGGTGAGCGAGTATCAGTTCTACGACTTCCTTGCCATCGACCGGCCGCTGGACAAGCAACAGCAGGCCGAGCTCCGCGAACTGTCGACCCGGGCGGTGATCACCGCCACCAGCTTCACCAACTCGTACGAGTGGGGTGACCTCAAGGCCGAGCCCATGGCCATGGTCGAGGAGTACTTCGACGCGCACCTCTACTTCGCCAACTGGGGCACCCGGCAACTGGCGCTCCGGCTGCCGCTGCGGCTGCTCGACCTGACCACCGCCCAGCAGTACTGCTGGGCCGAGCCGGCCGAGGCGTACCAGTCGGACGACCACCTCATCCTCAACTTCACCAGCACCGATGAGGACTCCGACGACAGCGTCGACCGCGACGGTGAAGGCTGGCTCGCCGACATCGTCGGCATCCGCGATCAACTCGCCGTCGGCGACCATCGCGCCCTCTACCTGGCCTGGCTGTTCCTCATCCAGGGCGGCGAGTTCGGCGACGAAGCGACCGAGCCGCCGGTGCCGGCCGGACTCGGTCGGCTCACCGGTCCGCTCCGCGAATTCGCCGAGTTCCTGCGGATCGACCCCGATCTGATCGCGGCGGCGGCCCAGGCCAGCGCCCCGGTGACGGCGCAGACAGCCGCCGACTCGGCCGACTCGGCCGAACTGGCCGACTGGGTGGCCGGGTTGCCCACCGAAGCCAAGGACACCGCGCTGGTCGAGCTGCTCTGCGGCGACGGCCCGACGGTCACCGCCGAGCTGCGCCGACGGTTCCGGGCCGACACCGGCAAACTCCCGGACAACACCGTCACTTCCCGCACGATCGGCCAGCTGCTCGACATCGCCGAATCGCTACGGAGTTAGTTGGCGCTGCCGTCTGGGCCCAGGCGCGCTGCCGCCGCCGTCGTCGTCTGGGCCCAGGCGCTGCCGCCGCCGTCGTCATCTAGGCCTGGGACGCAAGACGGTATGCACACGAAACGGCCCGCCAGGGACTCCCTGGCGGGCCGTTCACCGTGGTAGCGGGGACAGGATTTGAACCTGCGACCTCTGGGTTATGAGCCCAGCGAGCTACCGAGCTGCTCCACCCCGCGGCGATGCGTTAACACTAGCGCACACCGTCCGGCCGCCGCAAAACGACCCCCAACTCCCCCGCCACACCACCCAAGATCCCGGCGATCTTGCACTTATCGTTGGACAATCCGGACATATCTTCTCGATAAGTGCAAGATCGCGGGGGCAGTGGGTCAGTCGGCAGGGGTCAGCCGGGGCAGGCGAGGTCAGCCGGTGGGAGAAGGATCGGCGGCGGGGGGTGGAGCGGCGGCGCCACCGATCCCGGCCGCCCGCTGGGCCTCCTGGAACGCCGTCATCGCCGCGTCCAGCCGGGCCAGCGCCTCGCCGTACCGCTGGAAGTCACCTGCCGCCTGCGCGGCGCGGGCCTCGTCGATCGCGGCACTGACCTCGGCGGCGGCCGCCTGCAGCTCCGGCGTCACCAGACCCGGATCGGTCGGCGTCGTCGGCGGAGGCGTCGGCGGCGTCGGGGTGCCACCCGGCTCCTCACCCTCGCCCTCGCCTTCCTCACCCTCCGGCGGTGTCGTCGGCGCGCCACCCTGCTCAGCCTGCTCGATCAGCTGCCGGATGCCGTCCTGCACGCTGTTGGCGAGCACCACGTACGAACCGCCGTCGCCGTAGGAGAGCAGCACCCGCTGCAGCAACGGGTACGCGTTCGTCTGGTTGCTCTTCACGTACACCGGCTCGACGTAGAGCATGCCGTTGCCGAACGGCAGCGACAGCAGGTTGCCGTACTGCACCTGCGCCTGGTTGGACGAGAGCAGGTTCAGCTGCTGGCGGATCGCCGCGTTGTTGGTCATCCGCTGGTGCACCTGCACCGGGCCGGAGATCGCCGTCTGGTCCGGCAGCTCCAGCACCTGCAGCTGCGGCTGCCCGTCGACGTACGAACCGGAGATCAACGCGGCCAGGTTCTGCCGGCCGGCCGGGGTCACCGCCGAGGTCAGCTGGAAGCGTGGCTCGTCCTGCTCCGGCCACTGGGTCAGCAGGTAGTACGGCGGCTGCTTGACCTCGGTGTCCGGGGCGTCCGGGACGTTGGGCACCTCCCAGAAGTCCTGCCCGGAGAAGAACTCCGCCGGGTTGGTGACGTGGTAGCGGGCCAGCAGGTTGCGCTGCACCTTGAACAGGTCCGCCGGGTAGCGGAAGTGGTCGACCAGCGACTGCGGCGTCTCCGCCTTCGGGATCACCAGGTCACCGCCGAACGCCGCGTTCCACGCCTTGAGCACCGGGTCGTTCTCGTCGAACTCGTACAGCCGCACCGTGCCGTCGTAGGCGTCGACGGTGGCCTTGACCGAGTTGCGGATGTAGTTGACGTTCTCCCGGGCCAGCACGAACGTGCCCTGGCCGGTGAGCTCGTCGGCCGTCTCCACCTGCAGGTTGACCCGCTCCGAGTACGGGTAGGTCGCCGAGGTGGTGTAGCCGTCCACGATCCACTGGATGCGCCCGTCGACCACCGCCGGGTACGGGTCGCCGTCGAGCGTCAGGAACGGCGCGACCTTCTCCACCCGGTCGCGGGGGTTACGCACGTACAGCAGCTTCGAGTTCTCGTTGACCGCCTCGGAGAGCAGGAAGTTGGTCTCCTGCTCCTTGATCGCGTACAGCAGCTTGCGGCCGAACGAACCGACCTCGACGCCGCCGGAACCGGTGTACGTGTAGTACTGCTCGCCGCCGCTGGAGGTCGGCCGGTCGAACTCGACGTTGGTGTCGCCGGGCGAGCCGACGATCGCGTAGTCGGTGCCGTCCATCTGCTCGCCGTAGTAGATCCGCGGCTGCTCGACCGGGATCTCCTCGGTCGACGACGAACACTGCTCCTGGGCCTGGTCACCGAGGAAGCCGGAGACGAAGTACGGCTGCCCGCCGCAGACCACCCGGTTGGCCGGCGCGCCGACCATGCCGTACCCGTGGGTGAAGACCGTGTGGCGGTTGATCCAGTTGCTCTGCTGCTCGGTCAGCTCGCCGTAGTTGATCTCCCGCATGCCCACGACGTAGTCCTGGGTCTGCTCGTCGATGGTGTAGCGGTCGATGTCCAGCTTCGTGCCGAAGTCGTAGAAGCCACGGACCTGCTGCAACTGGGTGTAGGTCTCGGAGACCAGCTGCGGGTCCAGCAGCCGGATGTTGGGCACCACGGCCGTGTCGGTGGCCAGGCTCTCCGGCGGCGTCAGGTTCGTCGCCGGGTACGGCGTCTGCTCGCTGATGTCGAGCCCGAACGCCTCCCGGGTGGCGACGATGCCGCGCTCGATGAACTGGGCCTCCTTGTCCCGCAGGCTCGGGTTGACCTCGAAGGTCTGCACCGCCCACGGGTAGATGCCGCCGATCGCCACCGCCGAGATGCCCAGCAGGGCCAGCGAGATGCCCGGCCAGACCAGGTTGCGCATCACCGCGTTGGAGAAGACGATGATCGCGATCGCCACCACGATCGAGATGTAGGCCAGGATCTCCTTGGCCGGCAGCAGCGCGTTGATGTCGGCGTAGCCGGCTCCGTAGATGCGGGCCTGCTCGTTGTACTCCAGCAGCATGCCGCGCCGGTCCAGCACGTACGCCACGGCCTTGAGCAACACGAAGACCGCGACCAGCGTGGTCAGGTGGGCCCGCGCGGCGTTCGTCATCCGGTCGCCAATGCCCTGCAGGCGTACGCCGCCGTAGATGTAGTGCATCGCCAGGCCGCCGAGCACCGACAGCACCACGGCGGTGAACGCCAGGCCGAGCAGGTAGCGCAGGAACGGGTACTCGAACACGTAGAAGCCGATGTCGATGCCGAACTCCGGGTCGGTGATGCCGAACTCCTGGGAGTTGCGGAACAGCAGCCACTGGCTCCAGCGGTTCTGCGCGGAGAGCCCGGCGAAGAGGCCGACCAGCGCCGACAGCACCGCGATCCAGACGCCGATGCGCGGCGTCAGCAGCATCCGGTACCGCTCCAGGCTGACCTGTTCCGGCGAGTGCGGGCGCAGGGTGGGCCGCAGCCGGTACGCCAGCCACAGGTTGACGGCGATGACCAGGGCGACCGCCAGCCCGACGACGGCGAACAGCAGCAGCCGGGTGAACAGCACGCCGGTGAAGACCCCGGTGAAGTCCACTTCCTGGTACCACAACCAGTCGGTCCAGGCGTTCACCCCCCAACCGAGCAGGGTGAAGAGAAGGAAGATCCCGATCAGTACGCCGACCGTGACGCGGCCACGACGGCTCATTCCGGGCATAGGGCTGCTACGCATGACCACGATTGGCACTCCGCACGTTGGTGTGATCCGCTGGCGATCAGGGACCAAGACTACGGGGTGTGTCCACCTCAGGGCCGGTTGAGGTCGACCTGACCGGTGTCAGCCGCCCGCGCCCGGCGGTGGTGTCAGCCGTCGCAGAGCGTCGGCTGGCGCCCGGCGCGCAGGTCCGCCAGCGCGTCGAGCGCCTCGTCGAGCGTCGCCACCCGCAGCAACGGCAGATCCGGTACGGCGTTCGCCACCGCCTCGGCGCAGTTCGCCTCGGGCACCAGGAACGCCACTGCACCAGCCGACTTCGCCCCGACCAGCTTCTGCGGGATGCCGCCGATCGCGCCGACGTTGCCCTGCGCGTCGATGGTGCCCGTACCAGCGATGATCTTGCCGCCGGTGAGGTCCTCCGCCTCGATCTTGTCGATGATGCCCAGGGCGAACATCAGCCCGGCGCTGGGCCCGCCGATCTCGTCCAGGTCGATGGTCAGCTCGAACGGCCGGGGCTGGTCCTCGGTGATCTCGACACCGATCCGGGGCGGGCCGCCGTCGGTGGCCCGGGTGGTGATCTCGGCGGTGCCCGGCTGGTCGGCGCGGGTGTAGCCGACGGTCAACGTCGTCCCGACCGGCTGCGCCCGGATCAGCTCCGTCAGCTGCGTGGCCGAGGTGACCGGGGCACCGTCGACCGAGGTGATCACGTCGTCGGTCTGCAGCACCCCGACCGACGGCCCGTCCGGCGTGACCGCCCGCACCAGCACCTGCACCGGGTAGCCGAGTTGGCGCAGCGCGGCGGTCTCGGCGCTGGTCTGCGAGGCGGCGAAGTCCTCCGCGTTGCGCTCCTCGACCTGCTCACGGGTCTGCCCCGGCGGGTAGATCACGTCGTACGGCACGACCGCCTCGGAGTCGCTCCACCAGCCGGCGATCGCCTCCCGCAACCCCACGTTGGGCCGTACGCCGACCGTGGTCAGCCGCAGCTGGCCCGCCGAGGTGGAGGTGTCGATGCCGGAGATCTGGATGACGTCCTCGCCGTCGTCGGCACCGAGGGTGTCCACCGTCGGGCCGGGGCCGAGCACCACGTACGGCACCGGGGCGGCGAAGACCCCGTACGCGAGCAGTGCGGTGAGCAGCGCGCCGAGGAGGACCGTGACACCGCGACGTCTCATGCGCCGAGCGTACCGATCGCCGTCGCGTCGGACGCCGCCGCAGCCGGGGTTCCCACCCGGTCCGCTTCGCGCTGAGCGGAACTCAGCTGGCCTGTCCGGCCGCGCCGGCCGCGTACCGTGGGGGACGTGCCTGATATTCCGTTCGGCTTCCAGAATCCCGGAGGCCAGCCGCCAGACCCCAACGACCCGCAGCAGCTGCAGCAGTTCATGGCGCAGCTGCAGCAACTACTCGCCGCGCCGGGCAGCGGCCCGGTGAACTGGGATCTGGCCCGCCAGGTGGCGGCCAGCCAGCTCTCCGCCCAGGGTGACCCGGCGGTCAACCCGCACGAGTGGCACACCGTCTCCGAGGCGCTGCGCGTGGCCGACCTGTGGCTGGAGTCGTCGGCGGCGCTGCCGTCGGGGATCCGCACGTCGGTGGCGTGGAACCGCAACGAGTGGATCTACCGGACGCTGGACGTCTGGCGCAAGCTCTGCGACCCGGTGGCCGGGCGGATGGTCGGCGCGATGGGTGACCTGGTGCCGCCCGAGGCGCGCGGCCAGCTCGGGCCGATGCAGGCGATGATGACGACGCTCGGCGGCGCGCTGTTCGGCGGCCAGCTCGGTCAGGCGCTCGGCTCGCTCGCCACCGAGGTGCTCTCGGCCAGCGACATCGGGCTACCGCTGGGACCGGCCGGCACGGCCGCGCTGCTGCCGGCCAACATCAAGGCGTACGGTGCCGGGCTCGAACTGCCCGAGGACGAGGTCCGCCTCTACGTGGCGCTGCGCGAGGCCGCCCACCAGCGGCTGTTCGAGCACGTCCCGTGGCTGCGCGGGCACGTGCTGGCGGCGGTGGAGACGTACGCCTCGGGGATCACCGTCAACCGGGAGGCGATCGAGGACGCGCTCGGTCGGGTCGACCCGACCAACCCGGAGTCGATGCAGGAGATCGCCATGGAGGGGATCTTCACGCCGGAGGACACCGCCGCGCAGAAGGCCTCGCTGGCCCGGATCGAGACCGTACTGGCCCTGATCGAGGGCTGGGTGGGCCACGTCGTGGACAGCGCGTCGGCCGACCGGCTGCCGAACGTGGTGAAGCTGGCCGAGGCGTTCCGCCGGCGGCGCGCCGCCGGCGGGCCGGCGGAGCAGACCTTCGCCGCGCTGGTCGGGTTGGAGCTGCGGCCCCGCCGGCTGCGGGAGGCCGCGGCGTTGTGGGCCGCGTTGACCACCCACCGGGGTGTCGACGGGCGGGACGCGGTCTGGAGCCACCCGGATCTGCTGCCGTCGGACGCCGACTTCGCCGACCCGGACGCGTTCGCGCGTGCCACGTTCGACTTCGATATCGGCGACATCGACTTCAGCTCGGCACCGCCGGAACCACCGGCCCGGCCGGACGCGCCGGACGCCGGACCGGACACGCCGCAGGCCGGACCGGACAAGCCGGAGTAGGCGTTCGGCCGGTGTCGGCGCGGTGCTCAGCCGGCGGTCAGCAGGGACCGGGTGGTCTCCCAGCCCTCGACCGCCGGGTCGAGGGCGGCCAGGTCGGCCGGGCCCCGCAACCGGTGCCACGCCGGTGTCACCGCCACCAGCGCCCGGCGCGGCGCGGCGGCGCGGAGCGACTCCGGGTCGGCGGTCAGCTCCAGCGGTGGCAGCCAGTCCGGGGCCGGTAGGCGGGCGGCCACACCGAGCAGTCCGCCGCCGTACGCCGGTGCGACCGCCACCGGTCTGGTGGTGATCGGCCGCAGCAGTTTGCCGATCAGCAGGCCCGGCAGGTCGGGGGCGTCCGCCGCGAGCACCGCCGCCTGGTCGTAGCCGGCGGCCGCCGTGGCGGTCAGCGCGGCGCTGACCGAGGCCTCCGGCAGGGTGTGGATCGGCATGTCCGGCCAGGCGATCGACCGGGCCAGCGGCAGGTCCTCGGCGACGGCGGCGATCGCTGGTTCCAGCTGGCTGAGGGTGGCGAGCAGGTCGACCATGTCCTCGGCCAGGGCGGCCCGCCAGGTGGCGAGGTCGGTGCCGGGCGGCGACCAGCCGACCGGGCTGAGCAGGATCACCACGGCACGACGCACCCGCCCACTCTAGTGCGGGGCGCCGGTCGCTGCCGGTGCGGCAGTGCCGGCGCCGTGCGGCTGGGGTCGGGACGGTACGGCTGGGTTCGGGGCCGTGCGGCTGGGGTCGGGGCCGTCAGTCGGCCAGGACGAAGCCGGTGGCGGCGGCCACGCCCTCCAGGTAGCCACGGGCCCGCTCGGCCTTGGGGTAGCGGCCGACGAGCTCCCAGAAGCGGGCGTTGTGGCTCGGCACGACCAGGTGCGCCAGTTCGTGCAGCAGCACGTAGTCGATCACCCAGTCGGGCATCTCCTGGATCCGGTGGGAGATGCGGATGGTGCGGTCCGCCGGGGTGCACGACCCCCAGCGGCTGTTCTGGTTGGTGACCCAGCGCACGGTGGCGAGCTCGGCCACCCGGGCGTGCTCGGGCAGGTAGCGGTCGACGAGCCGGCGGGCCCGGCCGACGAGTTCGCTGTCCGAGCGGCGCAGTCGCTCCTCGCGGGCGGCGAGGCGGGCGAGCATCCGGTCGACCCACTCGCTCTCCTCGGCCCGGGAGAACTGGTCCGGGATGAGAATGACGACCCGTTCGCCTTCCCGGTACGCGGACACCGTCCGGCGCCGGCGCTGACTGCGCCGCACCTCGACGACCGGCTTGCGCGCCCCCGCCATCAGCGGCCCGCGCAGCCCCGGGTTTCGCTCACGATGGCACGCTAATCCGTACTGACCAGGTGAACGCAAGAGGCAACACGGTGTAGCGCGCCGGAATCACCCCTTTTGGGGGCGATTGTCGCGAAAAAAGTTAACCACTCGACCGCCCCACCTGGCGCCCGAGCCGCTATGGATCACCGTAGGCGATCGCGAAGAACTTTTCACCTCCGCCCCCCCCGCCGACAGGGCACTCGCGGAGCTTCTACCGGCGTGTCACTGCGAATCTGACTTATCCGATGTATTCCGGCATGCACACTCTCGACGTCGACTTACTCACAGTGTCGGCGAATTGTTGACATGGAACCGCCCAGTCCTGGGTAGGGTCCGCGGACCGGCGGTCAACAGTGGCCGCGGAGAAATCCCAGCGCGCGGCGCCGCAACGGTGGCCGCGCGCGGGTGCACGCCGGGTCTGCAACCACCCGGCGACGAGACGAGGAGGGGCACCGTGGCCGACCAGGCCCAGACCTACAACGGTTACTGCGTGAAGTGCAAGGAAAAGCGCGACTTCGAGGGCACCGTCGCGGTGTCGAAGACCGGGATGAACATGGCCAAGGGCAAGTGCCCGGTCTGTGGCACAACAGTGAACCGGATCTTGGGCAAGGCCAAGGTCTGAACCGGCGCTGCGGGAAGGGGCGGCTACGGCCGCCCCTTCCCGCTGCGCACCGTCGGTGACGACACCCACCGACAGAGTTACCGACGGGTTGTGGAAAACTCGCCGATTCCTGTGGACAACCGAGGGCACGGCGGCCGCCGGCTGTGGACAACGATCCGCACACCGTTCCGTTACGGTGACAGTCTGTCATCCATGACCGCCGACCCCCTGCTCCGGCCGACCCTGCTGCCCGGCCTGGCCCGCCTCTGGCGCGATCCGCACACCCTGCAGCTCGGCGCCGACCCACGCCACGCCGTGCTGCTCGAACTCCCCGACCCGGCCCTGTCCCGGCTGCTCGACACCCTCGACGGCAGTCGCCCCGCCCGCGCCGTCCTCGACGTCGCCGGCCGGCTCGGGATCCCCCGTGAGCAGGCGCAGCAGCTGCTCGACACGCTCGCCGGCAACGGACTCGTCGTCGGCGCGCACACCCTGCTCCCGGCCAACCTGCCCGCACCGGCCCGACGCCGGCTCACCACCGAAGCGACCGCACTGGCGCTGCGCCGGCCGGGCAGCCCTGCCACGCCCGCCCAGATCCTCCGGCGCCGCCAGCGCGCCCGGATCGTGCTGACCGGTAGGGGCCGGCTCGTCCGACCGCTCGCCGTCACCCTGGCCGAATCCGGGATCGGGCACCTCGGCCTCGACCTGCCCACACCGGAACACGTCCGTGACGACGTCGCCCGCGCGGTCGAGCAGGTCGCCCCGGAGACCCGCACCGCCCCGGTGCGGCCCGGCCCGCTCGGCCCGGCCGACCTGGTCGTCCTGCTCGGCGTCGACCGCCCGGCCAACCTGGTCGCGGCGGGCCTCGCCCGCCGCCGGCAGGCGCACCTGCTGATCGACGTCCGGGACCGTACGCCGGTGGTCGGCCCGCTCGTACCCACCCCCGGCGCGCCCTGTCTACACTGCCTCGACCTGCACCGACAGGACCGCGACCCGGGCTGGCGGCAGCTCGCCGCCCAGCTGTGCGCGATCGGCCCGGCGACCACCTGTGACGCCGCCACGCTGCTCGCCGCCGTGAGCATCGGCACCGCCGAGATCCTGAGTTTCGTCGACGGTGGGAGCCCGGAGACCATCGGAGCGGCGGTCGAGGTGCACGCCCCCGCCCAGCTGCGCCGACGGGCCTGGTCGGTGCACCCGCGCTGCCCCTGCCAGCGCCGGCCGGCCCCCCGCCGTGGCATGAGCCACGTTCAGGGAGGGGTCACCGTACGCGATCGTCGGTAACAATGGCCAGGTGACCGATATCCCGCGCTGGGCCGTGTCCAGGACCGCCAAGCTCGCCGCGCTGCCGCTGGGCTTCGCCGGCCGTACCGTCCTGGGGCTGGGCAAGCGGGTCACCGGGCTCGCCTCCGACGTGATCTCCACCGAGATCCAGGAACGCACCGCCGAGCAGTTGTTCAGCGTCCTCGGACAGCTCAAGGGCGGTGCGATGAAGGCCGGCCAGGCGCTGTCGGTGTTCGAGGCGGCGCTGCCCGAGGAGCTGGCGGCACCGTACCGGCAGGCGCTGACCAAGCTCCAGGAGGCGGCCCCGCCGCTGCCGGCCGGCAGCGTGCACAAGGTCCTCGCCGAGCAGCTCGGCGCCGACTGGCGGGAGAAGTTCGTCGAGTTCGACGACCACCCGGCCGCCGCCGCCAGCATCGGGCAGGTGCACCGGGCCCGCTGGCACGACGGCTCACCCGAGGGCCGACCGGTCGCGGTCAAGGTGCAGTATCCGGGGGCCGGCGACGCGCTGCTCGCCGATTTCAAACAGCTGTCCCGGCTGAGCGCCATGTTCCGGGCGATCCAGCCGGGGCTGGACATCAAACCACTGCTCAACGAGTTGCGGGACCGGCTCGCCGAGGAGTTGGACTACGAGCTGGAAGCCGAGTCGCAACGGGCGTTCGCGTCGGCGTACGCCGACGACGACCAGATCCGGGTGCCGGCGGTGCTGGCCGCGGCACCCCGGGTCCTGGTCACCGAGTGGATCGACGGTACGCCGCTGTCGAAGATCATCTCAGCGGGCAGCGCCGAGGAACGGGACCGGGCCGGGCTGCTGATGGCGGTGCTGCACTTCTCCGCACCGGCGCGGGCCGGGCTGCTGCACGCCGACCCGCATCCGGGCAACTTCCGGCTGATGGCCGACGGCCGGCTCGGGGTGGTCGACTTCGGGGCGGTCGCCCGGCTGCCGGGCGGGCACCCCGAGCCGATCGGGCGGCTGGTCCGGCTGGCCCTCGACGGCGACGCCGACGCGGTGGTGGCCGGGCTGCGCGACGAGGGTTTCATCAAGCCCGACGATCCGATCGACGCGCCCGCGGTGCTCGAGTTCCTGCTGCCGATGCTGGCGCCGCTGGCCGCCGAGGAGTTCCAGTTCACCCGGCAGTGGCTGCGGGAGGAGGCGGCCCGACTGGCCAACCCGAAGTCACCGGCGTACCAGTTGAGCCGGCACCTGAACCTGCCGCCGGCGTACCTGCTGATCCACCGGGTCACGCTCGGCTCGATCGGGGTGCTCAGCCAACTGGAGGCGAGGGCGGCGTACCGCGAGGTCGTACAGCGGTGGCTGCCGGGCTTCGCACCGGTGGACTGAACCAGCGCAGGACGGTGAACTCCGACAGCGTGCGGGCCGCGCAGTGCGTGCACTGCGCGGCCCGGTAGTCGATGGTGTCGTAGGTGCTGCCGGTGGCGCACCGCATGCGGTGCGCCACCGGCGCGGTCAGCGCCCGCCCAGGGTGCGGGCCCAGTGCTGCCGGGCCTGCATCGCGACGGAACGGGCGGGTCGGGTTGCCTCAGTACGCGCGGTGCCGGCCTGAGGCGATCGCATTCGCGCCCGGGAGAGCGCTTCGTAGAGTAGATGCATGACGGTTTCTCCAGTTACGGTCGGTGCGCTGTAGCCCGGTAGCGCCGGGCTGTCGGTTCGGGCCGGCGGCGCGCCGGCGATCCTCGTGGTCGGGTGCATGTCAGGCCGCCACCTGCACGGCCCGACGGGAGTCGCGGACTCCGTCGGCTGCCATCCGGGTCTCGACCTCGACCCGCAGGGCGGCGTCGCGGGCCAGATCCTCCTTGCGGGGGCGGCCACGCGGCCGCTTGCGCGGCACGACCGCGCCCCGCTCGAAGATCTCGCCGCCCCAGACGCCCCACGGCTCGGCCCGCTCGACCGCGCCGGCCAGGCACTCCACCCGCAGTGGACAGTCCACGCAGAGCGACTTGGCCAGTTCCAGCTCGGTCGGGGAGTCGGAGAACCACAGGTCAGGGTCGAACTTCCGGCACGGCAGGCCTGCCAGCACCTCCGACTGGCCGGTTCCGGCCGGCCGGCAACCCGGCTGGGGGACGCTGCGGTCGAGAGTGGCCAACGCCAGACTCATCGCCCGGTCACCTCTTTCTTTCGCTTCGATCTCGTAGATCGCTTCCGACGTGCTCGTACCTGTGCGGTCGCAAAAAATTAAGGCCGCGGATCCCGGTTACGGGTTCCGCGGCCTCGAGGTGAGCCGGTTGGTCTGATGGTTCAGACCGGCCTTCCTCGAGGGGGAACACCGCTGGCAGCATCCATGAACGGCTTCTTGACCGTCGGGATGGTGGTGCGGACGCTGCCTTCGGAGCTGTTGATGCCATTGGTCGCCGTCACTACCGACGCACCACGGTGCCGCAGCCATGCCTGGGCCACCTGGGCCCGCTCGGCACCGACCAGACGTCGCGCGGCCAGGCCGGCGGACGCCTCGGTCACCCCGAGTGGGAGCTGGTGGAACTGCTGGGACTGGGCCTGGTGCGCCCCGGATCCTCCGGTGGGCGCGACGGCGGCCAGATAGCCGCCGACCGTCGGAGCGCAGGCAGCGGCCAGCGTCGACGTCGGGATCATGGTGATCTCCATCGTCGCCACCTCCTGCCTGAAACTCGTCACGGATAACCCTCCCACCCCGGTCGAGCAGCCAGAACGACCACTGCTCGCGAGGTGTGACCTGAGGCTAAGCCTCTTGCGTGGCCGGGGGCAAACCATTTTCCGGGTCGGATTCCGAACTTTTTTGCAGCTCAAGATCATCTACGCTGGCGCCAGCCACCAGCGCGGCCACCGACGGGCCGTAAAGGCCCAGCTTGCGTGGCCCGATCCCGGCGATCGCCAGCAGCTCGGCGTCGGTGCCGGGACGCCGCTCGGCGATCGCCACGAGCGTCGCGTCGGTGAACACCACGTACGCCGGCACCCGCTGCTCCCCGGCCGCCCGCGACCGCCAGGTCCGCAACCGCTCCAACAGCTCCTCGTCGAGATCCGACGGGCAGCCCGGACACCGGCCGAGCTTGCGGTCCACGCCGGCCAGCAGGGTCGCCCCGCAGACCCGGCAGGACACCGGCTGGCCACGCCGCCGCTGCGACCCGGCGCCCGCCGTACCGTCGCGCTTCGCTCCGCCGCCGGAGCCGCCGGAGCGGTCCAGCTGCGGCAGGAACCGGCACGGCCGCCGGGCCCGCCCACCCGGGGACCGCGACTGGCCGTACGACAACCACAGCCACTGCCGCGCCCGGGTCACCCCGACGTAGAGCAGCCGCCGCTCCTCCTCCAGCTGCTCCGCCGTGCGGGCGTAGGTGGTGGGCAGCGTCCCGTCGGCCAACCCGACCAGGAACACCGCGTCCCATTCCAGACCCTTGGCCGAGTGCAGCGAGGCCAGGGTCACCCCGGCGACCGTCGGCACGTGCTGCGCCGCCGCCCGGCGGGCCAACTCGGCGCAGAAGTCGGCCAGCGACACCGGCCGTTCGCTGACCGCCGCCTCCCCCACCGGCACCACGACCGGCGTGGCGGCGACCTCCTCGGCCAACTGGACCAGCGCCGCCAGCGCCTCCCAGCGCTCCCGGGCCGCGCCGCCGGGCGGCGGCTGCCCGGGCGCCCAACCGGCCCCCTCCAGCGCGGCGACGACCGCCTCCACCAGCGGTGTCTCCCCCGGCGTCGACCGGACCGCCGCCCGCAACGCCACCATCGCCTGGCGTACCTCGGCACGTTCGAAGAACCGCTCCGCGCCCTGCACCACGTACGGCACCGCCGCCTCGGCCAACGCCTTCTCGTACGCCTCGGACTGGGCGTTGGTCCGGAACAGCACGGCGATCTCGGCGGCCGGCGTACCGCCGGCGATGAGCTCGGCACAGCGGGCCGCGACCGCCGTCGCCTCGGCCGGCTCGTCGGTGAAGATCCGTACGTCCGGCTCCGGACCGGGCGGCCGTTGCCCGACCAGCTCCAGCCGCAACCGGGCCTCGGTGCCCCGGGCCTGCGCGATCACCGCGTTCGCCAGCCCGACCACCTGCGGCGTCGACCGGTAGTCACGGACCAGCCGGACCACCACCGCGTCGCGGTGGTGGCGGGCGAAATCGATCAGGTACGTCGAGGTGGCACCGGTGAACGAGTAGATCGTCTGGCTGGCGTCGCCGACCACGGTCAGGTCGTCGCGCCCGGCCACCCAGGCCTGCAGCAGCCGCTGCTGCAGCGGGTTGACGTCCTGATACTCGTCGACCACGAAGTGGCGGTACTGCGCGCGGACCTGCTCACCCACGTCCGGGTGCTCCTCGATGCCCCAGATCGCCGCTCGCAGCACGTCCTCGAAGTCGATCACCCCGGAGGAGCGCTTGATCTTCTCGTAGCCGGCGTACACCTCGGCGACCTGGGCCGGGTCGTGCGGTGTCTCGCGCAGCGCCTTGGCCGCCGCGACGGCGTACTCCCCCGGCTCGACCATCGACGACTTGGCCCACTCGATCTCGCCGGCCAGGTCGCGGGCCGCGGCCCGGTCGGTGCGCATCCCGACCCGCCCGGCGGCGAGCGTGACCAGTCGCACCTTGCTGTCCAGCAGCTCCGGCATCTGCCGACCGCCGAGCAGCCGGGGAGCAAAGTAGCGGACCTGGCGCAACGCGGCGGCGTGGAACGTGCGGGCCTGCACACCGCCCACGTCGAGCGCGCCGAGCCGGGCCCGCATCTCGGCGGCGGCCCGGGCGGTGAAGGTGACCGCCAGCACGTGCCGGGCGTCGATCTCACCGGAGAGCACCCGGTAGGCGATCCGGCTGGTGATGGCCCGGGTCTTACCGGTGCCGGCACCGGCCAGGATGCAGACCGGGGCGGCCGACGCGGTCACCGCCGTACGCTGCTCCGGGTCCAGCCCGGCCAGCAACCGCGCGACGCGCGCGGAGGCCGGCCCGCTCGCCGGCCCGGCGTCCGGGTCCCGGTCGGGGGTCGGGGCTGAGTTGAGGTTCGCGGCCACGGGTAGGAATCATCGCAGCCCCGCCGGACGTTGCACCGGACAGCCCGGGCACCGCCCGGGCCGATGCCCTGTCGCCGTATCCCGGAGGACCTCTCTGATGTTGACCATGTATTCGACCAGTTGGTGCGGCTACTGCCATCGACTGAAGTCGCAGTTCGACCGGGAGAAGATCCCGTACGAGGTGATCGACATCGAGCAGGACACCGCCGCCGCGACGTACGTGATGGGCGTCAACGGCGGTAACCAGACCGTCCCGACGATCCGTTTCCCCGACGGTTCGGCATTGACGAACCCGAGCATCGTTCAGGTCAAGCAACGACTCGCCGACCTCGGGGCGAGCTGAGTCGCACTCACGGTCCGTCCGCCGCCATGACGCACGTCGCTTTTGCTAACACGCCCCCCAGCGGACCCCACGAAGGCAGCAACCGGTCCATACTGTTTCGGGCCGCGACGCACAACGCCGCGACATAGGCGGATACCAACGGATCGGGGGGAGTTTCCGGTGCAGCCCGAGCAGCCCATACCCAGTCCGACGCTGCGTCGCCGCCGTCTCGGCAGCGAACTGCGGCGACTGCGGGAAAGCGCCGGGCTCACCGGCGAACAGGTGATCGAGCGGGTCAACTGGGCGTCCGCCTCCAAACTCTCCCGGCTGGAGAACGGGCGCAGCCGACCCGGCGTCGGCGACGTGATGGACCTGCTCGACCTGTACGGCGTCACCGGAGCCGATCGCGACGAGCTCGTCGCGATCGCCCGGGACGCCGGCAACACCCGGGCCTTTCTCAGCTCGTACAAGGTGATGACCAGCCGGCAGCGGGCGTACGCCGAGCTGGAGGCCGGGTGCACCGAGATCCAGGAGTACGGCGCGGTCATCATCCCCGGGCTGCTGCAGACCTCCGCGTACGCGAAGGTGCGGATCATGTCGGCCCGGCCCCTGGTCGGGCCGGGTGACCAGATGACGATCCTGCGCCAGGCGGCCAGCAGCAAGTCCGCCAACCAGAAACAACCGGCCGGTGCCCGCCGCCAGGCCGACGACCCCGACACCGAGGTAGCGGCCCGCCAGTCGCGGCAGTCCATGCTGCTGCGTGACAACGGGGTCCCGCGCTACACCGCGGTGCTGGAGGAGTCCGCGCTGGGGCTGCGCTGCGGCCCGCCGGACGTCATGGTCGCCCAGCTGCAACACCTGCGGGCCATGGCCCAGCTCGACAACGTCACGCTGCGGGTGCTGCCGCCGGGCGCGACGGTCGCCTCCTGGTACCTGTCGGAGACCGCCTTCTCGATCTACCACTTCGCCGACCCCGAGGATCCCAGCGCCGTCGCGATCGAGACCCTGGCCGCCGACATCATCGTCAACGACGCCCCCGTACTGGAACGCTACGGCCAGGTCTTCGACTGGCTCTGCGAGGCCGCCCGCAGCCCGGCGGAGTCGATCGACTGGCTCGCCGAGGAGATCGCCCGGCACGTCGCGGCCGGTGCCACCGAGCTCAGTGCCGTCGGTGACGACGAACCTTCCCCCGCCACCCCTGCCCCGCTGTCCCCGCCGGCCACCGGCGGGACAGGCCCCGGCCGACCGGCCGGGCCGCCGATCCAGCGTGGACCGCGCGAGCGTCCCACGCGCCGGACCGAGCAGGCGACACCGGAGTGACGGTGTGCCCTCGCCGGTCCGCTTCACAGCAAGGAGCAGGAATGAACCCAGCAGATCAGTCCGTCGTGCGGATCGTCGGCGGCGCCTCGCCCACCTGGCGCACCAGTAGCCGCAGCCAGAGCACCAACTGCGTGGAGGTCGGGGAACTGGCTGGTCGCAGTACGCCGGTGCTGATGCGCGACAGCAAGGACCGGTCCGGGCCGGTGCTGTCGTTCGACCGCACCACCTGGCGTGAGTTCATCGACAGCGCCAAGGACGGCGAGTTCGACCTGAGCTGACGGGCCGGTCGAGCCGGGTGGCCGCCGCCACCCCGACCCGGCTCGGTTCCCGCACCCAGCAGCGCGTGCACCGGTGTCGATATCCCCCGAACGGGCACCGGAGACAGGCCGATCGTCAGGTTTAACCGGTCTGCGATCCGGGTTCTCCCCTTATCGAGACACTCGATGGAAATTCCAGACAAGGATCTTTCGCGCGAGAAAATTTCGCATGCGGAATCGTCGCGGAACCTGTCGACTGTCCGATCATCGGTCACGGTTCCCGGAGTCGCCCATGCGATATCTGATCGTCCGCACGGAGATCCGCGCGGTCGCCCACCACGAACTCGTCACCGCCGTCATCGACGGTCGACGTGTCCGCGACGAACAGACCACTCCCGAGCAACGCCGACAGACGTTGCGCGCCACCGACCGCGAATCCGCGATGCGGCTGGCCCGCGCCCTGTCCACGGTCGGCTCGGTCCGCTCCGGCCGGCACCGGGTCAAGGTCGTTCCGGTGCCGGGCGATCCGACACCGACCGCGCCGCACTAGCTGCGGCCCCCGACGACCGTCGTCGCACCGGCCGGCCCCCGCCGCAGGGCGCGCCCGCCGCCACCGGGTCACGACGGTCCATGGCTTCGGCCCGTGGGCATCGCGGCAACGGTGTCCACGGGCCGGGGTCAGGCTGACAACAGGATCACCGGCCCGACATCCAGGGTCAGGCCGACACCCAGCGGCGGATCAGGAAGGCGGCGATCGACGCGGGTCCCGCCAACTGCACCTCGAATCCGTCGCCGGCATCGACCCGCTCCCCGGCCAGCACCGCCGCGAGCTGCGCCCGGGTGAACCAGTGGGCCCGCCGGATCTCCGCCGGATCCACCCGGACCGGCTGTTCGGCGTCGACCAGGCCCAGATAGCCGAGCATCAGCGTGCCCGGGAACGGCCACGACTGGCTCGCCACGTACGTCAACCCGGTCAACGTCACGCCCACCTCCTCGGCCACCTCGCGGGCCGCAGCCGCCTCCGCCGACTCGCCCGGCTCGACGAACCCGGCCAGGCAGGAGTAGAGCCGCCCCGCCCCGGCACCGGGCCGGTCGTGGTGGTTGGCCAGCAGACACCGGCCCGCCGGCCCGGCGACCCCGTCGGTCACCAGCACGATCACCGCCGGATCGGTCCGTGGCCAGTGCCGGGTGCCGGCGTCGTCGACCCGTGTCCAGCCGCCGTCGGCACAGCGGGTGCCCAGACCGGTCGACGACGCGTACGGATGCCGGGCATGCCAGCCGGCCAGCGCCGCCGCCGTCGTGAACAGCCCGGCGTCGCGGTCGCCGAGCAGGTGACCGACCTGCCGTACCGTGGCCAGCCGGGCACCGGCCGGCCACGGGGGCGACCCCGGTGACGGCTCCAGGGGCGCGTCGACGGCGAAGTACGGGGTGCCGTCGTCGTCCGTACCGAGAAAGATCCGCTGCTGCGCCGGCACCGCCGGCGCACGGTCCGCGTCGAGCAGAACCAACGCCACCCCGGCCCCGTCGTCGCAGACCACCGCCGGGCCGCCGGCAGCCGAGTCCACCACCAGCACCCGGGCCCGCGGCCACGCCTGCGCCAACCACTGCGGGTCGGTCCGGTGCCGCGCCGCCCGGTCGACCGCGCGCCGGGCCAGCGCCGGCTGGTCAGCCGGATCGCCGGTCGCGCCCTCCGGCGGCGGTACGTCGCTCACAGTGCGGTGCCGGGCAGCTCGACCTGCGTCAACGCGGCCACCGGCCCGGCGATGCGTGCCACGTCACCGAGCACCACACCCGACGCCCGCGCCGGCGCCAGGTAGCGGGTCGCCGCCTCGGCGACCTCGTCGCGGGTGACCGACGCCAGCCGGGCGATGTGCTCGGCGAGGAACTCCAGCGGCAGACCGAACCCGGCGTACGTGCTGGCCAGGCCGGCCAGCCCGGCCTGGGTGGACATGCCCAGCTGCAGGGTGCCGACCGCGTACTGCCGGGCCTGCTCCAACTCCTCGGCCCCGGGCGGCAGCGCCGCCAGCCGGCCCAGCTCGTACATCGTCTCCAGCAGCGCGGGAGCGGTCACCTCGGTCGCCACGTCGGCGGAGAGCATCAGCACCGAGCCGGCGATCGAATGCTCCACCATCGAGTACGGGCCGTAGGTGTAGCCCTTGTCCTCCCGGATGTTCTCCACCCAGCGGGACGAGAAGTAGCCGCCGAAGACCATGTTGGCCAGCTGCAACGCCGCGTGGTCCGGGTGCCGGCGGTCCACCGCCGGCAGCGCGATGCGCACCGACGACTGCACCGACCCCGGCCGGTCGACCAGCAGCAGCGGTGCCGGCCGGGGATCCGGTGCCGGCGGCAACGTCACCTGCCGTCCGACGGTGGACCAGCCGGCGAGCGCCTGCTCGGCGACGTCCAACGCCCGCTTCGGGGCCACGTCACCGACCAGCACCAGGTGCGCCCCGGCCGGCTGCACCCGCTCGGTGTGCAGCGCCCGCAGCGCCGCCGCCCGGACCGCCCGGACCTGCGCCACGGAGGGCGTCGGCTCGGCGTACGGGTGCCGTCCGTACAACCGGCGGGTCAACGCCGTCCGGGCCAGATGCGCCGGCTGGCTCAGCGCGACCTGAATCCGGTCGGCGAGCCGGTCCCGTTCGATCGCCACCTCGTCGGCCGGGTACGTCGCACCGGTCAGCACCTCGCCCAGCAGTTCGAGCATCCGCCGCAACCCGGTGACCAGCCCGGCACCGGAGATGAGCAGCCGGTCGGCGTCGAGCCCGGCGGCCAGTCCGCCACCGACCGCCTGCAGGTCGGCGGCGAGTCGCACACCGGAGCGCTCGGCGGTGCCGGAAAAGATCGTCTGCGACAGTACGGTGGCCCGGGCCAGCGGGGCCCGGGCGAACGGCACCCAGAGCCGGACCTCGACCAACGGCACCGTCGCCCGGCGGATCGCGATCACCCGCAGCCCGGTGTCCAGGGTCCGCTCGGCCACCGTGGGCACCGGCGGGGTGCGGGTCGGCCCCAGCGCAGGCAACGGCCGCCGGGGCTGCGGCTGCCCGGCCGTACCGGCGGCGGTCACCAGGCACCTCCCGCAACGATCTCGAGCACGGCCCGCCGATGCGGACGTAACGTGGCGGCGGCCTGCCTGATCTGCTCCTCGGTGACCGCGCCGATCAGCCGGGGCAGCTCGTTGATCAGCTCCGGGGCACCGCGCTGCTGCTCCAGCACCGCGATCCGCAGTGCGCGGCCGAGCACCGCGTCGGTGTCGCGCAGCAGGTGGGTCGCCATCCGGGCCTTGACCCGGGCCAGCTCGCCCCGGTCGAAGCCGTCGGTGACGAGCCGGTCCAGCTCCTCGTCGACCGCGGCGAGCACCCGGTCGGCGTCGCCGCCGGGCGGCAGGTGCGCCTGCAGCACCAGCACCGTCGGATCCCGTACGTCGAACGGCTCCCCCTCGAACGACAGGTAGCCGCCGACGCTGGTCACCGACC
Organism: Solwaraspora sp. WMMA2056; assembly: GCF_030345095.1. Taxonomy (NCBI): domain Bacteria; kingdom Bacillati; phylum Actinomycetota; class Actinomycetes; order Micromonosporales; family Micromonosporaceae; genus Solwaraspora; species Solwaraspora sp. WMMA2056. The sequence goes on from NZ_CP128360.1 coordinate 6,520,647, forward strand.
GGTCGACCCGGACCAGCCGGTCCACCAGCCGCGCGGCGTCGCCGTCGGTGAGCACCTCGGCGAGAACCACGTACGGCAGGTAGCCGGGCAGGTCGTCGATCGGGTCCGGCACTCGCCAGGCGACAGCGACCGCCGGCAACGGCGCCAACGCGTCGGTGTACGTCGTCCGGCGTTCGCCGGTCAGGTCGGGCTCGGTGAAGCTGGGCCGGGGCGGCGCGGGCCGGGCCGGCACGTCCCCGAAGTGCCGTTCGACCAGCGTCGTCGCCTCGGCGACGGAGACGTCGCCGGCGACCGCGAGCACCGCGTTGCCGCTGGCGTAGTAGCGGGTGAAGAAGTCGGCGGCCTCGCCGACCGTGGCGCTCTCCAGATCGACGAAGGACCCGTAACCGTCGTGCGCGTTCGGGAAGCTGTCGAACATCACCGGCGGCAGCAGCAGCCACGGGAACCCACCGTACGGTCGGTTGAGGACGTTGACCCGGATCTCCTCCTTGACCACGTCGACCTGGTTGCGCAGGTTCTCCTCGGTCAGCTGTGGGCCGCGCATCCGGTCGGCCTCCAGGAACAGCGCCCGTTCCAGCGCGTTGCTCGGCAGCACCTCGTAGTAGTCGGTGTAGTCGAGGTGGGTGCTGCCGTTGAAGGTGCCGCCGGAGCCCTGCACGTGGCGGAAGTGCGCCAGCTTCTCCAGGTTGGCCGAACCCTGGAACATCAGGTGCTCGAACAGGTGCGCGAAGCCGGTCCGGCCCGGCGGCTCGGAGCGGATCCCGACGTCGTAGACGACCGCGACGCCGACCACCGGGGCGCTGCGGTCCGGCGCGACGACCACCCGCAGACCGTTGGCGAGGGTGAACCGTTCCACCGGGTACGCGGTCGCCGGGATCCGCACTGCACGTGGTGCCACGCCACCGACCCTAACCTGTCGCCGCCGACCCGTGCCGCACCTGAGCCCAACGAGCGCTACTCGACACGCACCGATGCGTACAGGTCCTCGACCATCCAGTCGAGGTGACGGTGGGTGCCCGGGATCGACAGGAACAGCACGGCCGCCGTGGGCCGCCCCACGTCGATGCAGGCCACCGCCACGAGTTCGTCGGTGGCCTGCAGCCCCGGCTGGGTGAAGTGCAACCGGAACACGGTCAACCAGGCGGGCCGACCGCCGATCGCGGTCCGCTCGTCACGGATCAGGTCCGCGCGGTTGGGCTGCGGGTAGTACTCGGCGCGGACGTCGGCGGCCACCTGCCGGCCGATGCATTCCAGATCGACGGTGAGCGCGTCGTTGTCGGCCACCGGCACGGCGGCGGACAGGATCGAGGCGTGGTAGTCGCTGAACCCGTTGTACTGCGCCTCGGTGACGAAGTGCTGCCCCACCTTGTACGGCACCTGCAGCGAACCGGCGTTCCACACCGCCCGCCACGGCTGCCACGGCTCGCCGTAGCTGGTGTAGGAGATGCCGGCGTCCGGGTCGACGGTGCGTGGCCCGGTCGGGTCCGGCAGCGCCGGCCCGGGGTCGGCCGGTGGCGGCGGTTCGCTCGCGGTGGGGGTGGCACCGGCACAGAGCTGCGCCAGCGGCGGCCGGACGTCGTCCGGCGGCGGCGGGGTCCGGAACGGATCCGGGTTGCCGCTGAGCACCAGCGCCAGGACGGCCACCAGGCCGACGGCCAGCACGGCCGCGGCGGCACCGCCGAACCACCACAGTCGCCGGTTGTCCGACCGTGGCGGGCCACCGGGCGGACCGGCCGCCGGTGGCGGCTGGGGCACCCCAGCACCGCCGGCCGGCGGGGGGTACGGCAGGCCGGGACGGGTGACCGCACCGGCGGCCCAGTCACCTGGCCGGCTGACCGCACCGGTGGCCCGGTCACCTGGCCGGGTGACGGCTCCGGTGGCCCGGTTCACGGCGGTCCCGGGCGGCGGCCGGTCCGGTAGCGGCGTGGCAGACATCTTCCTTAGTGAAACACCTGTGGTCGCGTACCCGGGCAGGGCCCTGGTCAGCGTGGCGGGGCCGCGTCGATTCCGGTCGTCGCCGGCGAGTGCTGCGGCGCGCGCATCTCGACCACGGACGGACTGGTGGTGGCCGCCGGTCCGACGTACCAGGGGGTGAGGACGGACGCCAGCGCCAACGCGACACCGAGCAGCGCGACGCCGACCACGAAGAGGACCTCCCTCGTCGCACTGGTGTCGGCGGCCATCTCCACAAGACCTCCTGCCGGGGTGACGCTCGGCGAGCCCCGTACTCGCGCGCCATCGACAGGATCCCGGCAACGCCCGTACCGTGCAGTCGGCCATCGGACGAAAAGCGTGGATGTCTCGCGGATCCGCACGACCGGACGATCATCGGCACGGTCCGTCCGGACCGCCCGGTCAGCGACACAGCCGGACCCGTCCGGCCGTACGGCCGACACCCGGCTGGTTACGGCCTGCGACACCTGGCAGGTTACTGCCGGCGAGCAGCCGTGACGAGAGGTGACCAGTGAATCACGGCACGACAGGTGAGCGGAAGTCCCCACCGGGGTAGGTGGCCAGACAGGCGCCGGACCACGAGGTCGGGCGACCGCCGACGACGAGGAGACGCCCGTGACGGACCAGTTGGCGGAGACCGCCGCCCGGCCGGTACCCCCGTTCACCGACGGATACCCGCAGATCGCCGACCACGGCCTGATCGGCGACGGACAGACCGCCGCCCTGGTCGGCGTGGACGGCACCGTACGGTGGCTCTGCCTGCCCCGGTTCGACGGCCCGGCGCTCTTCGCCGGCCTGCTCGACACCGACCGGGGTGGTGCCTGGACACTGCGTCCCGCCGGGCTGCGGTCGGTACGCCAGGAGTACCTGCCGGACACGGCGGTACTGCGTACCGAGTTGCACACCGCCACCGGCAGCTGCGAGGTCCGCGACGCGCTGCTGGTGGCCGGCGCCAGCGCACCGACCGGCCCGGCCGGGTTCGGCACCGCCTGCGGTGAGCTGGCCCGGCTGGTCACCGTCACCCACGGCGAGGTGGACCTGGAGATCGGGCTGACCGGCCGGGGCGGACTGCGCTCGCGCGCCGACACCGACCAGATCCACCTCGAGTTCCCGGCCGGCGACGGTACGCCGCTGCGGCTGACCGCCAGCCGGCCGGTACCCGGACTGGACCGGCTGGCCGGCCGGGTGCGGCTGACCGCCGGCGAACGGCTCGGCCTGGTGCTGCGCTGGGCCGACGGGCAGACCCGCCACACCGACGCCGAGCAGGTGGCGGCCGCGCTGGACCGTACCGCCGACGCCTGGCGGGCCTGGGCCAGGGAGATCACCTACCGTGGCCCGTACACCGACCTGGTCCGCCGCAGCGCCATCACGCTCAAACTCTGCGACGACCACGACGGCGGCGCGGTCGTCGCCGCGCCCACCTCGTCGCTGCCCGAGGCGATCGGCGGCGAACGCAACTGGGACTACCGTTTCACCTGGGTCCGCGACGCCGCCTACACCGTGTACGCGCTACGCCGGGTCGGGATGGCCAGCGAGGCCGACGCCTTCCTGTCCTGGGTGCTGCGCGCCTGCACCCAGGACGGACGCCCCCGGGTGCTCTACACCCTCGACGGCACCGCACCGCCGACCGAACACCTCGACCCGCAGCTCGCCGGCTACCGGGGTTCGCGGCCGGTGCGCTGGGGCAACGCGGCCGCCGACCAGATCCAGCACGACGTGTACGGCGAGATCCTCGACTGTGCCTGGCAGTGGGCCCGCGCCGGCGGTGAGCTCAGCGACCAGCGGTGGGCCAGGCTGACCCGGTTGGGCCGCTCGGCGCTGGAGCACTGGCGTACCCCGGACCACGGCATCTGGGAGATCCGTCAGGAGGGCCGGCCGTTCACCTACTCGGTGGCGATGTGCCAGGTCGCGGCCGACCGGATGGCCCGGCTGGCCACCGCCACCGGCCGCCGCGACGAGGTGGAGCCGTGGCGGCGGGCCGCCGCCGAGATCCGCGACACGCTGCTCGCCGAGGCCTGGGATCCGGTCGCCGGGCACTTCACCGAACACCTCGGTCAGCCGGGCACCGTCGACGCCAGTCTGCTGGCGCTGCCGCTGCGCCGGGTCGTGGACCCGGCCGACCCCCGGATGGTCGCCACCGTCGACGCCGTCGTACGCCGCCTCGGTGCCGGCGGCGACCTGCTCTACCGGTACCTGCCGGACGAGTCGCCCGACGGGCTGGCCGGCCATGAGGGGGCGTTCCTGCTCTGCTCGTTCTGGTGGGTCGACAACCTGGCCGGCAGCGGCCAGCTGGACCGGGCGACCGAACTGTTCGAGCGGCTCTGCGCCCGGGTCAACCACGTCGGGCTGCTACCCGAGCAGATCGACCCCGCCACCGGCGCGTTCCTGGGAAACTTCCCGCAGGCGTTCAGCCACATCGGGCTGATCAGCAGCGCGGTCAATCTGGCCCGGTACGGAGGGAGGCGCCCGTGACTGCGACCGTGATCGTGCTCGGTGCCACCGGTGACCTGACCACCCGGTACCTGCTGCCCGGCCTGGCCCAGCTGCGGGAGCTGGGGCGGCCCGTCGACGGGCTGCGGATCATCGGGGTGGCCCGCGACGACATCGACGAACGGCAGTTCCGTCAGCGGATCAGCGTCGCCCTGCGCGAACACGCCCCGACGGTCGGCAACCGGGCCCGCGCGGCGCTGGCCGACGACGCCGGCTACCTGCACGGCGACGTCACCGACCCGGAGGTGCTGCAGGCGGCGCTGCGGGCCGCCCGTACCGGTGGGTCCGCCAGCCGGGGCGACGACGCGGTGGTGGTCTACCTGGCGCTGCCACACGGGCTGTTCGAACCGGTGGCGGTCGCGCTGGGCCGCTGTGACCTGCCGCCCGGTATCCGGGTGGTGGTGGAGAAACCGTTCGGCGAGGACCTGGCCAGCGCCCGGCGGCTGAACACGGTGCTGCACCAGGTGCTGCCCGACGACCGGGTGTTCCGGGTGGACCACTTCCTGGCCAAGCAGACCGTGCTGAACCTGCTCGGGCTGCGGTTCGCCAACCGGGTGCTGGAGCCGCTGTGGAGCAACACCCACATCACCGGCGTCGACATCGTCTTCGACGAGACGGTCGACGCCCAGGGCCGGGCCAGCTACTACGACCACGCCGGGGCGCTGCGGGACATGGTGCAGAACCATTTGCTGCAGCTGCTCACCCTGGTGGCGATGGAACCGCCGCTGACCATCGACCCGGCGGACCTGGCGGTGCGCAAACTCGACGTGCTGCGGGCGGTCCGCCCGATCCGGGACACCGACGTCGACCACTGCACGCTGCGGGGCCGCTACACCGCCGGCACGGTGACCGGCCGGGGCGGCGAACGGTCGGTGGCCGGCTACGTCGACGGGCCCGGCGTCGACCCGGCCCGGGGCACCGAGACGTACGCCGAGCTGACCGTCTACATCGACAACTGGCGGTGGTCGGGAGTGCCGTTCCGGCTGCGTACCGGCAAGGCGATGGCCGCCGACCGGCGGGAGATCGTGGTGCGGTTCGCGGACGTGCCGCACGCGATCTTCGCCGACCGGGACAGCCAGTGCAACGAGCTGCGGCTGCAGCTGGACCCGGACCGGATGTCGTTGAAACTCAACGTCAACGGCATCGGTGACCCGTTCGACCTGGAACCGGTCGAACTGGTCACCGAACTCGCCCGCCAGGCGCCCAGCCCGTACGGCCAACTGCTGATGGCGATCATCGAGGGCGACACCCGCCTGTCCGCCCAGGCCCAGGAGGCCGAGGAGAGCTGGCGGATCATCGAACCCGTGCTCGACGGCTGGGCCGCCGGGCGGTCACCGCTGCGGGACTACCCGGCCGGCAGCACCGGACCGCGACGCTGACCCCGCCGGCCGGCGGCGTCCGCCGGGGCGGCGGGCCGGGCGACGGGCCCCGCCGGAGCCGGCGGCCTGCGCCGTCGGCCGGGCGGGCGGGGCGGCCAGGGTGACCGGCACGCCGCTGGGCGTACGGGCCCCGGTGACCCGGGTCAGTTCCGCGTCGACCGGGCCGACCCGCGCCGACTGCGGACGGATCCGCGCCGCCGCGAACAGCCGGTCCACGTCGCGGCGCTGCTCCGGCAGGACCAGGGTGGCGACCACACCGGTCGCGCCGGCGCGGGCGGTCCGCCCGCCCCGGTGCAGGTAGTCCTTGTGGTCGGCCGGCGGGTCCACGTTGAGGACCAGGTCGAGGTCGTCGATGTGGATGCCCCGGGCGGCGACGTCGGTGGCGACCAGCGCGGTGACCTGCCCGGAGCGGAACTGCTCCAGGATCCGGTTGCGCTGGCCCTGGGACTTGCCGCCGTGCAGGGCCGCCGCGCGCACGCCGGCGGCGAGCAGCTGGCGGGCCAACCGGTCGGCCCGGTGCTTGGTCCCGATGAACATGATGACCCGGCCGTCGCGGGCGGCGATCGCCGCCGCCGTGGCCGGCTTGTCGGCCGCCGACACGTGGAACAGGTGGTGGCTCATCGCGGCGACCGTCGCCGTACCCGGGTCGACCTGGTGGGACACCGGGTTGCTGAGGAAGTCGCGGACCAGCCGGTCCACGCCCCGGTCCAGGGTGGCCGAGAAGAGCATCCGCTGCCCACCGGGCGCGACCTGGCGCAGGATCATGGTGACCTGCGGCAGGAAGCCCATGTCGGCCATCTGGTCGGCCTCGTCGAGGACCGCCAGGGTGACCTGGTCGAGGCGGCAGGCGCCCCGGTTGACCAGGTCGTTGAGCCGCCCCGGGGTGGCCACGACGATCTCCGCGCCGGCCCGCAGCGCGTCGGCCTGCCGCTGCAGCGACAAGCCGCCGACGACGGTGACGCAGCGCAGCCGGGCGGCTCGGGCGTACGGTTCCAGCGCGGCGGTCACCTGCTGGGCCAGCTCCCGCGTCGGCACCAGGACCAGCGCCAGCGGCCGGCCGGCGGTGGCCCGGCGACCGGCGGTACGGGCCACCAGCGGCAGCCCGAAGGCGAGGGTCTTGCCGGAGCCGGTGCGGCCCCGGCCGAGCACGTCGCGGCCGGCCAACGAGTCGGGCAACGTGGCGGTCTGGATGGGAAACGGTGCGGCGATGCCGTTGGCGGTGAGGACCGCGCACAGGTTCGCCGGTAGGCCCAGGTCCGCGAAGGACGGGGTCTGGGCACGGGACAACGTGGTGGTGCTCATGATCGGGTCAGCCTTCCGCTGGTTTGGCACGTAGCGAGGAAGGCGCGACGGCGGCCGGGCCGCCAGCGGTCACAAGCACGAACCAGGTGTGTGTCTGCCGTAGCCCGGCCCCCACCGGATGGTGGGAGCCGGACCGCACGTACGGAAAGTACGAGGTGGTTCAGAGCGGGCGGATGTTGGCCGCCTGCGGGCCCTTCTGGCCCTGGGTGATCTCGAACTCCACCCGCTGGTTCTCGTCCAGGCTGCGGTAGCCGGAGGACTGGATGGCGGAGAAGTGGGCGAACACGTCGGCGCCACCCTCATCCGGGGTGATGAAGCCGAAGCCCTTGTCCGCGTTGAACCACTTGACGGTGCCTACTGCCATGTAACTGCTCTCCTTGACGGAACGATCGGTCCCGAGACTGCCTGCGGGCCGATGGGAGATCCGCGCTCGTCACGCGGATCGGCGTCGCGGTGCTGATCGCCCCATCCGGAATGTTCTCCGGACACAACAAAGAGCGCCTGGGCCGAGATCCCACAGGCGCTCGCACTGTCACTGTGACCGGCCGGTCGGGTGAACCCGAGGGCGGCACGGGGAACCAAAACTGCAACGTCGACCACGCTATCACGGATCCGGCGTTTCACCCAGCATTGGCAACTCACCGATCAGTGCGGCCAGGCCGGCCCGGTCCAGCAGGTCCGCCGGACGCACGGTGACCCCGTCGCGGACGTAGTGGAACGCGGCCCGGACCTGCTCCACCGGCACCCCGGCCAGATCCGCCCAGGCCATCCGGTACGCGGCGAGCTGCACCGTGGCGGCGGTCTCGGCCACCCCGGTCGGCCGGCGACCGGTCTTCCAGTCCACCACGTCGTACCGGCCGGCCGGGCCGGCGAAGACGGCGTCCATCCGACCCCGCACCACCACCCCGGCGATCACCGTGGCGAACGGGACCTCCACCTCGACCGGCACCCGGTCGGCCCACTCGCTGGCCAGGAAGCGCTCCTGCAGCTCCTGCAACGCCTCGTCCCCCGCGGCGTCGGCGTCGGCCGCGCCCGGCAACTCGTCAACGTCGAGCAGCCGGTCGGCCCCGAACCGCTGCTCCAACCAGGCGTGGAAGGCGGTGCCCCGGCGAGCGTGCGGGTCCGGCCGGTTCGGCAGCGGCCGGCGCAGCGTACGGGCCAGGGCGAACCGGTCCCGGCGCAGCGCGACCAGCTGCGACACCGACAACTGCTCCGGCAGCGGTACGTCGACCGGCCCGACGCCGTGGGCCAACTGGTCGCGTTCGGCGAGCAGGATCCGCGCCTCCCGCCACCAGCCGTCGGCGACGGCGGCATCGGCGGCGGCATCGGCGGCCGGCTGGTGCGCCCCGGCGGCGGCAACCGGGTGGTCCGCCGCCCGGTCCATCGCCTGCCGGACCAGCCCGGCGGCCTCGGCGATGCGCGGCCGCAGCGCACCCAGCGGATCCGCCGGCCACTCGGCCCGTACGGTCACCTCGTCGACCGGGTTCGTCGCCCCCGGCAGCGGCTCCGCCGCCCAGTGGTCCACCACTCCGGCCCCGGCCAGGCAGTCGTCGTGGATCTGCCGCAGGAACGCCGACGGCCCCCGGTGCCGCTTCACCCCGGCCCCCCACCAGTAGCCGGAGCAGAGCAGCAGCCGACGAGGACGGGTCACCGCCACGTACGCCAGCCGCCGCTCCTCCCGCTCGTCGTGCTCACGCCAGCGCTTGCCGAACTCGGTGAACTCGCGCTCCACCGCCTTCTGGTCCTCAGCGTCGTCGAGGTCGAGCACCGGCAGGCCGTCGGCGTCACCGCGCAGCGGGAACGGCAGCACGCCCAGGCCGTACAGGTAGTGGTCGGCGCCGCGCACCGACCCCGGCCAGACGTCGCGGGTCAACCCGGCGACCGCCACCACGTCCCACTCCAGGCCCTTGGCGGCGTGCGCGGTGAGGATCTGCACCGCACCGGAGACCACGTCGACCTCACCCGGGCTGAGCCCACGCTCCTCGTCCTCGGCGGCGGCCAGGAACGCCAGGAACGCCGACAGGGTCGCCGTGTCCGACTCGCCGGCGAACCGGGCCGCGACGTCACCGAGCGCGTCCAGATGCCCCCGGGCCAGGCCGGCGTCCCCACCGCCGGCCCCGCCGGCCCGGACCGCCACCTCCACGTCCAGGCCGGTGGTCCGCTCCACGTCCGCGATCAGATCCGGCAGCGACTGGTCCAGGCGTTGCCGCAGCAGGGCCAGCTCCCGGCCGTACGCGCGCAGCCGGGCGTAGCCCTCCGCCGAGTAGAGCTGGGCCGGCCCCGGATCGGCCAACGCCTCCACCAGGCTCGCCTCGTCCAGGTGGTCGACGACGATCTCCGGCTCGGCGGTGCCCGAACGGGGCAGCTGCCGGCGGGCGTCGGCGATCGCCCGCGCCCGCCGGTGCAGGGCCACCAGGTCCCGGGGACCGATCCGCCACCGGGCACCGGTGAGCAGCCGCAGCAGGGCCGCGCCGTCGGTCGGATCGGCCAGCACGCGCAGCGTACTGACGACGTCACGGACCTCCGGGGTGTCCAGCAGGCCGCCGAGACCGACCACCTCGACCGGCAGCCCACGGGCCCGCAGCGCCGCCTCGATCGCCGGGATCTGACTGCGCACCCGGACCAGGACCGCGCTGGTCGGGCGGGACTCGACCGGGATCTCGTCACCTCGGCCCGGATCCGCGCCGGCCGCCCCCCGCCAGGCCGCCAACATCCCGTCGGCGATCCACTCCGCCTCGTCGAGCACCGTGTCCAGCAGCGCGCAGTGCACCGTCGCCGCCGGCGCGCCACGCGCGGTGCGGCCCGGGATCGGCGGGTCGACCTTCGCGGCGGCCGCCAACGCCGCCACCCGCGCCCCCGCCGAGCGCAGCGGGCCGGACAGCTCGTTGGCGACGCTGAGGATCTCCGGCCGGTTACGCCAACTCGTGGTCAACGTCAGCGCCCGGGCCGGGGTACCGTCGACCCGGGCGAACTCGCCCGGGAAGCGGTCCAGGGTGCCGGCGCTCGCCCCCCGCCAGCCGTAGATCGACTGGCACGGGTCACCGACGGCGACCACCGGATGCCCGCCGCCGAACAGCGACCGCAGCATCACCACCTGGGCGTGGCTGGTGTCCTGGTACTCGTCGAGCAGCACCACCCGGTAGCGGTCGCGTTCCAGCTCGCCCACGGCCGGATGGTCCCGGGCCACCTGCGCCGCCCGCGACATCTGGTCGCCGAAGTCCATCGCCTCGAAATCGGCCTTGCGCTGCTGGTACGCCCGGACCAGCGGTAGCAGCCGCAGCCGGATCTGCTGGATGGTCAACGACCGGCGCACGTCGGCGTAGACCCGACCCGGCCGCGACTGCACCTCGGCGAAGAACCGGCCGGTCCAGCCGGCCAGCTGGTCCGGGGTGACCAGGTGCTCGGCCAACTCGCCGGCGAGGGCGAGGACGGCGTCGGTGACCGTACCCGGCGCCCGGTCCACCTCGGACATGTCACCGTCGTAGTTGCGGACCAGGAAGTCGACGATCTGCCAACGGGACGCCTCGGTCAGCAGCCGGGCCGACGGCTCGAAGCCGGCGCGCAGCCCGTGCTCGGTGACCACCCGGGCCGCGTACGAGTGGTAGGTGGCCACCACCGGCTCGCCGGACAGCGGATCCTCCTCCGGCCGGCGACCCTGCCGGCCGAGCTGGCGGACCAGCTGCCCGAGCCGGGTACGGATCCGGTGGGCCAGCTCCCCGGCCGCCTTACGGGTGAACGTCAGACCGAGCACCTGCTCCGGGCGTACCTGGTCGTTGGCGACCAGCCAGACCACCCGGGCGGCCATCGTCTCGGTCTTGCCGGACCCGGCACCGGCGACCACCAGCAGCGGCTCCACCGGGGCAGCGATGATCGCCGCCTGCTCCGGCGTCGGCGGCGGCAGCTTCAGCAGCCGGGACAGCTCCTGCGGGGTGTAGCGGGGCCCGGCGTCGGCCCGACGACGCGGCGACGGGGTGGCGGCGAAGAGCGACTGCTGGGTCATCCGCGCTCCTCTGACGGCCCGGCGGGCGGCGGCCCCCCGGGCGGCGGCCCGGCCGACGGTGGTTCCACGACCTGCCGGCCCTTGCCGGAGACCGGACAGCTGGTCTTCACCGGGCAGACCCGGCAGGAGGAGTTGGCCACCGCCGAGAACGTCGAGGCGGCCATCGTCTGCGCCGTGCGGCGGACCATCGCCGTCGCCCAGCCGGCGTCGTCGGTGTCGGCCAGCGGCTCCTGCTGCTGCTCCTTCGCCTCCTTCACCGGGGTGCCGAGCTGCACCAGGGCGGCGCCACCGGAGTCGTCGCCGTACTCGACGAACGCCCCCGCCTCGACCGCCGCCTGGTAGGCGCCCAGCTGCGGATGCTCGGCCAGCTCGGCGGCGGTCACCGCGGTCGACTTGCCGGTCTTGAGGTCGATCACCACGAGCCGGCCGTCGGCGTCGACCTCCAGCCGGTCCACCCGACCGGTCAGCTCCACCGGCCGGGTCGGGTCGTCCAGCCGTACGGTGAACTCGTGCTCGATGGCGAGCAGCCGGCGCGGGTTGCCGGCCAGCCAGCGCAGCAGCTTGTCCACCATGCCTTCGGCGCGGGCCAGCTCCGGACCGGCCATCCAGCGGGCCGCCAGGTCGATCGCGTCGAACCGGGCGGCGACGTACTCCAGCAGTTTCGCCCGGTCGACGCTGGCGTCCTCGGCGAGCATCGCCGCCGCGTGCACCAGGTTGCCGACCCCGGCCGCCGCGCTCGGCTCGCCCCGCCCGCCGTGGCGTTCCAGCAGCCAACGCAGGCTGCACCGCAGGGCGCTCTCCATGGTCGACGGGGTGACCCGCACCGGTTCACCGTCGTCGACCAGCGGCCGGTCGTCGGACAACGGCCGCAGCCCCCACCAGTCGTCGGGGTGGGCGCCGGGCACCCCGGCGACGGCCAGCCGGCCCAGCACCGCCGCGGCCTCGTGCCGGCGCGCCGGCGCCGCCGCCTGGTCGGTGACGACGGTACGCAGCTCCGCCACCAGCGCCGGCAGGGTCAACGACCGGGGCGGCCGGCCGACCGGCAACGTCGCCGGTTCCTCGCCGTCGGCGTCCACCGCCGACACCCCCAGCTCGTGCAGGAACCGGCTCGGCTGCTCCTCGTGGTCCAGGCCGCCGACCCCGGCGGAGGCGACCGCCGTCACCAGCAGCCGCCGCCGGGCCCGGGTCACCGCCACGTAGAACAGCCGACGTTCCTCGTCGAGCAGCGCCGAGGTCTGCGCCACCAGCGACGCGCTGAGCCCGGCCCCGTCGGAGCGGCCGCTGAGCACGTCCACCAGCCGTTCCGAACCGAGCAGGCTGCCGCGCAGCCGCAGGTCCGGCCAGACGCCCTCCTGCACCCCGGCGACCGCCACCACGTCCCACTCCAGGCCCTTGGCGGCGTGCGCGGTGAGCAGCCGGACCGCCTCACCCCGGTCCCCGGCGGGCGCCAGGGTGTCGGCCGGCAACTGCTGGCCGAGCACGTGGTCGAGGAAGACCTCGGTCCGGGCACCCGGCAGCCGGTCGACGAACCGGGCCGCCGTGTCGAACAACGCCATCACCGCGTCGAGGTCCCGGTCGGCGGCGGCGGCCCGCCACCGCGCCCCGGTGTCGCTCACCCCTCCGGCCGGTACGGCACCCGCCGGCCCGCCCTGGGTCCGGCCCCGCACGATCGCGCCGAACCAGCGGTCGGCCAGCCCACTGGCCTGCCACACCGCCCAGAGCACGTCCTCGACGGTCGACCCCGGCCGGGCGGCGGTCTCCCGGGCGGTGGCCAGCAGCGAGGCGACCGCCTGCGCCGGGGCCGCCCAGCGGCGTTCGATCGCCGCCAGCTCCGCCGGATCCCGCAACGCGTCGACCAGCAGCTCACCGGAGGGGCGCCGGTCGCCGGCGGCCAGCGCCAACGCCCGCAGCCCCTGCCGCAGTCGCCGCTCGGCCAGCGGATCCGCCCCGCCCAGCGGGGAGTGCAGCAACGCCACCGCCGCCTCCTCGTCGAGCCGGGCCGGCTCCAGGGCGCAGCGCAGCAACAGCAGCAGCGGCGCCACCGCCGGTTGCCGGTGCAGCGGCAGGTCCTCGGCGTGCACCACGGTCGGTACGCCGGTGATGTGCAGGGCCCGTTGCAGCGGCGGCAGTTGCAACGTGGTGGACCGGACGATCACCGCCATCCGCGACCAGGGCACCCCGTCGACGAGGTGTGCCACCCGCAGCGCGTGGGCCAGGTAGCTGGCCTCGCTGGTCGCCGACCGGAACACCCGTACCTGGGCGTGGTCGGTCGCCGCCGACCCGGCTGTCGGAGGGGCGGCCTGGAGCGGCTCGGCCTCGGTCGGCTCCGCCTGGGCCGGCTCGGCCTCGGTCGGCTCCGCTTGGACCGGCTCGGCCTCGGTCGGCGGGGCTGGCGGTCGCAGGTCACGGTGGCCGGCCGGACCCCGCAGCCGGCGGGCCACCCGACGCGTCACCGCCAGCAACGCCGGGTCGGCCCGGTAGCAGACCGGCAGCACGATCTGCCGGGCCGGCGCGCCCGACGCGGTCCGCAGCCGCAACCCGAACGCCGGCACGATGCCCGGATCGGCGCCCCGGAACGCGTACGTCGAGGAGTCCGGGTCGGCGAACGCCACCAGCGGTCGGCCACCGCCGGCGATCAGCTGCAGCAGCTCCACCTGGGCAGGATCGGTGTCGGCCAGCTCGTCGACGTAGACGAAGGCGAGCCGACGGCGCTCCGACTCCAGCAGCTGCGGGTCGTCGACCAGCAGCCCGGCGGCGGCCCGGACCAGCTCGGCGTGGTCGTAACCGATCGAGCCCCGGTTGCTGACGTCACGCAACGCCAGTACGGCGACGTACTGGCGCAGGAAGCGGGCGGCCGCCGGCCAGTCCGCCCGGCCCAGCCGCTCGCCGAGGCGGGCCAGCTCGACCGGCCCGACCCCCCGTTCGGTCGCCCGCTGCAACAGGTCACGCAGCTGGGTGGCGAACGCCCGGGTCGGCAACGCCGCCCGCAGGTCCGCCGGCCAGCCCACCGGGTCACCCAACTCGTCGCCCGGTGGCGGCTCGGCGGTCCCGGTGACGGTCCCGGTGGCGGTCGTGGTGGCCTCGCCCGGCTGCGGGCCGGCGACGTCCAGCAGCTCCCGGATGATCAGATCCTGCTCGGGGCCGGTGAGCAGCCGGGGCGAGGGCTCACCCCGCTCGGCGGCGGCCCGGCGCAACAGGCCGAACGCGTAGCCGGGAAACGTGCGTACCAGCGGTTCGTGCAGCACCCGCCGCGACCCGCCGGCGACGGCCGCCTCGATCCGCCGCCGCAACGCCACGGCCGCCCGCCGGTTGAAGGTGAGCACCAGGATCCGTTCCGGGTCGGTCCCTTCGGCGACCCGGGCGGCGACCGCTGCCACCAAGGTGGACGTCTTGCCGGTGCCCGGCCCGCCGACCACCAGCAGCGGACCGTCGGTGTGCGCGACCACGGTCTGCTGCGCGGGGTCGTCGAGGCGCGCCGGCGCGGCCGGGGCCGGCCGACGGACCAGCCGGTACGCCTGCACGCCGCTCATCTCACCACGACGCGGCGACACCACGCGGCGCGCGGGTCCACGCCCGCCCGGCGCCCGGTCAACCGAGCCGGGACTCGATGGCGTCCAGCGCGGCCGGCACCGAGTCGACGACGATCAACAGGTCCAACGCCGTACGCCCGACGAAGGCGGTGTCGGCCAACGCCGACAGCCAGGTCAGCAGGCCCTGGTAGAAGCCGTCCGGGTCGACCAGGACGACCGGTTTGCGGTGCAGCCCCAGCACGGCGGTGGTCCAGACCTCGAACAGCTCGTCGAGGGTGCCCAGGCCACCGGGCAGGGTGACGAACGCGTCCGACTTCTCGATCATCAGCGTCTTGCGGCTGGCCATACCGTCGGTGACGACCAGTTCGTCGGACCGGGTGTCGGCCACCTCCAGGTCGACCAGGGTCTGCGGGATCACCCCCAGGGTGTAGCCGCCGCCCGCGCGGGCGCCGTCGGCCAGTGCCCCCATCATGCCGACGCAGCCGCCACCGGATACCAGGCTGTGGCCGCGCGCGGCCAACTCCCGCCCGGTCTCGGCGGCCAGGTCCAGCCAGCGCTGGTCGAGTGTGCGCGACGAGGCGCAGAAGACTCCGATCGCGGTCACGGTGCTCCCCTCATCCCGCCGGCCGGTGATCACCGGCCGGACCCCGGTGGTCGGCCTGCCGTTCGGCGGCGGCCTGCGCCGACGCCGTCTCACGCAGCGAGGCCTGCTCGGCGGCGAGCGCCGCGTCGGCGTCGACGATGTGCCGCACCGCCTCGTTCACGTCGTCGGTCAGGCAGAGCAGGTCGAGGTCGGCCGCGCCGATCTTCCCCTGCTCCTGCATGGTGTCACGCAGCCAGTCGAGCAGGCCGGCCCAGTACCCGGTGCCCATCAGGACGACCGGGAAGCGGGTCACCTTGCCGGTCTGCACCAGGGTCAGCGCCTCGAACAACTCGTCCATCGTGCCGAACCCACCGGGCAGCACCACGAACGCCTGCGCGTACTTGACGAACATCGTCTTGCGGGCGAAGAAATAGCGGAAGTTGATGCCGACCTCGACCCATTCGTTGATGCCCTGTTCGAAGGGCAACTCGATGCCGAGCCCGACCGAGACCCCGCCGGCGGTGGTGGCTCCCCGGTTCGCGGCTTCCATCACGCCCGGACCACCGCCGGTGATCACCGCGTAACCGGCGGCGGCCAGCGCCGCGCCCAGTTCTTCGGCGAGCCGGCACTCCGGACTGTCCGGCCCGCTACGGGCGGATCCGAATACGCTGACCGCCGGCGGCAGATCGGCCAGGGTGTCGAACCCTTCGACGAACTCCGACAGGATGCGTAGCGCCCGCCAGGAGTCCTTGGTCTGCCATTGGGCCCGGGCCCGCGAATCGAGAAGGCCCTGATCGGCGGTGCCGCGCCGGACCGCCTCCCGGCGCAGCGTCACCGCACCCCGATGCCGTTCCGGGCCGGATTCCGCCGGCGCCGCAAGGGTTTCGTCCGACGGCGCAACCGATTCGTCACCTGCCGTGGGCCCGTTGAGTCGATGGTCCATCCGACCAACCGTAGTGGGCGATATCGCGACAGCGTCGGTCCGGGCGCTCGCGTGTCCAGTCCGGACCGGTCCGGGTCGCCGCCGCCGGAGCTGTCGCGGACCGGACGGATTTCCGCGAGTTTGGCGTGAGGTGCAACCAAATCGGCTGCGCTTACGTCTTCATTGGCAGATACTGGGAACGCCCGTGCGGCGGGGAGGACGTCGCACTAGGTGCCTTCGGGGGGAGGAGCAACAATGATGACACGTAGCGAACTGATCCGCGTCCGCCGTCAGATGCACCGCCGGATCCGGGCCGTGGTCGCCGAGCGTCGGGTGGCCGGGGGGCGGCCCGACCCGGTGGAGCCGGCGACCGACCCGGTCACCGAGTCCGAGTCGCTGCTACTGCGCTGAACTGGTCGGCCCCGGCGGTCACGCCGGGGCCAGCCAGCAGGTACCGGCCCGGCGGTCACGCCGGGGCCAGCCAGCGGTGGAGCGTCGCGGCGCCCTCGCGGATCTTGTCGATCTCCACCCGCTCGTCCCGGGCGTGGGCCAGGTTGGGGTCCCCCGGGCCGAAGTTCAATGCCGGGATGCCGAGCGCGGCGAACCGGGCCACGTCCGTCCAGCCCAGCTTGGCCACCGCCGGCTGGCCGACCGCGTCGAGGAACTCCCGCGCCGGGGCTGCGGTCAGGCCGGGCAGCGCGCCGCCGGCGCAGTCGACGATCTCCACCGCGAAACCGTCGAAGACCTCCCGGACGTGCTGCTGCGCCTGCTGCTCGTCACGGTCCGGGGCGAACCGGAAGTTGACCTCGACCGCGCACCGGTCCGGGATCACGTTGCCGGCGACCCCGCCCTCGACCCGGACCGCGTTGAGCCCTTCCCGGTAGTGGCAGCCGTCGATGGTGACCTCGCGGGCCCGGTACTCCCCGAGCCGCCGCAGCACCTCACCGGCGGCGTGGATGGCGTTGACGCCCCGCCAGGACCGGGCCGAATGCGCCCGGCGACCGGTGGTCACCACCATCGCCCGCAACGTGCCCTGGCAGCCGGCTTCGACCAGGCCGTACGTCGGCTCGTGCAGCACCGCGAAGTCGGCGGCCAGCCACTGCGGGTGCGCCTGCGCCACCAGGCGCAGCCCGTTGAACCGGGAGTCGATCTCCTCGGCCTCGTAGAACAGGTACGTCACGTCGTACCGGGGCGCGTCCACGGTGACGGCCAGGTGCAGCGCGTGCGCCACCCCCGACTTCATGTCCGAGGTGCCGCAGCCGTGGATCGACCCGCCTTCCACCCGGGACGGAAAGTTGTCCGCCAACGGCACCGTGTCCAGGTGCCCGGCGAGCACCACCCGCTGCGCCCGGCCCAGTTCGGTACGGGCCATCACCGTGTTGCCGTACCGTCGGGTGGTCAACCACGGCACCCCGGCCAGCACCTGCTCGACGCAGTCGGCGATCCGCTGCTCGTTGCGCGACACCGACTCGATGTCGACCAACGCACGGGTCAGCGTCACCGGATCGGCCAGGACCTCGGGGGTCAGCGGGTTGTCCATGGCTGGCACGGTACCGTCTCAACAGGGCCGGCCCGTCCGCTGACCGCCCGGTTCGCCCGGATCGACCGCGCACCCGGACCACGGCCGGCGGTGACCCGTACCACGATCGGAAGGCGACAGTTCGGTGACGGTTTCGACGCAGCCCGCCTGGGGCATCGGCCTGGCCACCAGTACCGAGCAGGGACAGGTGCTGGACACCTGGTTCCCGGCCCGTCAGCTGGGCCTCGGGGAACGCCCGCCGGCACCGGCCGGTGAGCCCGGCGAGCTCCCTGCCGGCGTGGTCGGCCCACGCGCGCTGCCGGGGCTGCGTACCGAGGTCGTGGTGGTCGAGATCGGCTCGCTGGCCGACCCGATCAAGGACGTCCCCGACGCGTACCTGCGGTTGCACCTGCTGTCGCACCGACTGGTCCGGCCCAACGAGCTCAACCTGGACGGCATCTTCGGTCAGCTGGCCAACGTGGCCTGGACCTCCGCCGGGCCGTGCCCGCCGGAGCGGGTCGACGAGCTGCGGATCGTCGAGCGGGCCGCCGGGCGGCACCTGGCCGTGTACGGGGTGGACAAGTTCCCCCGGATGACCGACTACGTGGTGCCGTCCGGGGTGCGCATCGCCGACGCCGACCGGGTCCGCCTCGGCGCCCACCTGGCCGCCGGGACCACCGTCATGCACGAGGGCTTCTGCAACTTCAACGCCGGCACGTTGGGCACCTCGATGGTCGAGGGCCGGATCGTCGCCGGGGTCGTCGTCGGTGACGGCTCCGACGTCGGTGCCGGCGCCTCGATCATGGGCACCCTCTCCGGCGGCGGCACCGAGAAGATCCGGATCGGCGAACGCAGCCTGCTCGGCGCGAACGCGGGCATCGGCATCTCCCTCGGCGACGACTGCGTGGTCGAGGCCGGTTGCTACGTCACCGCCGGTTCAAAGGTCACCCTGCCCGACGGTCGGGTGGTGAAGGCGCGCGAGCTGTCCGGGGTCGACGGGCTGCTGTTCTGGCGCAACTCGGTGACCGGTGGGTTGGAGGCCCGCCCCCGCACCGGCGCCGGGATCACTCTCAACGCCGCCCTGCACGCCAACGACTGACCACCCCCACCTGCCCCCACCCCTCCGCCGCCCCACCCTCACCCACCCCTCACCCCCGCGATCTTGCACTTATCGAGAACTTATGTCCAGATTGTCCGTCGATAAGTGCAAGATCGCGGAGAGCGGGGCGGGGGCGGGGCGGGCGGGCGGGGGCGGGGCGGGCGGGCGAGGCGAGGGCGAGGGGGTCAGCGCACCGTGATCCGGTACGCCTGGATGATCGTCTGCTGCACGGTGTTGCCGTCCCGGTCGGTAACCGAGGCCCGCAGCGACACGAACCCGTCGGCGTCCGGATGGTGCACCGACGCGGTCCATCCGGCCTTGGCCGACCGTACCTGCGCCGGCAGCCAGCTGTCGCCGCCGTCGTAGGAGACCTCGACCACCGGTTTACGGACCCCGATGCCGGCCACACCCGGCTGGTGGGCGATGGTGAACGGGATCTGCGCCGCCCGGCCGGCCGGGGCGGTGTTGCCCGCGTCCACCGCCGGCGCGAACCGCACCGCCATCACCGGCAGCGCCGCAACCTGACCCCGGGTCACCGGCCCGGAGGCGAAGGTCCACACCCCGCTGACCGAGGTGGAGAAGTCGCTGACGTCGTGCGTCGCGGCGACCTCCAGCCGGTATTCGGCCTCCGCCCGGGGCACCTCGAACCAGCCGTACCCGGGGTATTCGCTCTCCCCCACCAGCTTGCCGTCGCGGTACAGCGCGGTCCGCCCGCTGTCAGTCAACGCCGATCCGGGATGGCCGTCGGCGTCACCGAACAGCGGCACCTCCACGGCGATCACGTCACCGTCGCGGCGCACCCAGCCACCCGGGTACGTCGTGTCGGCGAACACCGGCCCGTAGGGTGCCACGTTCCAGGTGTCCTGGATCTGCCGTCCCGGCGGGTACCGCTGCGGCATGGAGGTCAACATCGCGGTGAGCTCGCCCCACTGCTGGCCGGGCACCTTCCGGGAAAACTCCAGGTAACCGTTCCAGGTCAACGTGTCGGCGACGCTGTAGTGCTCCACCCGTACGGTGGGCAGTTCGACCGGGGCGACCAGTGCCCACCCGCCGGGGTCGCGCTCGCCGTGGCTGCCGAAGACGGTCCGGTCGGTCGCGTCACCGTGGGCGACGCCCCGGAACCGGTGCCGCACGGTGGCCAGGTCACGCGGGCGGTAGTGCCGGGTGAACCCGGTCGGCAACTGGTCGACGAAGTGCTCGGTCAGGCCGTAGAAGTACGGGCTGCCGACGAAGCCGTCCGCGCCGTCCGGTCGCAGCCACTGGCTGGCGATGGTGGCGGCGAACTCCCCGCGCCGGGGCGGGGCACCGAACTGGCCGGCGGTCAGCCCGTCGAAGGTGTCCGAGAGCAGCCCGACCCCGGC
The DNA here is from genome assembly GCF_030345095.1 of Solwaraspora sp. WMMA2056. Taxonomy (NCBI): domain Bacteria; kingdom Bacillati; phylum Actinomycetota; class Actinomycetes; order Micromonosporales; family Micromonosporaceae; genus Solwaraspora; species Solwaraspora sp. WMMA2056. The sequence goes on from NZ_CP128360.1 coordinate 6,540,785, forward strand.
CCCGGCGTTGTTCCGGGTCCAGTAGGCGAAACCGACGTCGACCAGGGCCGGACGGGCGGTCGGCTCCGGCACGGTGACCCGTACCGGCTGGCCGCGCCGACCGTCGAAGGTGACCGCCGTGTCGGCGGTGACCTTCAGGTTCGGCCGGACCAGGACGGCCAGCTCGAGTTCGGCGTCGTCGCCCTCGCCGATCCGGCGCTCGATCATGCTGGACAGGCCGTACCGGCCGGCAGGCAGCCGGACCGTGACCGATCCGGAGCCGTCGGCGCGCCACGGCATCGCGTCGTACGGCTGGTCGAGCCCGATCGCGACGGTCCAGTACGCGTCGGTCGGGGCCCCGGTCTGGTCCAGGTGCGCCAGGGTCAGGTCGTAGCTTTCCACCTCGCGGTTGACGCCGAACGGGGTGACGACGCGGACCCCGTCGGCGCCGGTGGCGACCAGGTGGCCCGAGTAGTAGCCGTCGGGCCCGTCGACGCTGGTGTCGGCGGTGACGACGACCTCGGCGGTGCCCTGGGCCGGTACGGTCACCTCGGTCGCGCCCGCGCTGAACACGCCGGCCGGTGCCGGCGTACCGGTTGGTCCGACGGCGTCGACGGCCAGCGCCAGGGTCTGGTCGGTGCCGGTGGTGTTACGGTAGGTGACCGTCTTCGTGACGGCCTCGTCGTCGTGGTGCGGCCAGGCGGTACGGCCGAAGGAGACGCTCGCCGGGGTGGCGACGACCCGTTGGGTGATCGCGCGGGCCACGTCGACCCGGCCGGCCCCCTGCGGGTAGGCACCCGTACCGGGCTGTGGTGCCGCCGCGCCCATCAGCGCGGCCTTGAGCCGCTGCGCCGACCAGCCGGGGCGGCGCTGGGCCAGCAACGCGACCGCGCCGGTGACGTGCGGCGTCGCCATCGAGGTGCCGGAGGCGGCGACGTAGTGCGCGTCGACCGGGGTGTCCAGCGTGGTGCCGGCGGCACGGGCGGCGACGATGCCGACGCCCGGCGCGGTGATGTCCGGTTTGACCGCGTCGTCGCCGGTGCGCGGGCCCCGGCTGGAGAAGTCGGCCAGGGTGTCGTCGCGGTCCACCGCGCCGACGGTCAGCGCCGCGTCGGCGCTGCCCGGGGAGCCGATACTGGCGTCGGTGCCGGAGTTGCCGGCGGCGATGACGAACAGTGCGCCGGTCTGTGCGGTCAGCGTGTCGACCGCCTCCTCCAGCGGGTCGATCTCCGGGGTGTCCTGGCCGCCGATGCTGAAGTTGATCACCGTGGCCTGCTGGTCGGCGGCGGCCCACTGCATACCGGCCAGCATCGCCGACTCGGTGCACCAGTAGGACTCGCAGACCTTGCCGGAGACGATCGTGGCGTCCGGGGCGACCCCCCGGTTGGCTCCCTCGGAGGCGGCACCGCTGCCCGCGATGATCGACGCCACGTGGGTGCCGTGGCCGACGACGTCGGCCGGGTCCGGGTCCTCGGTGAAGTTCTCCGCGTCGGCGACCCGGCCTGCCAGGTCCGGGTGGTCGGCGTCGACGCCGCTGTCCAGCACGGCCACGGTCACCCCGGCACCGGTGAGCCCGGCGTCGTGGGCCGCTGGCGCGCCGATCTGGCCGACGCTGTGCTCCAGCAGCAGCCGCCGCTTGCCGTCGAGCCAGATCCGGGCGATCCCGGATCCGGCGGCCAGCGAGCGGGACGCGGTGGTCGGCGACCCGGCGGTGGCCCCGGTGACCGCCGTCCAGAGGTCGCCGGCGGTGGCCTTGTCGGCGCTGACGGCGGCCCCGCCGATGGCGGGCAGGTCTCGGGTGATCCGGGTGCCGGCGAGCGCGCCGGTCGCCCGACGGGCGGCGGTGGCCGGGCCGGCGTACTCGACGAGCAGCGGCAGCCGGTCGGTGGCGGCGTCGTGGTAGCCGTACGTGATCAGGTTGGTGACGTTGAACAGGCGTCGGTCGAGCACCCCGGCGCGGATCAGCGGTTGGGCGTCGGTCGGGACGACGTACCGGCCGTCGGCGAGCTGGTAGGTGTGGAAGCGCAGGTGGCGGCGGCCGGGGGCGGGTGCGACGGCGGCGCCGCGGTCGGTCACGGTGATCCGGTCACCGGTGATCAGCGTGACGGTGGTGGCGCCGAGGTCGACGGCGGCTGGGGACGCCGCGCCAGCGGCGGCCGGGCTGGACGGTCGGGCGGCGGCGGGTGCGGCCCCGCCGACGCCGATCAGGCTCGTCGCCAGGACGGCGGCGAGGGTGGCGGCGGTCGTTCTCCTGACTGGATGCAACTGAACCTCCCCGGTAGACGTCGAGTGACGTCAGGGTCGTGATCCGAAGCCCCAGGATTGCATATTCAGTATGTATGTCGATGCCCCAGAACTCGGGACAATAGGGACCGATATCGACGCGCAGTGATCAACTGACCACCCAGGAACGATCAGCCGTCCGCCCAGTCGTCCGCCCAGCAGACGGCCGGCTACGGACGGGCCGGCTACGGACGGGCCGGCTACGGACGGGCCGAGCCCACCGGCCGGCCGCCGGCCACCCACGCCGCCGCCGCCGGCTCCGGCAGCGGCCGGGAGAAGAGATAGCCCTGCCCGAAACCACAGCCGAGATCGCCGAGCAGATTCCGCTCCGCCACCGTCTCGATCCCCTCGGCCACCACGGCGAGCTCGAGGTTGTGCGCCAGCCGGATGATCCCGTCCACCAGCGACCGCTGGCGCGCGGAAAAGGCCATCTCCGCCGTGAACGACCGGTCGATCTTCAGTACGTCGATCGGCAGCTGCCGCAGATAGCTCAACGACGAGAAGCCGGTGCCGAAGTCGTCGATGGCCATCCGTACCCCGAGTTCGCGCAGCTGCGCCAGATCGGACCAGATGTCGTCCTCACTGCCCAGCAGCAGGCTCTCGGTCAGCTCCAGCATCACCTGCTCCGGCGGCAGGCCGGCCTCGGTCAGCGCCCGACGTACCGTGCCGACGAACCCGGTGACCCGGAACTGCCGCGCCGAGACGTTCACGCTGATGTACGGCGCGTCCCCCGGCGCCGCACCCACCTGCCACTGGGCGGCCGCCGCGAACGCCCGACGCAGCACCCAGTCCCCGATCGACTCGATCAGGCCGGTCTCCTCGGCCACGTCGATGAACTGGTCCGGGCGCAGTAGCCCCAGCGTCGGGTGCTGCCACCGCAGCAACGCCTCCAGGCCGACCGCGCTGCCGGTGGCCAGTTCCACGATCGGCTGGTACTCGACGACGAAGTCGGTCTCCGGTGCCGCCCGTTCCAACGTCGTGCGCAGCTCCATCCGCCGGACCAGGCTGACGTGCAGGGCCGGCTGGTAGCGCCGCCAGCGTCCCTTGCCCGCCCCCTTCGCCACGTAGAGCGCGAGGTCGGCGTGGCGCAGCAGGTCGTCGGTGCCGCCAGCGTCCTCGGTGGTGGCGACACCGACGCTGACCGCGCCGCCGACCAGGCGGCCGGCCAGCCGGAACGGCTCCGCGAAGGCCGCCACCACCCGCTGGGCGGCCTGCTCCACCTCGGCCGCGTCGACCGCGTCGTCGATCAGAGCAGCGAACTCGTCCCCGCCGAGCCGGGCCGCCGTGTCGGCCGATCCGAGCGTCGCCGCCAACCGGTTGGCCACCGCGACCAGCAACTCGTCGCCGGCCTGGTGTCCGAGGGTGTCGTTGACGACCTTGAAGTCGTCCAGATCGATGAAGAGGACACCGACGGTGTGCCCGCCCCGGTGGGCCCGCGCCACCGCCTGCTGCACCCGGTCGTGGAAGAGCACCCGGTTCGCCAACCCGGTCAGCGAATCGTGGAACGCCCGGTGGGTCAGCTCCTGCTCCAGCCGCCGCCGCTCGGTGACGTCGCGCAGGGTCAGCACCAGGCCCCGTACCGTGCGGTCCGACCGCAGGTCCCGGCAGCTCACCTCGACCTGTACGGTGCTGCCGTCGGCGTGCCGCAACCGCCAGTCCTGCCAGTCGTGTGGCTCGCCGGAGGTCCGGACCAGGTCGAGTCCGTCGATCACCCGGTCGTGATCCTCCGGGTCCACCAGGTCGGTCACCGGTCCGCCGTCCGGTGCCGGGCGGCCGAGCACCGTGCTCACCGCCGGGCTGGCGTACCGGATCCGGGCCTGCCCGTCGACGATCAGGATGATGTCGGCGCTGTTGAGCACCAGGGTGCGGAAGTACGCCTCGGCGTCGCGCCGGTTGATCTCGTCGCTGAGCCGGACCCGTTCCAGCGCCGTCGCGGCGTGACTCGCCAGCACCTCGATGCTGTCGCGCAGCGTACCGAGGACCGGCGTCTCCGCCGCCACCAGCAGCACGCCGGCGCGCGGACCCGCGACGTCGTCGACGCCGGCGGGCCGCCGGCCGGGCTGCGCGGGCACCGTCGCCGGTGTCGTCGGGCGGCGCTCCGGCAGCACCAGCGGGCAGAGCAGCGCGAACGGAAACGACCCGAGTTGCCGGGCCAGCCCCGGGGTGAGGGCCGACCGGCGCAGCATCCGGGACCGCCGGACCGCCGCGCTCGGCGGCAGCAGCGCGTCGCCCGCAGTCGCCGGCACCGACGGCCCCCAGATGCTGGTGGCCAGTGCCGGCACCCCGCCGGCACGGTTGACCACCAGCACCAGCCGGTGGGCGACGCCCTCCGGAACGATCTGCGCCAGGCCGGCACGGACCGCCCGGTCCACCTCGGCCGCGTCGGCGGCGGAGACCAGGGCCGCGCAGGCGTTGCGCAGCCCCTGCTCGCGGCGCACCGTCTGGCGGTGCGCCGCCAGCACGTCACCGAACCGGCTGAGCACCAGCGCGAAGACCACCGCCGAGGTGATGGCCAGCATCGCGCCGTCGCGGACCTGCCCGGTCAGCGACTCGACTAGCAGGATGGTCGGCGCGATCAGCGTGGCCAGGACGAGCAGCACCGCCCACGGCCGACTCACCTTGCCCTGCTCCAGCTCGGCCGGCTCGGACAGCTGCGCCATCGACGGTTGCAGCCCGGCCGCCCCCCAGGTCAGGTAGAGCAGCAGCCAGCCCAGCTCGATCGGTCCGCCCGGCTGCCACGGCCCGCCGAGCGTGGTCAGCCCGTACAGGATGTCGCTGACCAGCATCCCGGCCGCACCGGTCAGCAACAGCAGCAGCGCCGGAGTGCGACGATTCGTGGCCAGCAGCCGAATCGTCACCGCGAGGACCAACAGATCACCGAGCGCGTACGCGGCGAGCAACGACCGTTCGACCGGGCTCAAACCGTCAGCGGTGATGTACGGCCCGACGATGAAGATCCAGGCGAGCAGCGCCGCGGTGCACAGAAATGTGAGAACGTCGAGCAATCTGGCCCGATCGCCGATCTCCCGATTGCCCTGGGTCAGCAGGAACAACCCCACTGCGGTGAGGACGAAAACCGCGAGGTAGAAAAGCTCGGCGAGCACCGCGCCGGGACGCAGGGCGTACGTCGTGTCGCCGGCGGCCAGAGCGACCACCGCAGCCGCCAGGCACCACCAGGCTGCCGGCCGCTTCGGCCGGTGCCGCCGCAGGCCGACGACGATTCCACCGGCGCTGAACGCGCCGAGGAGCGGCCAGAGGACCGGATGCCAGGCAGGGGCCGCGAAGATCCCCGCCGACAACAGGATCATCACACCGACGTACGCGCCGGTGAATTTTCGGACCGACACGAGCCTCCCCTCTGGCCGGACGCGGACGAACGCCGGACGACGGTCGACACGCCGGTGCCCGGCGCACATCCGGCACGCGGCTACACATCCACCGCTCGGTTTACCAGTCCGACAAGGAGTTGGCCATACTTCTGCCGGTCAATGGTCGTCGAACGATGGGTCGTAAGGGACCCGGATGCGATTTCCCGATTGCGTCGGCGACCGTCCGGTAATACGGCACCACCTGGGCTGATCATTGGCGCCGGGCGGCGCAGCGGTCACCGCGCCAGGCTGCGCGGCCGTCACCGCGCCAGGTCCAGTACCGCCGGGGCGGAGATGGTGAACCGGGCCTCCACGACGGCGTGCACCGTCTGCGTCTGCGGATCGAGGTCGAGATGCGGGACATCGTCGGCGGCCAGCTCCGTCGCGGCGAACGTCCGGCCGGCGGCGCGCAACATCATCGGCTGCGGTGCCGCCATGCCGTGATCGGCCAGCTCCACCAACCCGGTCACCTCGGCACCGAGGGCCTCGGCGTAGTCGCGGGCCCGGGCGATCGCCTCGTCGATCGCCGCCCGACGCGCCTGGCCGTGCACCGGACTGGTCGGCCGCAGCGCCCACCAGGGACCGCTGACCTGCACCTGGTCCTGGTCGGCCAGGCGCAGCATCAGCTCACCGAGAATGGTGAAGTCGACCACGGTGACGGTGGTGGTCACGCTGGCGTGGTAGGCGGCGACCCGCTCACCGGAGCGTTTCCACTCCGGACGTACCTGCAGGGCACCGGACTCGCGGCGCTCGATCGCCGGACCGTACCCGTCGATCAGGGCACGCACCGCGTCGCCCCGCTCGGCCAGTCGGGCCAGGGTGCCCGGCCGGTCCTTGCCACGTGCCGAGGCCGTCACCGCGAACCGGGCGAGCTCGGGGGCGACCTCACGGACCACCTCGCCGCGTACCGCCACCACCGGAGCGCCCGCCATCGCACCAGCCTAGCCGAGCCGGGCCACGGCGGCGGCCACCCGCTCGTCGGTCGCCGTCAACGCGACCCGGACGTGCCGCTCCCCCGCCGGTCCGTAGAAGGCGCCGGGTGCGGCCAGGATGCCCCGGTCGGCGAACCAGTCGACCGTCGCCCAGCTGTCCTCACCCCGGGTGATCCACAGGTACAGGCCGGCGGTCGAGTGGGTCACGGTGAAGCCCGCCCCGGTCAGTGCCGTACGGAGCAGTTCCCGGCGGGCCGCGTACCGCTTCAGCTGGTCGGCCACGTGGGTCTCGTCGGTCAGGGCGGCGATCATCGCCGCCTGCACCGGCGCCGGCACGATCATTCCGGCATGTTTGCGGACCGCGAGCAGCTCGGCGACCAGGGCCGGATCGCCGGCGACGAAACCGGCCCGGTACCCGGCCAGGTTGCTGCGCTTGGACAGCGAGTGCACGGCGAGCAGACCGGTCAGGTCGCCGCCGCAGACCTCGTCGTGCAGCACCGAGACCGGCTCGGCCTCCCAGCCCAGCGAGTGGTAACACTCGTCACTGGCGACCACCGCGCCGCGCTCGCGTGCCCAGTCGACGACCTTGCGCAGGTGGCCGGTGGGCAGCACCTGCCCGGTCGGGTTGCCGGGCGAGTTGACCCAGACCAGACCGACCCGGCTGATCGGCCCGAGGGCGGTGAGCGAATCGGTCCGCACCACCTCGGCACCGGCCAGCCGTGCCCCGACCTCGTAGGTCGGGTAGCAGACCGACGGCACCACCACGACATCGCCGGGGCCGAGCCCGAGCAGCGTCGGCAGCCAGGCGACCAGCTCCTTGGAGCCGATCGTCGGCAGCACTCCGAGCCCGTCGGCGGACGCGCCGCACTCCCGGACGCACCAGTCGCGGATCGCCCCGCGCAGCGGCGGGCTACCCGCCGTCAGCGGGTAGCCCGGGGTGTCGGTGGTGCCCCGCAACGCCGCCTGGACGGTGGCCGGCACCGGGTCGACCGGCGTGCCGACCGACAGGTCGACGATGCCGTCCGGGTGGGCGGCGGCACGGGCCTTGACCGGCTCCAGCCGGTCCCAGGGAAAGTCCGGCAGACCGGCGGCGAGGGATCCGCCACCGGTCACGGCCCGCCGCCCGGCCACGAGCTCCGCCGGCGTCGCGGTCAGTGCCCCTCCCCGCGCGGCGGCTGACCCGCGACGAACGGAGTGTCCTTCTCGATCTTGCCGACCTTGGAGGCGCCGCCGGGCGAACCGAGATCCTCGAAGAACTCGTAGTTCGCGGTGGTGTAGTCCTTCCACTGCTCCGGCACGTCGTCCTCGTAGAAGATGGCTTCCACCGGGCAGACCGGCTCGCAGGCACCGCAGTCGACGCACTCATCGGGGTGGATGTAGAGCATCCGGTTGCCCTCGTAGATGCAGTCGACCGGGCATTCCTCGATGCACGCCTTGTCGAGCACATCGACGCACGGCTCGGCGATGATGTATGTCACTGGCCTTCCTTCCCGCACGACATGCCGCGATCGCCCGCGGCCGTAACGAGCCTAGTATCTCGCCGGGGAGGGGGTCGATCGTGCTCCGGAGACAAGATGTGGGACGCCGCGTGGTAGTCCGCACGAACACCGGTACCGGTGCGGACCGGCCGCGCTACACCGACCTGCTCGGCCTGCTCGTCGAGTTGACCGGGACCGACCTCACGGTGCTCACCCGGCACGGGCCCCGGCAGGTCCCGCTCGCCCGGGTGCACCGGGCGAAACTGGTGCCACCAGCACCGGCCGCCGCCGCCGGAAGCCGGGCCGGAGCCACCACTGGAAGCCGGACCGGAGCCGGAGCCGGGGCGATGGCCGACCCGGCCGAGGTACACCGACTGGAGGCGGCGGCCAACGAGTCGTGGCCGGCGCCGGTGCAGCAGCGGCTCGGCGACTGGCTGCTGCGGGCCGCCGACGGCTGGACCGGTCGGGCCAACACCGCGCTACCGCTGGGCGACCCCGGCCGGCCACTGGCCGACGCGGTCGACGCGGTGACCGACTGGTACGCCGCCCGTGCCCTGCCGGCGCAGTTCAACGTACCGTTGCCGGCCGCCGCCGACGTCGCCGCCGTGCTCGCCGACCGGGGCTGGCAGGCCCGGCCGCTGGTGCTGGTCCAGACCGCCGACCTGGCCGACCTGCGCACCCGAGCCGACGCGATGAACGCCGGCCCCGACGCGATGAACGACGGCGCGACGGCCGCCGGTGCCACGGCCGCCCGCGCCGACCTGCCGCCGGTACGGCTGGCGTACGAACCGGACGCGGACTGGCTGAGCGTCGTGGCGGCGCGCAAGTCCGCCGGGGAGTCACTACCGGCCGCCGCCCACCAGCTGCTCACCGGCGCGCCACACGTCCGGTTCGCCCAGATCCACGACGCCGGCACCCTGATCGCCGTGGCCCGGGCCACGGTCAGCGCCGACCGTCACTGGTGCGGCGTGTCGCTGCTGGAGGTGGCCCCGGCCGCCCGGCGTCGTGGCCTGGCCCGCCATCTGCTGGGCACGATCGCCGGCTGGGCGCACGACGACATGGGCGCACGACGCGCCTTCCTCCAGGTCGAGCAGCGCAACCCGGCGACCGCGCTCTACACCCGGCTGGGCTTCACCACCCACCACGTGTACGTGCCGTGGGGCCAGGTCAGCGACGCACCACCCGGCGGGGCTTGCTGAGCTTTGTCTCGGCGTAGCGCTGCAGCGACTGCGACCGGTGGTCCAGGCCGAGCGTGATCAGCACCAGATAGCCGAGCAGCGCGCCACCGGCGGAACACCCGCCGTAGAGCCACACCTGTGAGAAGAAGGCACCCGCGCCGTTGGCGAACGGATGCCCGCCGCTGACGAACGGGCCGACCAGGACGGTCAGCAGCAGGCCGATCAGCACCGCCAGCGCCAGGTCGCCACCCCAGCGCTCCACCGGCCGGCGCCGGCCCCAAACGAACGCGACCGTACCGAGCACGAGCCCGATCACCACGAACATCGCCAACGTCAGCCGGTCCTGCGCCTCGGTGTCGGTGCCGAACGCGAACCGGGCGACCAGTCGGGCCACCACGTTGATCGCGAACAACCCGACGGCCAGGATCCCGACCGGCAGCCACCGCTGCCTCATCTCCACCTCCCGGATGCGGAACCGGGAACACTCTCCCGGTACCGGGAATAGTAGAAGCCGTGACCCTTCGGCGTCAGCTCCGCGCACCCGGGCCGGGTGCCGGACGTGGCGACAGGATCGCCCGGAAGGCGATCACCGCGTACGCGATCGCCCCGGCGAAGATCGTCGCGAAGCCGACCCAGTTGTCCCCGGCCAGCAGGATGTCCCCCTCGGTGGTCCCGCCGGCGGCGAGCACCATCACCGCGAACCAGGCGGCCGCCGGCACCGCCACCGCCCACCGGGCCCCCACCGCCCGGATGGCGAACCAGCTGACCAGCACGTTGCCGACCACCGCCAGCAGCACCGACAGGCCGACCAGGTGACCGCCGAGGCGGACCGTGGCGAACTGCAACTCCAGCACCGCGGTGAGCACCGCCGCGACCACCGCGACGGCACCACCGAGGACCCGTACCGTCAGATCCGCCAGCCGGTGCAGCCGGCCCGGTACCGTCGGCGCGGCCGCCGGCACCGGCTGCTCCTGCGTCGCGGACATCGGACCGGACCCACCGGGCCAGGTCACCGCTGCGGCACCTCGGCGACCGGCAGCCCGGCGAACAGGTCGCTCTCCCAGCCGTACGGCCCCTCACCGGGACCGCGTTCGCCGTGGGCGAGGGTGAAGTACTCCATGCCCATGAACTCGCCACCGATGTTGCCGGCCAGCGCGTACAGCCAGGAGTCGGCCGGGATCTGGGTGGCGTGCGCCCGCATCGCGGCCAGCTTCGCCGGGTAGTGGTCGGTGCCATCGACACGGGCGGCGATCTCCGGATCGGGGGTGCCGAACGGCAGGTCGTCGACCTGCTCCACGCCGGCGAACGGATTGTTCGCCGCGCCCCGGAAAGCGTCGATTCCGGCCGCCAGCACGCTCTTCGGCATGGCCGTGAAATAGATCTTGTCGGGAGCGATTCCCTCGGCCGCGGCCAACTCGACCGCCCGCATCGTGACCCGGTGCGCCTGGATGTGGTCCGGGTGGCCGTAGAAGCCGTTGTCGTCGTAGGTGATCACCACCTGGGGGCGGACCTCGCGCACGACCTCCATCAGGTATCCGGCGGCCTCGTCGAGGTCGGCCTGCCAGAACGCCCGCGAATGGTCGTTGGTCGCCAACCCCATCATCCCGGAGTCACGGTAGCGGCCGGCACCGCCGAGGAACCGGTGGTCGGTCACGCCCAGGGCGGCGCAGGCGGCGGCCAGCTCGGCGATCCGCAGGCCGCCGAGCTGATCGGCGGCACCGGCGGCCAGGCCGGCGAACTCGGGTACGTGGATCTCACCTTCCTCGCCGAGGGTGCAGGTCACCAGCGTGACGTGAGCACCGGCGGCGGCGTACCGGGCCATCGTGGCACCGGTGCCGATCGTCTCGTCGTCGGGATGGGCGTGCACCAGCAGAAGCCGATGGGCGGCGGCAAGGTTGGTCACTCGGGGAACTTTACGCCGGACGGGCACCTGCGCGAATTACCGGTCTCATGGCGCACCAGCCGGTTCTACGATCCGGGAGTGGAAATTGCGCAATCGACCGTCCGTACCGGTGATTCCGCCCGTGGCGCGCCCCGGGCGGTGACCGTCGGCGCCGACGGCGCCCGCGTCGTGTTCCTGCGTTCCACCGGGCCGCACGACGAGGCCGACAGTCTCTGGGTGCTGGACACCGACAGCGCCGAGGAACGCCGGATCGCCGACCCGACGGTCCTGTCCGCACAGCGCGGTGGCACGACGCAGCGCGGTGCCACCATCGACCGCTACGTCACCGACCCGGCCGCCCGGATCGCCGTGTTCGCCCTCGCCGGCCGGCTGTGGCGGGCCGACCTGGTCGGCGGCGACGTCGTCGAGGTGCCGGTGGTCGGCACCGCCGTCGACGCCCGGCCCGACCCCACCGGCGAACGGATCGCCTACGTGTCCGACAGCGACGCCGCCGACACCGCCACCCGGCCGGCGACGACCGCCCTCGGCAAACTGCGGGTGATCCATCCCGACGGCCGTGACACGCTGCTCGCCGGCGAGGCCGGCGACATCACCTGGGCACTGCCCGACCCGGGCGCCGCCGACTTCGGCCGCGACCGTGGCTACTGGTGGTCGGCGGACGGGCAGACCATCCTCACCGCCCGGGTGGACCGGTCCCGGTTGCCCCGCTGGCGGTACGCCGACCCGGCGCAGCCGCAGCAGCCCGGCCGCACCGCACCGTACCCACTGTGCGGCGGACCGGTCGCCGAGGTGACCCTGCACCTGCTCGACCTCGACGGCGGCTGGGTCGACGTGCACTGGGACCGGGAGACCTACCCGTACCTGGTGTCGGTCGACTGGTCCGACGGCGGCCCACTGATCACCGTGCTGCGCCGGATGCAGCAGCACGGGCTGGTGCTGTCGATCGACCCCCGCACCGGCGAGACCCAGGTGCACGCCGAACTCGCCGACCCGCGCTGGGTCGAGCCGATCCCCGGCACCCCCTGCTACCTGGCCGACGGTCGGGTGCTGGTCGGCGGCGAACTCGCCCACGACGGCTACGACGCCCGCTGCCTGTTCGCCGACGGCACCCTGCTCACCCCGGCCGCGCTGTACGTACGCCGGGTGGTGGGTCGACTGCCCGGCCGGCAGACCAGCCCCGACCTGCTGATCGAGGCCAGCGACGGGGAGCCCAGCGAGCAGCACCTGTACCGGGTCCGCACGGCGGCCTCCTCCGGCGGGTTGGACGCCGCCCGGGTCACCAGCACACCCGGCTGGCACGTCGGCGCGGTCGGCGGCGACGTGCTCGCCGTCGGCTCGGCCGCCCTGGACCAGCACGGCACCCGGTGGACGATCTGGCGCGGCGACACCGAGATCGGCGTACTGCGCAGCCTGGCCGCCCTCGGCCCGACCGCGCCCCGGCCGGCGCTGCAGCGGGTCACCGACCGGCGGCTGCCCGCCGGCGTGCTGTACCCGCAGAGCCACGTCGACGGCCGGCGACTGCCGGTACTGCTCGACCTCGACGGGGGGCCGGGCCGCCAGCAGGTCCGGGCCCGGCGGGCCGACTGGCTGGGCCGGCAGTGGTGGGCCGACGCCGGGTTCGCGGTGGTCGCCGTCGACGGCCGCGGTACGCCCGGAGTCGCCCCGAGTTTCGAGAAGGTGGTGCACCGCAGGCTCGCCGACGTGCTGCTCGCCGACCAGGTCGACGCGCTGACCGCGCTCGCCGACAAGCACCCCGACCTGGACCTGGACCAGGTCGTGGTGCGGGGCACCGGGTTCGGCGGCTGGCTGGCGGGGCTGGCCGTGCTGCGCCGGCCGGACATCTTCCGGGCGGCGGTGGCCCGCGCACCGATCGCCGACTGGGCCCTGCTGCGCGCCGGGTACGCCGAACGCTACCTGGGGGCGCCGGAGACCGACGGCGAGATCTACCCGCACCACAGTCTGGTCGCGGTCGCGGCGGAACCGCTGGTCGGCGGCGACGAACCGCGCCCGCTGCTGCTGGTGCACCCGCTCGACGACGACGACGTCCCGGTGGCGCACACCCTGCGGTTGTCGGCCGCGCTGCTGGCCACCGGCCGGCCGCACACGGTGCTGCCGGTGGCCGCCGGCACCGACCCGGACTCGGCGGCGGTGCGCCGCGCGGAACGGGAGTTCCTCCGGCAGGCGTTGGGATCGATCGGCTGAGCCGATTGTCGAATAGGGTCGACCGATGACCCACTTCGACGTCGCGACGGCAGCCGTGCAGGCCGCCCTCGACGCGGGCGCCCGGTACGCCGACGCCCGGCTGATGCACCGCCGGTACGAGTCGATGACCGCCCGCAACGGCGAGATCGAGGCGCTGGTCCAGCACAGCGACGCCGGGCTCGGTGTGCGGGCACTCGTCGGATCCAGCTGGGGCTTCTACGCCGTACCGGATCCGTCGCCAGCCGCCGCCCGCGCGGCCGGCGGGCGGGCCGCGAAGATCGCCGCCGCCAGCGCCCTGGTCCCGGGGCCGCCGATCGACCTGGTGCCGGCCGGTGCCGGCACCGCCAGCTGGGCCAGCCCGTGCCTGGTCGACCCGCTCGCGGTGCCGTTGTCGGACAAGGGTGACCTGCTGGTGTCGGCCACCGCGACGATGCGGGAGCACGGCGCGGACCTGGCCGAAGGGCTGTACCAGATCTGGGACACCGAGAAGTGGTTCGTCTCCAGTGAGGGCCACCGGATCGACCAGCGGTTTCGCGAGTGCGGGGCCGGGCTCTCGGCGACCGTGATCGGCGACGGCGAGACCCAGCGGCGGTCCTATCCGTCGTACCGGGGCCAGTACGGCACCAGCGGCTGGGAACTGGTCGACAGCCTGGACCTGCCGGCGCACGCCGCCCGGATCGCCCAGGAGGCGCGGGCGCTGCTGACCGCGCCGCCGTGCCCGGCCGGGGAGACCACGCTGATCCTCGGCGGGGAGCAGATGGCGCTGCAGATCCACGAGTCCGTCGGACACGCCATCGAGCTGGACCGGATCCTGGGCTGGGAGGCGGCGTTCGCCGGGACGTCCTGGCTGGACCTGGCCCAGCTGGGCAGCCTGCGGTACGGGTCCGAGCTGATGAACGTCACCATCGACCCGACCATCCCGGGGGCGTTGGGCAGCTTCGGGTTCGACGACGAGGGCAGCCCGGCGGTCAAGCGGGACGCGGTACGCGCCGGCCGGTGGGTCGGCGTACTGGCCGGGCGGGACTCGGCGGCGGTCGCCGGGCTCGACCACGGCGGCAGTGTGCGGGCCGACGGCTGGTCGCGGCTGCCGATGGTGCGGATGACCAACGTCGGCCTGGAACCGGGCCCGCACACCCTGGACGAGATGATCGCGGCGACCGACGACGGCGTACTGATGGACTTCAACCGGTCCTGGTCGATCGACGACAAGCGGCTGAACTTCCAGTTCGGCTGCGAGATCGGCTGGGAGATCAAGAACGGAAAGCTGGGGCGGATGCTGCGCAACCCGACGTACACCGGGATCGGCCCGGTGTTCTGGCGGTCGATGGACATGCTGTCGTCGGAGAGCGTCGCCTGGGGGACGCCGAACTGCGGCAAGGGCCAGCCCGGCCAGGTCGGGCACACCGGGCATCCGGCGGCCCCGGCCCGGTTCACCGACGTCCGGGTGGGGGTGCGCGGATGAGTCTGGACGCGGGGACGACCGGGGTGGCGCTGTCGCCGGCCGAGACCGAACTGGCGGTGCGGGTGGTGGAACTGGTCCGCCGGGCCGCCGGGCCGGAGGCGCAGGCCGAGGCGTACGTCGACCACCGGGCGCTGGCGCTGACCCGGTTCGCCAACTCGTTCATCCATCAGAACGTGGCCGAGGCGACGACCACGGTGTGGCTGCGGCTGCACGTCGACGGTCGGACCGCGATCGGCTCGACGACGCTGACCGGCCCGGACGGACTGGCCGACCTGGTCGAGCGCACCCTGACCGCCGCGCGGCTGTGCCCGCCGGATCCGGCCTGGCCGGGGCTGGCCGGGCCGGCGCCGCTGCACGCCGCCGGCACCTGGGACGAGGCGACCGCCCAGGCCGGGCCGGACCAGCGGGCCGCCCGGGTGCGCGACTTCGTCGCCGCGGCCGACGGCCTGGAATGCGCCGGCTACTGCCGTACCGTGCACCGGTCGACCGGGTTCGCCAATTCTGCCGGGCAGACCGCCGGTGGTCGTACGGCGGAGGCGGCGATGGACGGCATCGCCCGGGTCGACGGGGTCGACGGGGTGGCCCGGTTGGCGGCGGCCCGGCTGGCCGACGTCGACGGCGCGCGGCTCGGCGCGCGGGCGGCGGTCAAGGCGCGGGCCGGGCGGCACCCGGTCGACCTGCCGGCGGGCCGCTACCCGGTGGTGCTCGAACCGACGGCGGTGCTGGATCTGCTGCAGATGCTGGCCCACTACGGTTTCGCCGGCAAGGCGCACCACGAGCGGCGGTCGTTCGTCACCCTCGGCGAGCGGCAGTTCGACCCGGCGATCTCGCTGATCGACGATCCGGCGGTCGGCGGCGGGGTGCCGTTCGACGCCGAGGGCACGCCGACCGACCGTACGGTGCTGGTCGACGCGGGCCGGTCGGTGGCGCTGACCCACGACCGGCGGACCGGGGCGGCGGCCGGGATGGCGTCGACCGGGCACGCGGTGCCGGGCAGCGTGGTCTGGGGGCCGGCGGCCCAGCACCTGCGGCTGGTCCCGGCCGGCCAGGTCGACCAGGCTCCGGCCGGCGACGGTACGGCGGACGTGGGGCCGGCGGACGTGGGGCCGGCGGACGTGGGGCCGGCGGCGGACGGCAGCGCGGCGCTGCTCGGTGGGATGGAGCGCGGCCTGCTGGTCACCGACCTCTGGTACACCCGGGTGCTCGATCCGCGCAGTCTGGTGGTGACCGGCCTGACCCGTAACGGAGTGTGGCTGGTGGAGTCGGGTGAGATCGTCGCGGCGGTGGCGAACCTGCGGTTCACCCAGTCCTATCCGGAGGCGCTGGCCCCGGGGGCGGTACGTGGGCTGGGTACGCGGCTGACCCGGCTGCCGGACTCCTGGGACGCCACCTCCTGGCACGCCCCGGCGCTGCACCTGGCCAGTTGGCAGATCACCGGCGGTGCCGCCGGCTGACCATCCGGGTCGCCGGCTGACCGACCGTGCCGCCGGCGACCGTCGGTGTTGACGACATCTCGATCAATAACTTAGGTTAGGCACACCTCACTCTGGTGGGTCCGCGACGGGCGGTGCGGGCTGGTCGACCGCGCCGCCCGTCACCCGTACCAGTGGGTGCCGGACCACCCCGCCGACGGTTGACAACGGCCGATCTGTGACCGACGCCGCTACGGATCCAGTGAGGTTCTGCACATCCGCCCACCCAGCGGCGGGCCGGGCTTTCGTAACCGACGCGATACCGGCGAGACTCCCTTGCGCATACGTCCGTCGGTACGGGGCGTAACGTGTGCACCGGACTGCGCCAGCCGTCGAACGCGCGGCGCGGGATTGGAGCACGCGGTCGCACGGCAATCTGGGCTCTGCCCTGCTCGCCACGGACCGGCCGAAGATATCCGGGTCCGCCTTGGGAAAGTCGGGCCCCGTCAGGGAGACAGGATGACGACTACGGCAACGACGCCGGGGCAGGCGCGGGCGCGCGCCGCCATCGCGGCGAAGACGTTGCGCACCGACCGGTGGTGGCTACCCCCGCTCATCACCGTCATCGGACTCGGTGCCTGGGTCACCTACGCCACTGTCCGTGTTTTCATGCACGACTTCTACTGGGTCGAGGAGCACCACTACCTGACCCCGTTCTACTCACCCTGCGTCACCGAACGCTGCGTACCGGAGGCCGCGCACTTCGGCCGGTTCCTGCCCGGCTGGTGGATCATCCCGGACGCCGCGCTGACCCTGCCGTTCCTGCTGCTGTTCCGGCTGACCTGCTACTACTACCGCAAGGCCTACTACCGGGCGTTCTGGCTCAGCCCGCCGGCCTGCGCGGTGCCGGACGGCCACCAGCGCTACACCGGCGAGACCCGCTTCCCGCTGGTCTTCCAGAACGCGCACCGGTACGCCTTCTACGCCGCCGCGATCATCTCGCTGATCAACACCTGGGACGCGGTACTGGCCTTCGACGGCGAGAACGGCTTCGGCGTCGGCCTGGGCAACGTCATCCTGCTCGGCAACGTGGTCATGCTCTGGGCGTACACGCTGTCCTGCCACTCCTGCCGGCACATCGCCGGTGGCCGGCTCAAGCACTTCTCCAAGCACCCGGTGCGCTACCGGATCTGGACGTTCATCTCCAAGCTCAACGTCCGGCACATGCAGTTGGCCTGGATCACCCTCGGCACCCTGGCGCTGACCGACTTCTACGTGATGGCGCTGTCCGCCGGCTGGTTCAGCGACCTGCGGTTCTTCAACTAAGGGCTTGGACGATATGACTACCCGAATCGAACGACACCACTACGACGTCGTGGTCATCGGCGCCGGCGGCGCCGGGCTGCGGGCGGCGATCGAGTCCCGACTGGCCGGCAAGCGCACCGCGATCATCTCCAAGTCGCTGTTCGGCAAGGCCCACACGGTGATGGCCGAAGGCGGCGCGGCCGCCGCCATGGGCAACGTCAACAGCCGGGACAACTGGCAGGTACACTTCCGCGACACCATGCGCGGCGGCAAGTTCCTGAACAACTTCCGGATGGCCGAGCTGCACGCCAAGGAGTCACCGCAGCGGATCTGGGAGCTGGAGACGTACGGCGCGCTGTTCGACCGTACGAAGGACGGCAAGATCTCGCAGCGCAACTTCGGCGGCCACGAGTACCCGCGACTGGCCCACGTCGGTGACCGCACCGGCCTGGAGCTGATCCGTACCCTCCAGCAGAAGATCGTCTCGCTGCAGCAGGAGGACAAGCGGGAGTACGGCGTCCACGACGCCCGGATCAAGGTCTTCGCCGAGACCACCATCACCGAACTGATGCTGGAGGACGGTCCGGACGGCCCCCGGGTCGCCGGCGCCTTCGGCTACTACCGGGAGAGCGGCGAGTTCGTCCTGTTCGAGGCGCCGGCCGTGGTGCTGGCCACCGGCGGGGTCGGCAAGTCGTACAAGGTCACCTCGAACTCCTGGGAGTACACCGGTGACGGGCACGCGCTCGCCCTGCGGGCCGGCGCCAACCTGATCAACATGGAGTTCCTGCAGTTCCACCCGACCGGCATGGTCTGGCCGCCGTCGGTCAAGGGCATCCTGGTCACCGAATCGGTCCGGGGCGACGGCGGCGTGCTGCGCAACACCGACGGCAAGCGGTTCATGTTCGACTACGTCCCCGACGTGTTCCGCAAGCAGTACGCGGAGACCGAGGAGGAGGCGGACCGCTGGTACACCGACCCGGACAACAACCGGCGTCCGCCGGAGCTGCTGCCCCGTGACGAGGTCGCCCGGGCGATCAACAGCGAGGTCAAGGCCGGCCGGGGTACGAAGTCCGGCGGCGTCCTGCTGGACATCGCCAGCCGGCTGCCGGCCGAGGAGATCCGTCGCCGGCTGCCCTCGATGTACCACCAGTTCAAGGAGCTGGCCGACGTCGACATCACCAAGCAGCCGATGGAGGTCGGGCCGACCTGCCACTACGTGATGGGTGGCGTCGAGGTCGAACCGGACACTGCGGCGGCCACCGGCCGGGTCAGCGGACTGTTCGCCGCCGGTGAGGTCTCCGGCGGCATGCACGGCTCCAACCGCCTCGGCGGCAACTCCCTGTCCGACCTGCTGGTCTTCGGCAAGCGGGCCGGCGAACACGCGGCGGCGTACGCCGGGAGTCTGGACCGGCGGCCGAAGGTCTCGGCCGAGGAGGTCGAGCACGCCGTCGACCAGGCGCTGGCGCCGCTGTCGCGCGACACCGGGGAGAACCCGTACACCCTGCAGCAGGACCTGCAGGCGGTGATGGGCGACCTGGTCGGCATCATCCGCCGCGAGGGCGAGCTGGCCGATTCCCTGGTCAAGCTGGCCGAGCTGCGGGAACGGGTGACGAAGGTCAGCGCGGCCGGCGGCCGGCGCTACAACCCCGGCTGGCATCTGGCGCTCGACCTGCGCAACATGCTGGTCGTCTCCGAGTGCACCGCCAAGGCGGCGCTGGAGCGCACCGAGTCCCGGGGCGGACACACCCGGGAGGACCACCCGACGATGGCCCCGCAGTGGCGCACGGTCAACCTGGTCTGCTCGCTCGACGGCGAGACGGTCAAGCTGGAACACAAGCCGCTGCCGAAGATGCGCCCCGAGCTGATCAAGCTCTTCGACCGGGCGGAGCTGGCCAAGTACCTGACCGACGAGGAGCTGGCGGAGTTCGACGCGCTGGCGCAGGACGCGCTCGCTGAGGAGGCGGACAACTGATGGGCACGAATCGCCACTTCAGGGTGTGGCGGGGCGACGAGAACGGCGGCGAGCTGCAGGACTACCAGGTCGAGGTGAACGAGGGCGAGGTCGTCCTCGACGTCATCCACCGGCTGCAGGCCACCGAGGCTCCCGACCTGGCCTGCCGGTGGAACTGCAAGGCCGGCAAGTGCGGCTCCTGTTCCATGGAGATCAACGGCATGCCGAAGCTGGGCTGCATGACGCGGATGTCGACGTTCGAGGAGAACGAGACGATCAGCATCACCCCGCTGCGTACCTTCCCGGTGATCCGGGACCTGGTCACCGACGTGTCGTTCAACTACCAGAAGTCGTTGGAGACGCCGGCGTTCAGCCCGCCGGAGGACCTGGCCCCCGGCGAGTACCGGATGCAGCAGGTCGACGTGGAACGCTCACAGGAGTTCCGCAAGTGCATCGAGTGCTTCCTGTGCCAGAACACCTGCCACGTGGTCCGTGACCACGAGGACAACAAGACCGCGTTCTCCGGTCCCCGGGTGTTCATCCGCGCCGCCGAGCTCGACATGCACCCGCTGGACACCAAGACCGACCGCAAGCAGTACGCGCAGGCCTCGCAGGGGCTGGGCTACTGCAACATCACCAAGTGCTGCACCGAGGTCTGCCCGGAGCACATCAAGATCACCGACAACGCGATCATCCCGATGAAGGAGCGCGTCGTCGACCGGCGGTACGATCCACTGGTGTGGCTCGGTAGCAAGATCTTCCGGCGGGGGCAGAACGGCGCGGCGGACAACGGATCAGGGCTCGGTCAGTCCGGCCTCGACCAGCCCGTCGGCACCGTGGCGGCGACCGCGGTGCCGGCCGACGGCGACCACAGCCCGGAAGCGGACGCCGCCCGGGGCGTCAACTGGCACCGGCAGGTCCCCCGTCCGCAGGCCGCGGCGGTGGACGAGAAGGGTCACCTGCCGATCAGCGAGCTGGCCTTCGACAAGCCGGCCGCGCCGTCGCCGTTCGGCGAGGACGTCACCTTCCCGCTGCCGGACAAGTCGCTGAACTACCACCACCCCGACCAGGACCGCTGAACGCGGCCAGCACCCGACGCAGGACCGCTGAACGCGGCCAGCACCCGACGCAGGACCGCTGAACGCGGCTCTGCCGTTCTGATCGACATCGCCCCGGTTGGCGCGCGGAAGCGCCGACCGGGGCGATGTCGCGAGTTGCCAGCAATCCATCGACAGTCGTAGCATCCTCGGCGGAGCCGGGAACGAATCTCGTCGATCGTTTTCCGTCGTGGGCGGTGTCGGGCCGCCGGGCCCACGGCACCAGTCCGCCATGCGGGCTGCCCGCCGAAGGAGCTCCACGGCAATGTGTGCACTCAGGCGCTTCCGCCTGCTTTCGATCATCTTCGCCGCGGTCGTCGCCCTCGGGGTCACCGTCGTCTGGTTCGCACCGGTGGCGGACGCCGGCGAGCTCTGCGGACGGACAGACACGGTCAGCATCGCCGACAAGCGGTACGTGGTGATGAACAACGTCTGGGGAGCCGGCACCCTGCAGTGCCTACGGGTCACCGAGGAGGGCCGGTTCACCGTCAGCCGATCCGAGCACGACAAGCGCACCGGGTCGGCGGCCGCGTACCCGACGATCTACCAGGGCTGCCACTGGGGCAACTGCACGGTCGGCAGCGGGCTGCCGATCAAGGTACGGCAGCTGCGGTCGGCCCGCTCCGACTGGACGTTCGACGCCGCCGACGCCGAGGGCCGGTGGAACGCCACGTACGACCTGTGGTTCCACACGGACGCGAACGCCCACCGCTCGCCGGACGGCGCGGAACTGATGGTCTGGCTGGACCACGACGGCGGTGCCGAACCCGCCGGCACGCTGGTCGCCAGCGACGTCACCCTGGCCGGGGCGACCTGGGACGTCTACCACGCCGACTGGCACTGGAACTACGTCGCGTACGTGCGGACCAGCCCGACCGACCGGGCGGAGGATCTGGAACTGGCGGCCTTCACCCGCGACGCCGTGGGCCGGGGGTACATCGACCGTGACTGGTACCTCACCGGAATCGAGGCGGGCTTCGAAATCTGGCACGGCGGCGCCGGACTCGGCTCCCGGTCGTTCGAGGTCAAGATCAATTACTGAGGCTGACGCAGGTACGGCCCGAGTATGGCGACGATGGGCTGGTCCGCCGGCAGCCAGGTGACCTGGTCGAGTTCGTCGGCGGCCAGCCATCGCAACTCGGCGTGCTCCAGCGCGGTGGGCTGAGCCGACCCGAGCAGGCTGGCCAGGTAGACCCGCAGAACCGACCGACCGTGCCCGAGCACCTGGTCACCGCCGAGCCGCTGCCCGACCGCGACCGCCACGCCCAACTCTTCGTGACACTCCCGGACCAGTGCGTCGATCTCCGACTCACCGGTTTCCACCTTTCCGCCGGGAAATTCCCATTTTCCCGCCGTGCTCGGCGGGTGTGCCCGCGCGCAGGCCAGCACCTGCCCATCGCGGACGATCGCCGCCCCCACCACTACCTGACGCCTTGACTGCCCGGTCCGCACAGCAGACCAGCCTGCCAGATCAATCAGCAATTCGGGTAACCCTGCTGTCTGCACGGACAGTAGATGACGGAAGGGTGGACGTGGACACACCAGCCAGTCAGCGGCCAGACTGGGGGCCACCGACCAAGACACAGGATGGCGACGATTTGGCCACAAGCCGGCAACGACGCCTGGGAGGTGTGGCTTTGCGAGCAATCTGGCCCGGCCGGGTAGGCCGCGACTACCTTAGCGACGCGCTGACCCAGCTGGACGGGTGGACCCAGGACGGCCAGCAGATCCATCGGACCCTGCTGCTCGACGACAGCCAGCACGCCGAGCTGACCGAGCGGATCAAGGTCGCGGCCGACGCCCTGCACCTACGACCGCAGGTACGTCGGGCGGACGGGCACACCCAGATCTGCCTGGGTGATCCGGATGGCGACAAGATCACCGAAGGTGACGTGACGCTCGCCGCCCGGATCGAGGACGCCTACCGTACGATCATCGACGCCGCCTGATCCGACTCCCCTGGCTTGCATCGCGGCCGGTCACAATCAGGGCCGGCTTGTCGATGCGACCTACCCTCGGATCATGGCGAATGTTGCGTACGACCGACGCGAGCAACTACGGCAGATCGAAAGTGGGCTCCTCGACGGCGAGCAGGTGATCGCGGTCTACGACGCGATCGGCACCGGCACCGGCTTCATCGGGCTGACCAACCGCCGCGTGATCATCCAGGACAAGTCCTTCGTCGGCAAGAAGGTCGCCATCACCAGCATCCCGTACTCGAAGATCACCAGCGTCAGCGTGGTGAGCAACAAGTCCTGGGGTGGCTCGTACTTCTCCACCGGCGCCATCGCCATCAACGTCGGCACGCACACCTACGAGGTCGAGTTCCGGGGCGACCAGAAGTCACACCACGTACACAACGTGATCCTGCACTACATCTCGTGACCGGGCCCCATCGGTCGCCAATGCCCTGGACCAGGGTTGTTACGGTGCCGGTCGTGAAGCGGATCATGCTTGGCGCCACCGCCACCGGACTTGTTCTGACCCTGTTCGCCGCCGGCTGTGGCGACACTGACAGCGACGACGCCGCCGGCCCGTCGCCGGCCGGACCGGCGGGGTCCGCCAGCGCGGCTCGACCCACGTTCGCCGAACGGCTGGCGCTGCTACCGCAGCGACTCGCCGACGACGAGATCGTGCTGCAGATGGCCGATCTCGACCGGGCGGCCGAGCTCGCCGGGCTGGCCCGGCCGACCGACCCCGCCGACGCCGAGGCGGTCCGCGGCTACCTCGCGGCGTTGTCCACCGGCGCGAGCGCCGACGGACCGGCGGAGGTGGCTGCGCTGCTGCCTCAGCAGGCGGTACCGGCCGGGAACCCCGACCTCGCCGGGTTCGCGGCCGAGCTCGGCTGGTCGGTGCTCGACGTCTCCTGGTACGTCGAACACAGCAATCCGCCGAACGTGATGAGCGTGCTCGGCGGCCGCTTCGACAGCGACCGGAAGACCGACGCGATGGGTGAGCCCACCGACGGCGGATGGCAACTCGGCAACGCCGACGGCAGCATCGACCTGGCCGGACGCACCGTCGCCCGACCATTCGGTCAGCCGCTGCACCTGCGGCTGGCCGACGGCAGGCTGACAGTGGCCGGCAACTCCGAGACGGCGACCGCGCTCGACAACGGGGCCGCGTCGTTCGCCGACACGCCGGCCGCAGTCGCACTCGCCGAAGCAATGGACGCCGAGCAGGCGTACTCGGTGTTGTTCCGGGTCGGCGGCGACTACGGCGGCGGGCGGGCCGGGCAGACGCTGCCCGCTGCGTTCGACGGGGTCGCTGGCGGGCTCGCCCACGACGGCGCGCCCGTCATGGTGCTCGCCTATGCCCATGCGGACGCCGACTCCGCGAAGGCCAACGCGGAAGCCTTGGTCACCCTGCTGGAACAGGGCAGCTCCAGCACCGGACAGCCCTGGTCGCAGCGGTTCACCGAGCCCG
This sequence comes from Solwaraspora sp. WMMA2056, assembly GCF_030345095.1. Classification (NCBI taxonomy): domain Bacteria; kingdom Bacillati; phylum Actinomycetota; class Actinomycetes; order Micromonosporales; family Micromonosporaceae; genus Solwaraspora; species Solwaraspora sp. WMMA2056. Next base: position 6,564,761 of record NZ_CP128360.1, read on the forward strand.
AGGTACGCCAGGACGGCGACACGGTGGTCGTCCGGCTGCGCCCAGCCGACGGCACGCCGGCGTCGATCGTCTACCAGCTGTTGCAGCGGCAGGAGTCACTGATCACCCACAAGTGACGCCGTCCCTTCCGCCTCGGCCGCCCGCACCCGGAAATAGCCCGGCCGCCGACGTGGTTGTATCTGCCCAGCCCCGACCGGCCTGCCCGTCCCCCCGCGTGGGTGTCCTGGCGGACCGGTACTGCGGTAGAGCAGTATTCCTGTGAGGAATAATTATTCCTCTGAGGTATATCGTCCGGACGGGTGTCCCTGTCCGGTGCCGTCACGGTCGGTGACGTGGCGGACCGCGAGGCCACTGCGGGGAATGACCGGCCGGCCCACGTGGTTGGACATGGTCGCGACGCACGGAAGGCCAGCCCCGAGCGGGCGAGAAGCCGCCGCCGCGTCCCCGTACCACCCGGACGACCGTTTACCGCACACCCCACACGACCGCCCGCCCCGGCACGCTTGAGGGGCCCGAGCGGCGGGTGTGCCCCCTCGGAAAACGGAAGGTGGCCCCCCCTATGACCACGATCATCACCCGCACCCTGCGCACCACCGCCCTGGGCATCGCCGGCCTCACCCTCGCCGGCGGCGCGATCGCCGGCCCCGCCCTGGCCGCCGACCACGCCCCCACCGCCCTCGCCGCACCCGCCGCCGCAGCCGCGAGCGACAGCGGCGTCGACACCGCCAAGCTCATCCCGCACGGCGTGCAGGGCGAACAGTCCCGCATCGACCTGAGCAGCGAGCAGACCGACAACGTCAAGGGCATCATCGCCGCCACGAAGAAGGCGGGCATGGACGAGCGGGCCGCCGTGGTCGCGATCGCGACCGCGCTGCAGGAGTCGAAGCTGGAGAACCTGGGCCACCTGGGTGACCGTAACGACCACGACTCGCAGGGCCTGTTCCAGCAGCGGCCGTCGTCCGGCTGGGGCACGGTGGAGCAGATCACCGACGTCGAATACTCCACCACCGCGTTCCTCAACGGGTTGAAGGCCGTCGACGGCTGGCAGGACATGCCGCTGACCGAGGCCGCGCAGACCGTGCAGGTGTCGGCGTACCCGGACCACTACGCCCAGTGGGAGACCCAGGCCGCCGAACTCGTCGCCCAGCACTGGAACAGCTGACCCGGCCCCAACTGACCGCAGCAGCCTGACCCCAGCACAACGACCGAAGGGCCGGACCCCGTACCCGGGGTCCGGCCCTTCGACGCATTCCTGACTCAGGACTGCCTATCCGGGGTGACGAATGTGCCGCGCCCGGTGAAGGTGACCACTCGGCCTTCCTCGCGCAACGCGTCGAGTGCAGCCCGCACGGTGCCGCGCGCCACGCCGTACGTCTGCGCCAGCGTCACCTCGCCAGGCAGCTTGTGCCCAGGCGGCCACTCGCCGCTGTCGATCCTCGCCTTCAGGGCGTCGGTCACCTGCTCGGCAAACGAACGCGGCGACCAAGGGTCGATCATTCCAACAGGCTGCCACCTGTCCAGCCGAGCCGTTCTGTCTATCTCGTTCACTCTATGGACAGGGTGGACAGGTTCAACTAGTGTCGGATTCACGAAGACAGAGCGGCCCTCGGCTCGCGTGGTAGCGCTCGCCGAGGGCCTTGACGCGAAACGAGGTCGCGCCCGTGAACATTCTGCCCGAGACGCCGTCGCCCGGCGGCCAGCCCGAGACTTCACCCACGCCGCGAGCCCCCAAGCGAAGCACGCGCGGCGATGTGACGACCCCTCAGGAGCCGGGGATCCTGGTGGTCGGGCCGAGAGTGCTGCCGGAGCACGGGACGGTCCAGATCTGGGCCGACTCCGGCGAAGGCGCCAAGGCCCTCTACCGACTGAGGCGCAGCTCTACAGCCTGATAACCCGGACCCGCCGCCCGCACAACTTGGTCATGTCGTCGACATCCGATGTCAGAACGACCACAGGCGCAGGAAGTCGAAGCGCCACCTCGGCGACCATGGCATCGATGGCGTACTTGTGCCCGTGCAGCCCCGCCGCCTTCAACAACTCCACGCTACGGCAGGCGCTTTCCTTTGTCACCGCCTCCACTCGGACCCGGGACAGCAGCCAGCCCAGCCGCGCAATGTCTACCTTGGAATGCGAAACCTCAATGGTCGTGGCAGCCGAGACGGCAAGGTCTGCCCCGTCACGCTCGGCCTGCTCCAGCAGGCGCATCACCTTGCGATCCCGATCGATCCAGCCGGCGAGACCTTGCGAGTCGAGCACTAGTGACTCGAGGCTCACGCCGCGCGCTCCGTCTCCCCGGTCCCGTGCAGGAGCGTTCGCGCCTCGGCCATCTCCTGGTCGGTGAACGCCCCGAATTCAGCCTGATAGCCGTCCAACTCCTCACGAAGGAGCCTTCGCCGCTCGGCCCGCTCGGCCAGCTCGGTCAGGTAGCCGGAGACGTTGTCGGTGTGCGTCTTCATGCTCTCCAGCAACTCTGCCGGCAGCGTGATCGTGACCTTCTTCGTCCTCGCCATCCCGCGACCATACCATGGTATTACCGCATACTGGAGCACGCATGGCTCCGACTACCGATGTTGCGGTGAAGAACATGACCGCAGTGCCCGAGTGGATGCGACCGCCCTGCCCCGAGGGGAGGTACGCCGATGACCTCGACAAGCTCGCCGAGGCGCCTCGTCACACCGAACTGATCGATGGAGCACTCGTCTTCACGGTGTCCCCCCAGCGGGTCTGGCACGCACGTATCGTCACCGCGCTGGTGAACAGTTTGACCGACCAGGCACCGCCGGGCGTCGAGGTCGACCGGGAGATCACGATCCGACTCGACAGATGGAACCGCCCGGAGCCCGACCTGGTGGCCGCAGCGGCGGCCTACGATCCGTTCCGGACCTACTACACGTCCGAGGAGACTCTGCTGGTCGTGGAGGTGACCGGTGCGGGCACCCGCCCCGGGATCAGACGTTGAAGCGGAACTCGACGACGTCGCCGTCCTGCATGACGTACTCCTTGCCTTCGATCCGGACCTTGCCGGCCGCCTTCGCCGCCGCCATGGTCCCGGCCGCGACCAGATCGTCGAACGAGACGATCTCGGCCTTGATGAAGCCGCGCTGGAAGTCCGAGTGGATCACCCCGGCGGCCTCCGGCGCGGTCGCCCCGACCGGGATGGTCCAGGCCCGTGCCTCCTTCGGCCCGGCGGTGAGGTACGTCTGCAGCCCCAGGGTGCGGAAACCGACCCGGATCAGCTGGTGGAGCCCCGGCTCGCTCTGCCCGATCGACTCCAGCAGCTCCAGCGCCTCGTCGTCGGGCAGGTCGATCAGCTCGGACTCGATCTTGGCGTCCATGAAGACCGCCTCGGCCGGGGCGACCAGGGCCCGCAGCTCGTCGAGGAGCGCGGCGTTGCCCAGCTCGTCCTCGTCGACGTTGAAGACGTACAGGAACGGCTTGGTGGTCAGCAGGTGCAGCTCGCGCAGCTCGGCGACGTCGATGCCGGCGGCGGTCGCCCCCGCGTACAGCGTGGTGCCGCCGTCGAGCAGCTCGGCGGCGGCCTTCGCCGCGGTGTGGATCGCCACCCGGTCCTTGCGCAGCCGGGCTTCCTTCTCCAGCCGGGGCAGCGCCTTCTCCAACGTCTGCAGATCGGCCAGGATCAGCTCGGTGTTGATCGTCTCGATGTCGTCACCCGGCGACACCTTGCCGTCGACGTGCACCACGTTGGGGTCGGCGAACACCCGCACCACCTGGCAGATCGCCGAGGCGTCACGGATGTTCGCCAGGAAGGCGTTGCCCCGGCCCTGCCCCTTGGACGCGCCCCGCACCAGGCCCGCGATGTCGACGAACGACACCGGCGCCGGGATGATCTTCTGCGAGCCGAAGATCTCCGCGAGCTTGTCCAGCCGCCCGTCCGGCAGCCCCACCACACCGACGTTCGGCTCGATCGTGGCGAACGGGTAGTTCGCCGCGAGGACGTCGTTCTTGGTGAGCGCGTTGAACAGGGTGCTCTTGCCGACGTTGGGCAGGCCGACGATGCCGATGGTGAGACTCACGTCGGTCGAGTCTACGCAGCGCCCGGCAGCGGGTCAGGCGCAGGCGGCCTTGAGCTTGTCGGTCGCCTCGGTCAGCAGCCCGGTCACCTGACCCATCGGGGTGTTGTCGTCCGGGTCGTTGATCTGGGCGACGACATCGGCGGCCTCGGTCAGCGCCTGCTGTACGTCGGCGTCGACCGGGTCGACGGCGAGCGACTGCAGCATCCCGGTCCAGCCGGCGAGCTTGCTCCGGAACTCGGACTCGGCGGTCTCCGGCGCCGACCCGCCCTCGACCGCTGCGGCGATCAGCTTGTCGAAGTCGTCCTCGATGTTCGCGGTGTTCGCCTCGCTGGCCGGCACCGCCATGTCGCACGCCGCCTTCGTGGCGACGGCGGCCTCGTCGTCGGCGGACTCGGCCGGTTGCGCGTCGGCCGGGGCGCTGGCCGACGGCTGGGGGCTCGGGTCAGCGGCGGCGTCGGTGTCGGTGTCCGCGCCGCCACAGCCGGCCAGGGTGAGTGCCAGCGCCGTGGTGACGGCGGCGGTGATCAGGGTACGTCGCATCGTGATCCGTCCAATGGGGGTGAGCAAACTGGAGCAGGCTACCCAACGCCCGCACCCGCCCCAGGTCAACCCCTCCCACCCTCACTGGCAGACGGCACCCAGCTTCTCCGGTACGGCCGTGACCGCAGCGATCTGCTCGTCGGTGAACGGGGTCTCCCCCACTTCGGTCGCCGCTTCGATCGCGGTGGTGCTCTCCGCCAGCACGGTCCGCAGCTCCTCGTCGACCGGACCGGTCGCCAGCGAGGTCAGCGTCGCCGACCAGGCCCGCATCTGCGCCTCGAAGTCCTCTGCCGACACCTGCGTCGCGACACTGGCGTCCTCGGGGAAGAGCAGCTTGGCATCCCGCTCGAACCCGGTCGCGAAGTCGTTGCTCATCGAGACCGCCTGGTTGCAGGCGGCGTTCGTGGCGGCCAGGATGTCGGCCTCGCTGGCGGTGGTGTTGGCGGGGGGCGGCGACGCGGAGTTCGTCGGCGGTTCGGTGCCGCAGGCGGCAAGGCTCAACAGCAGGGCCGAGCCGAGGGCGACGCTGGCCAGTAGGTGACGCATGGGATCTACCGACTCCTTGATCGAGGTGGGGCGAACCGCACCAGCTTATCGATCGATCCCGACATCCACCCGATCAGGTCGATCGAGATCAGCGGATGCCTCGGGTGGCGTACCGGTCAGCTGGTGAACCGGGTCGACACCCGGCGGGCCAGCAGCGTCGCACCGACGACGGTCACCGTCGCGCCGAGCGCGGCGTACCCGCAGGCGGGCCAGTAGGCTCCGGCCGCGCCGGCCTGCTGGGTCAGGCTGACCGCCGCCGGTGGCAGCAGCGCCACCGGCCAGGACGCCGCCGCCGGCCACTGTGCGGGCACCGGCAGCCAGGGCAGCGCGGCAAGGACCATCACCGCGCCACCGAACAGCTTCAGCAGGGCCAGCCCGTGCACCTTGTTCGCCGCGTACCCGGTGACCGCCAGCAGCACGAGCACCGCCTGGCCGGCGGCGACCAGCACCGCCGGGACCAGCCAGCGCGGGTCCGCGTCGGCCAACCCGCTGAGCGGTACGGCGATCAACAGGCCGACCGTCGTCAGCGCGGCGGTGACCCCGACCCGGTAGCCGAGGTAACGCTGCAGAGTCACCGGGGTGACCCGGATCAGCAGCAGCCGTCGTTCGTCGACGTCGTCGAGCAGCAGCAGCGCCCCGACCATCCCGCCGATCACCGGTACGTGGGCGAGCACCAGCAGGGCCAGCAGCAGGTCGCGGTGCGCGGCGAGGTCCACGCCGTACCGCTGGTCGACGAAGGCGGTCGCCGACGGCACCCCGAACCGCAGCGCCACCGCGAGCAGCAGCGGGGCGCAGAGCAGGACGGCCAGCAGCCGGTCCGCGCCGAGCGCCCGCAGGTCGACCCGCAGCAGCGCGGGCAGCCAGCCCACCGGCCACCCCGACCGGGGCACCGGCCGCGCCGCCGGCCGGGCGGGGGTCACCGCCGATCGCCGGGCGGCGTCCGGGGCGGCGAAGACCCGGTCGAACCGCCGGAGGGCGAGCAGTGTCGCCCCGACGATCCACCCGGCGGCGTACCCGGTCGACGCCCCGACCTGCCACCAGCTGACGGCCGCCGTCCCGGCGAGCCCGGCCCGGATCAGCTCGGCGGTGCCGGTGGTCGGCACCAGTTGGCCGACGGGATGGTCGAGCAGTCCGGTCAGGTACGCCAGTGGCACGGCGAGACCCGGCAGCAGCACCAGCGGCGCGGCGGTCAGGTATCCGGCGACTGTCGGCTGCCGCAGCACCAGCAGCAGCGACGCGAGGAGGATCAACAGCGCGGTCAGCGCCACTCCGAGCAACGCCAGGCCGGCTGCGGCGACGGTCGACCACGTACCGCCGTCCCGGCCGACGACGACGGCGACGATCGGCACCGCCGCGACCACCGACAACCCGGTCAGTACGCCGAGTTTCGCCCCGACCTGCTCGCCGGCGCGCAACGGTGTGACCCGCAGCGCGGCCAGTGCTCCCTCGGCGCGTTCGGTGATCAGCAGCAGCGCGATGAAGAAGGCACCGAAAGCGGCGGTGTCGACGAACAGCAGGACCGGGCCCAGGGTCCGGGCCGCCGGGGCCGGTACGGCGAGCAGCGGCACCGTCCACCCGAGGGCGAAGACCGCCGCGACCGCGACGATCCGGTAGCGCCACTCGACACGTACCTCCAGTGCCACGGCGGTGGCCAGCCGTCGCAGGCTGCGGCGTGCAGCGGCGGCGCGGCGGCGCGACCGGTTCACGGCGGTGGGCCGGCGGCGTCACCGGTCGGCGCGGGCGCACCGGCGGCGGTGACCGCGACGAAGACCTGTTCGAAGGTGGCTTCCCGGGTGTGCATGGTCTCGATCCGGCCGGCCCGCAGCAGCGCGGCGAAGTCGCCGTCGGCACCGAGGGTGGCCAGGTCGTACTCCCGCCGGGCCAGGGTCCCGTCGGCGCGGTACTCGACCAGTACGGTCGACCGGCCGTGGCGCAGCCGGTGCCCGCGCGGGGTGTCCACGGCGACGACCCGGCCGTCGACGACGAACGCCACCCGGTCGCAGACGCTTTCGGCGGTGGTCATGTCGTGGGTGGTCAGCAGGACGGTGCGGCCCTGCGCCGCCTGCCGGCGGATCAGCTGCCGGACCGCGCCGGCGTGCACCGGGTCCAGCCCGGAGGTGGGCTCGTCGAGGAAGAGCACCTCCGGTCGGTGGATCAGCGCCCGCGCCAGGTTGAGCCGCAGCTGCATGCCCTTGGAGAAGCCGGCGACGGGCCGGTCGGCGTCGGCGGCGAGATCCACCTGGTCGAGCAGCACGTCGGGTGGTTCGGTCGGCGACCGGTACAGGCCGGCGACCGCCCGCAGGTTCTCCCGGGCGGTCAGCCGGGCGAAGTGCGCGGGTAGTTCGAAGCTGACGCCGACCCGCTCGTACAGCTCGGGCCCCCAGCTGTGCAGCGGCCGGCCGAGCAGCTCGGCCCGGCCCTGGTAGTCGCGCAGCAGCCCGGTCAGCACCCGGGCGGTGGTCGACTTGCCGGCCCCGTTGGGCCCCAGCAGGCCGAAGACCTCGCCGGCGGCGACGCTGAACGAGACGCCGTCGACGGCGTACCGGGGTGAGTCGCGGTAGCGCACCCGCAGCTGGTCCACCACGATCGCGGACGGTGGGCTGGCAGCGGGCGGGGACGCGGGCACGGCGGCCTCCCCGGGACGGCCGGACGGTGAGCATCGTCATGTTACCTAACAGTTTCAAGTGATCTACCGTCTGTGCAGATGGCTGCCGGCATCGTCCGGCACCGGCCGGCCTGGTGGGCGGCGACGGGGAGGCGGGGAACGTGGTGACGGACAGGTCGACTGTCGTGGCGCGGCCGACGGTCGAGCGGGCCCGGATCGCGGTCGGTGTCGCGTTCGGGGTCAGCGGCCTGGCTTTCGCGTCCTGGATTTCCCGTACGCCGGCCATCCGCGACGCGCTCGAGCTGACCAACGCCCAGTTCGGCCTGCTGCTGCTGTGCATGTCGGCGGGGGCGGTCAGCGCGCTGCCGCTGTCCGGGCCGCTGGTGCACGCCATCGGGCCGCGTCGCACCGTGCTGCTCGGCACCTCGGCGGTGACCGTCGGGATGCTCGCCGTCGCGCTCAATGTGGCGATCGGGTCGTCGCCGCTGGCCGGCGCCGGGCTGTTCCTCACCGGCACCGGGGTGAGCAGCTGGGACGTGGCGATGAACGTGGAAGGCGCCGACGTCGAGCGCCGACTCGGTCGGCCGCTGATGCCCCGCTTCCACGCCGGCTTCAGCCTGGGTACGGTCTCCGGCGCGCTCGCCGGGGCCGGCTGCGCCTGGCTCGGCGTACCGGTGGACTGGCAGCTGGCCGCCACCGCGCTGCTGGCGATCGTCGCGGTCGCCGCCGCCGTCCGGATGTTCCTGCCGGTGCCGGCCCGGGTGCCCGGTGAGTCCGCGCCCCGGTCAGGGGTGCTGCGGGCCTGGGCGGAGCCGCGCACCCTGCTGATCGGTCTGGTGGTGCTGGCGTTCGCGTTCACCGAAGGGGTGGCCAACGACTGGTTGACGCTGGCGGTCGTCGACGGCTACCGGGTGGGCGACGCGGTCGGCGCGGTCGCGTTCGGGGTCTTCGTCGCGGCGATGACCGGTGCCCGGATGGTCGGCGGCACCGCCCTGGCCCGCTGGGGCCGGGTGCCGGTGCTGCGCGCCACCGCCGTGCTGGCCGTCGTCGGGTTGACGTCGGTGGTGTTCGGCCCGTCGCTGCCGTGGGCGATGGTCGGGGCGCTGCTGTGGGGCGCGGGCGCGTCGCTCGGCTTCCCGGTCGGGATGAGCGCGGCCGCCGACCAGGCCGACCGGGCGGCGGTACGGGTGTCGGTGGTCAGTTCGATCGGCTACACCGCGTTCCTTGCCGGCCCGCCGCTGGTGGGTTTCCTGGCCGAGCAGGTCGGCATCCTGCGGTCGTTGCTGGTGGTGCTCGGCGCGTTGCTGATCGGTCTGCTGGTGGCCGGCGCGGCCCGTCCGCTGCCCGACGGCGACGGCGACGGGGCCGAGAACGGGGACGGTGCCGAGAACGGTGCCGGGGCCGGGGCCGGGAGGTAAGGTCCGATTCCCGCCAGCCGCAGCGTCGGCGCGGCAGGCAGGATTCGACCCATGGAGCTCGACTTCGAGCGGTGCTACCGGGCGGTGGACAGCCGCGACCAACGCTTCGACGGCTGGTTCTACACCGGCGTGACCTCGACCGGCATCTACTGCCGGCCGTCGTGTCCGGCGGTCACCCCGAAACGGGTCAACGTCCGGTTCTTCGTCTCGGCGGCGGCCGCGCAACAGGCCGGGCTGCGCGCCTGTCGCCGCTGCCACCCGGACGCCACACCGGGCTCGCCGGACTGGGACCTGCGGGCCGACCTGGTGGGGCGGGCGATGCGACTGATCCGCGACGGGGTGGTGGACCGCGACGGGGTGTCCGGACTGGCCCGGCGGCTCGGCTACACCGAACGGCACCTCAACCGGGTGCTGACCGACCAGCTCGGCGCCGGCCCGTTGGCACTGGCCCGGGCCCAGCGGGCGCAGACCGCCCGGATCCTCATCGAGCGGACCGCGCTGACCGTCACGGACATCGCGTTCGCCGCCGGGTTCGGCAGCGTACGCCAGTTCAACGACACGTTCCGGACGGTGTACGGGCTCGCGCCGACGGTGCTGCGGGGCCGGGTCCGCGCCGCCGGGACCGGCCCGGACCGGGCCGGTGACGCCGACACGCTCGGGGCGATCACGGTCCGGTTGGCGTTCCGCCAGCCGATGCCGACCGACGCCGTACTGGATTTCCTGGCGGCGCGGGCGGTGCCCGGCGTGGAGGCGGCCTGCGACTCGGCGTACCGCCGGGCGTTGCGGCTGCCGCACGGACCCGGCACCGTCGCGGTGACCCCGCACGCCGACCACTTCGCCGCGACGTTCCGCCTGGCCGACCTGCGCGACCTGGCCCCCGCGGTGGCTCGCTGCCGGGCGTTGTTCGACCTGGACGCCGACCCGGTGGCGGTGGACGCGACGCTCGGCGCGGAGCCGGCGTTCGCGCCGGTCGTCGCCGCCACGCCAGGGATGCGGGTGCCGGGCACGGTCGACGGCTTCGAACTGGCGGTCCGGGCGGTCGTCGGCCAGCAGATCTCGGTCGCCGCCGCCCGCCGGGTCCTCGCCCGGCTCTGCGCGGCGGCCGCCGGCGACCCGACGGCACCCGACGGCGACGACCCGACGGCACCCGACGGCGACAGACAGCCGGTCGCCGACGAGCTGGTGCCGTTCCCGTCGCCGACCGAACTGCTGGAACTGCCCGACGCGGCGTTCGCGATGCCGGCGGCGCGGCGGGCGACGCTGCGTACGCTGGCTGTCGCCGTCGCCGACGGCACCGTCGAGCTCGACCCCGGCGCCGACCGGGCCGAGCTGGTCGACCGGCTCGGCGCGCTGCCCGGAATCGGGCCCTGGACGACCGGGTACGTGGCGATGCGGGCGCTGGCCGACCCCGACGTCCTGCTCGGCACCGACCTGGGCGTGCGCCACGGCGCCCGGCTGCTCGACCTGCCCACCGCGGTGTCCGGGCTGACCACGCACGCCACCCGATGGCGGCCGTGGCGGTCGTACGCGACGTTGCGCCTGTGGCAGTCTGTCACTATCCACAATCGATTGGCGCTGGTCGGCGCCGGAAGGAATCCCTGATGCTACCTGTCACCCTGGACGCGGCGGCGGTGCCGACGCCGGTCGGCCCGTTCACCCTGGTCGTCGACGCCGACGGCGCGGTCCGGGCCGGCGGTTTCACCGACGGCACCGGGCCGCTGCTGCCGCTGATCACCCCGGTCGTCCGGGCGTCGGTGCGCGAGCGGGCCGAGCTGGGGGCGGTCACCGCCGCGGTCCGGTCCTATCTGGCCGGTGAGCTGACCGCCCTCGACACCCTGCCGGTCCGGCAGTACAGCGGCGAGTTCCTCAACGACGCCTGGTCGGTGCTGCGGGAGGTCAAGGCGGGCCAGCCGGTGACCTACCGCGAGTTCGCCACGTTGGCCGGTCGACCGGCGGCGATCCGCGCGGCGGCGAACGCCTGCGGTCGCAACGCGGTCGCCCTGATCGTGCCCTGCCACCGGGTGTTGCGCAGCGACGGTTCACTGGGCGGCTACCGATGGGGGTTGTCGATCAAGAAATGGTTGCTCGATCATGAGCGAGAGGTGACCGATCGGGGGCAGTGAAGAAACGCCGGTACCGGCTACCGTCTTATTGTGGACGACGCACTCGATCGATCATCGCGACCCCGACCCGCCGTCCACAATCTCTGGCGGCTCCGCCGCTACCTGCGTCCGCACCTCGGCCAGCTCGGCTGGCTGCTCGGTGCCGCCGCCGCCGCGACCGCCGCCGGCATCGCCATTCCGCTGGTCATCGCGGGAGTGGTGGACGGTCCGGTGGCGGCCGGCGAGCCCACCGGGCTGTTGCTCCTCGGTGGACTCGCGCTGCTGCTCGGCGTGGTCGAGGCGGCGCTGATCTTCATCCGGCGGTGGACGCAGAGCGCGTCGTCGATCGGGATGGAAAGCACCATCCGCGACGACATCTACGCCCACCTGCAACGGCTCCCGGTCGCCTTTCACGATCAATGGCAGTCCGGGCAGTTGTTGTCCCGTGCCACCAGCGATCTGTCAGTAATCCGTCGATTCCTTTCCTTCGGGTTGCTCTTTCTGCTACTCAACACGGCGACGTATGTCACCGTCGTCGCGCTGCTGCTGCACCTGCACTGGCCGTTGGGGCTGGTCGTGGCGGCCAGCGCCGTCCCGCTGTATCTGTTCAGCCGCCACTTCACCCGGGCGTACCTGCGGATCTCCCGCCGGCTGCAGGATCAACAGGGCGACCTGGCCACCCTGGTGGAGGAGTCCGCGCAGGGTTTGCGGACCATCACCTCGCTCGGCCGGGGGCCGTTGCTGACCGAACGGTTCGCCCACCGGGCCCGCGCCCTGCACGACACCGCGGTCGGCAAGGGGCGGCTGCTCGCCCGCGCCTCCGCCCGCTACGACCTGGTGCCGAACATGGCGCTCGCCGTGGTGCTGGTCGCCGGTGCCGCCGCCGTCGTGTACGAGCAACTCACCATCGGGCAGCTGGTCGCGTTCGTGACGTTGCAGCTGATGCTCGTCTGGCCGATCCGGTCGCTCGGCTGGATCATCGCCCAGGCGCAGGAGGCGATGACCGCCGCCGACCGGATCCACGAGGTGCTGGACACCCCACCGACGATCACCGACCGGCCCGGCGCCACCGGGATCCGGGTCGACGAGGTCCGCGGCGAGCTGCGCTTCGAGGCAGTGACCTTCGGCTACCCGGGCGCGCGGGCGCCGGTGCTGCGCGGCGTCGACCTGACCGTACGCCCGGGTGAGACGCTGGCCATCGCGGGCCTGACCGGCTGCGGCAAGACCAGCCTGGTCTCCCTGGTGCCCCGGCTGTACGACGTGACCGGCGGACGGATCACCCTGGACGGGCACGACCTGCGTGACCTGCGCCTGGACGAGCTGCGCCGCTGCGTCGGCGTCGCCTTCGAGGACCCGACGTTGTTCTCGATGTCGGTCCGGGAGAACCTGACCCTCGGCCGCCCCGACGCCACCGACGCCGAAGTGCGCGCGGCGCTACGCCTGGCCCAGGCCGACTTCGTCGACGACCTGCCGTGGGGGTTACGCACCCGCATCGGCGAGCAGGGGCTGTCACTGTCCGGCGGGCAACGGCAGCGGCTGGCGCTGGCCCGCGCGGTGCTCGGCCGTCCCCGGGTGCTGGTCCTCGACGATCCGTTGTCGGCGCTGGACGTGCACACCGAGGCGCTGGTGGAGAAGGCGCTGCGCCGGGTGCTCGCCGGCACCACCGCCCTGCTGGTCGTCCACCGTCCATCCACAGTGGCACTCGCCGACCGGGTCGCGCTGCTGGCGGAGGGGCGGATCGTGGCGGTCGGCACCCACACCGAGCTGCTCGCCACCGTGCCCGCGTACCGGGCGGTGCTCTCCGCCGACGGACACGGCCTCGTCAGGTCAGCGTGACCAGCGGCAACGGCACCGTCGGAGGGCAGCCGGACTGGCGGGGGGTGGCCGACGACCGGATGGACCACCTGAGCGGGTCCGACCAGGCTGCCGGTGGCGACCCGGCCCGGCTACGGGCCCGCAGCCGGGCCCTGCTCGGCTCGTTGACCCGGCCGCACCGACGGATGATCGGCGTCGCGGTCGCCCTGCTGCTGCTGCAGAACGCCGCCGCGATGGCCGGACCGTACCTGGTCATGGTCGGCATCGACCAGGCCATCCCGCTGCTGCGCGACGACGGCACGGTCGGCCCGCTGGCCGCGGTCGGCCTCGCCTTCCTGGCCGCGACGATCGCCGAGTACGCCGGCAAGCGCACCTTTCTCATCCTGTCGGCCCGGATCGGGCAGGCGATCCTGCTCGAGCTGCGCCAGCGGGTGTACCGGCACTTTCTGCGGCTGTCGGTCGACTTCCACGAGCGGTACACCTCCGGCCGGGTGGTCGCCCGGCTGACCAGCGACATGGACTCGATCGCCGAACTCGTCGAAGGCGGCATCGACGACCTGGTGCTGGCCGGGCTCTCGGTGGTCTCGGTGGCCGGCATCCTGCTGTGGCTGGACACGCCGCTGGCGGTGGTGACGCTACTGGCGTTCCCGTTCCTGCTGTGGATCTCGGTCTGGTTCGCCCGCGCCTCCACCGTGGCCTACCGGCGGACCCGGGAGGCCGTCGCCCTGCTGATCGTCCACTTCGTCGAGTCGCTGGGCGGCGTACGGGCGGTGCACGCGTTCGGCCGCGAGGCCCGCAACCAGGAGATCTTCACCGAGGTGAACGACGGCTTCCGATCGGCCAACCTGCGGGCGTTCCGGCTGATCGCGATCTACTCGCCGGCGTTGAAGGGGATCGGCAACGTCGCGGTCGCCATCGTGCTCACCTACGGCGGCTGGCAGGTGCTGCAGGGCGAGACCGAGATCGGAGTACTCGCCGCGTTCCTGTTGTATCTGCGCCGGTTCTTCGAACCGATGCAGGAGCTCAGCCAGTTCTACAACTCGCTGCAGTCGGCCACCGCCGCACTGGAGAAGTTGTCCGGGGTCCTCGACGAGCGACCCGAGGTGCCCGAACCGGCCCGCCCGCGACCGCTGCCGGTGCCGGTACGGGGCACGGTCGCGCTGCACGCGGTCACCTTCGGCTACCGGCCGGACCGGCTGGTGCTGCCAGAGCTGACCGTACGGATCCCGGCAGGGCAGACGGTCGCCCTGGTCGGGGCGACCGGGGCCGGCAAGTCGACGATCGCGAAGCTGGTGGCCCGACTCTACGACCCGCAGTCCGGCGCGGTCACCCTCGACGGCGTCGACCTGCGCGACGTCGCCGGGTCCGACCTGCGCCGCCACGTGATCATGGTGACCCAGGAGAACCATCTCTTCGCCGGCAGCGTGGCGGACAACATCCGGTTCGGCCGGCCGGACGCCACCGACGCCGAGATCGAGGCCGCCGCGCGGGCGATCGGCGCGCACGAGTTCATCGTCGAACTGCCCGACGGCTACGCCACCGACGTGCACCGTCGCGGTGGGCGGCTCTCCGCCGGGCAGCGGCAGCTGGTCGCGTTCGCCCGCGCGATGCTCGCCGACCCGGCAGTGCTGATTCTCGACGAGGCGACCTCGTCGTTGGACGTACCGACCGAGCGGCTGGTGCAGCGGGCGTTGCAGACGATGCTGACCGGTGGTCCCGCCGGGCGGGGGCGGACCGCGCTGGTCATCGCCCACCGGCTGTCCACCGTGCAGATCGCCGACCGGGTGCTGGTCCTCGACGGCGGTCGGATCGTCGAGGACGGGGCACCGGCCGACCTGGTCGCCGCCGGCGGCCGGTACGCCACCCTGCACGACCAGTGGCGCGACAGCCTCAGCTGAGGCACGACCAGGCGCGATAGCCTCAGCTGAGCTTCACCGCCTGCAGCGTGTAGCTCAGCGGCAGCCGCTGCGGGCGTTCGGTCAGCCGCCACTCGCCGTCGTCGCCCCTGGTCATCCGGCCGGGCAGCGCGTTCCACGGCACACTGTCGTGCTCGACCAGGTCGGTCACCCGCAGCCCGGCAGCGGTCAGTGCGGTGAAGATCTCCCCGATGCCGTGGTTCCACGAGTGCGTCAGGTTGTGGGTGAAGTTGGCGTCGGTGTCGACGTAGGTGCCGGCCTCGTCCCACACCAGCGGCTGCTCCGTCTCGAAGTACGGCAGGTCCAGCACCAGCAGCCCGTCCGGACGGGTCTCGTCGATCGCCCACAGCGCCGGATGCCCCTCGCGCAGGAACAGCCGGCCACCCGGTCGCAGCAGGCCGGCCACCGTCTCGGCCCAGCGGCGCGCGCTGGGCAGCCAGCAGAGCGCCCCGATGCCGGTGAAGACCAGGTCGAACCGGCCGGCACCGAGCACCTCGACGGCCCGGTAGACGTCGGCTTCGACGTACTCGATATGGGTCTGCGCGGCGGCGGCGATCCGGCGGGCCTCGGCCAGCGACGCCCCGGACAGGTCCAGGCCGGTCATCGTCGCGCCCAGCCGGGCCAGCGACAGAGTGTCGGTGCCGATGTGACACTGCAGGTGCACCCCGCGTACGCCGGTGAGGTCACCAAGGCGCGGCACGTCGAACCGGACCACGTCGCTGAGCCCGGTCGGGTCGGCGAGCAGCTCGGCGACCCGGTAGTCCGGTGACGCGGCGTGTGCCGGAGCGCGTTCGTCCCAGCTGGCCCGGTTGATATCGAGGTAGTCGGCAGTCATGTGGCTGACGATGCCACCGCTTCCCGATCCCGACATCCCGTTTATCGGTACGGCGAACCGACAGCGGCGAGCGGGTGGCCCGGAGAGTCGTTCGTCCCCGGACCACCCGCTCCGTCCCCTGTCGTCGTCACGCCATGTTCGCGCGCCTCCGGGCAAGGAGAAGCAGCGCGATACCCATGGCCACGAGTGCACCACCGCTGGTGATCAGATTCGTGGTCGCGCTACCGGTGACCGGCAGCCCCACGTACCGGAAGGCGACCGCGTTCGAGGTGCCGTTCGGTGTGGTCACCGTGATGGTCGTGTGCTTGACGTCGCACGGCGGAGTGACGAAGGTCAGCGAGGTCCCGGAACTGTTGACCGTGACCTTGTTCGCTGGGATCGTCTTGCCGCAGATCGTCACGGTCGTCTGGCCCGGGATGAAGCCGCTGCCTCCGACGACCACTGTGGTCCCGCCGTTGGCCGGTCCCTGACCGGGGTCGACCGAGTCGATCACCGGTGCCGGGCCACCCGAGTAGGTGAAGCCGTCCGGAGCGACCGCGTCGTCACCCGGCAACACCACCACCACATCAACCGGACCCACCGGCCCCGGCGGCGTCACCACCGTCAACGACGTACCCGACGGATCCACCACCAGATCAGTCCCCGGCACACCACCGAACGTCACATCAGTCGCCCCAGTGAACCCGGAACCCGTGATCGTCACCGTGGTACCACCCGTGTTCGGACCCGAATCCGGCACCACCGAATCAATCGTCGGCGGCACATAGGTGAAGATCCCCGCATCCGCAGTACCAGCCGGGAACACCAACACCACATCAGCCGGACCAGCAGCACCCGGCGGAGTCACCACCGTGATCTCCGTACCAGCCGGATTCACCGCAAACCCCGTACCCGCCACGCCATCAAACGTGACACCGGTAGCCCCAGTGAAACCCGAACCAGTAATCGTCACCGTCGTCCCACCAGACGTCGGCCCGAAATCAGGATCCAGACCCGTCACCACCGCATCCGAACCATCAGCCAGATACGTGTACGCCAACGGATCAGTCGAACCACCATCAGTGGTCACCACCACATCGACCACACCAGGCGCATGCGCCGGAGTCACCGCCGTCAACGACGTACCCGACGGATCCACCACCACATCAGTAGCCGGCAACCCGTCAAACGTCACCGCCGTGTCACCCGGCACAAACCCCGAACCCGTGATCGTCACCGTCTGACCACCAGACTGCGGACCAGAATCCGGATCAATCGACGACGCAGTCGGCGGCCCGACCACATAGGTGAAGCCGTCCGGAGCGACCGCGTCGTCACCCGGCAACACCACCACCACATCAACCGGACCCACCGGCCCCGGCGGCGTCACCACCGTCAACGACGTACCCGACGGATCCACCACCAGATCAGTCCCCGGCACACCACCGAACGTCACATCAGTCGCCCCAGTGAACCCGGAACCCGTGATCGTCACCGTGGTACCACCCGTGTTCGGACCCGAATCCGGCACCACCGAATCAATCGTCGGCGGCACATAGGTGAAGATCCCCGCATCCGCAGTACCAGCCGGGAACACCAACACCACATCAGCCGGACCAGCAGCACCCGGCGGAGTCACCACCGTGATCTCCGTACCAGCCGGATTCACCGCAAACCCCGTACCCGCCACGCCATCAAACGTGACACCGGTAGCCCCAGTGAAACCCGAACCAGTAATCGTCACCGTCGTCCCACCAGACGTCGGCCCGAAATCAGGATCCAGACCCGTCACCACCGCATCCGAACCATCAGCCAGATACGTGTACGCCAACGGATCAGTCGAACCACCATCAGTGGTCACCACCACATCGACCACACCAGGCGCATGCGCCGGAGTCACCGCCGTCAACGACGTACCCGACGGATCCACCACCACATCAGTAGCCGGCAACCCGTCAAACGTCACCGCCGTGTCACCCGGCACAAACCCCGAACCCGTGATCGTCACCGTCTGACCACCAGACTGCGGACCAGAATCCGGATCAATCGACGACGCAGTCGGCGGCCCGACCACATAGGTGAAGCCGTCCGGAGCGACCGCGTCGTCACCCGGCAACACCACCACCACATCAACCGGACCCACCGGCCCCGGCGGCGTCACCACCGTCAACGACGTACCCGACGGATCCACCACCAGATCAGTCCCCGGCACACCACCGAACGTCACATCAGTCGCCCCAGTGAACCCGGAACCCGTGATCGTCACCGTGGTACCACCCGTGTTCGGACCCGAATCCGGCACCACCGAATCAATCGTCGGCGGCACATAGGTGAAGATCCCCGCATCCGCAGTACCAGCCGGGAACACCAACACCACATCAGCCGGACCAGCAGCACCCGGCGGAGTCACCACCGTGATCTCCGTACCAGCCGGATTCACCGCAAACCCCGTACCCGCCACGCCATCAAACGTGACACCGGTAGCCCCAGTGAAACCCGAACCAGTAATCGTCACCGTCGTCCCACCAGACGTCGGCCCGAAATCAGGATCCAGACCCGTCACCACCGCATCCGAACCATCAGCCAGATACGTGTACGCCAACGGATCAGTCGAACCACCATCAGTGGTCACCACCACATCGACCACACCAGGCGCATGCGCCGGAGTCACCGCCGTCAACGACGTACCCGACGGATCCACCACCACATCAGTAGCCGGCAACCCGTCAAACGTCACCGCCGTGTCACCCGGCACAAACCCCGAACCCGTGATCGTCACCGTCTGACCACCAGACTGCGGACCAGAATCCGGATCAATCGACGACGCAGTCGGCGGCCCGACCACATAGGTGAAGCCGTCCGGAGCGACCGCGTCGTCACCCGGCAACACCACCACCACATCAACCGGACCCACCGGCCCCGGCGGCGTCACCACCGTCAACGACGTACCCGACGGATCCACCACCAGATCAGTCCCCGGCACACCACCGAACGTCACATCAGTCGCCCCAGTGAACCCGGAACCCGTGATCGTCACCGTGGTACCACCCGTGTTCGGACCCGAATCCGGCACCACCGAATCAATCGTCGGCGGCACATAGGTGAAGATCCCCGCATCCGCAGTACCAGCCGGGAACACCAACACCACATCAGCCGGACCAGCAGCACCCGGCGGAGTCACCACCGTGATCTCCGTACCAGCCGGATTCACCGCAAACCCCGTACCCGCCACGCCATCAAACGTGACACCGGTAGCCCCAGTGAAACCCGAACCAGTAATCGTCACCGTCGTCCCACCAGACGTCGGCCCGAAATCAGGATCCAGACCCGTCACCACCGCATCCGAACCATCAGCCAGATACGTGTACGCCAACGGATCAGTCGAACCACCATCAGTGGTCACCACCACATCGACCACACCAGGCGCATGCGCCGGAGTCACCGCCGTCAACGACGTACCCGACGGATCCACCACCACATCAGTAGCCGGCAACCCGTCAAACGTCACCGCCGTGTCACCCGGCACAAACCCCGAACCCGTGATCGTCACCGTCTGACCACCAGACTGCGGACCAGAATCCGGATCAATCGACGACGCAGTCGGCGGCGCCGGCGCGGCTGGGCGTTCGCAGGTGGCCTCCGCGATGATGACTTCACCGACTGGAATGCTCACCGGGATCCCGAGGACCTCTCCGGTGAGAGTCGCGGTAAGCACGATGGTGGCCGCCGCCGCGCTGTCGGCGGTGACGGTCTCGGTACGCGACAGCGACACGTCGAGCGTCGCTCCGACCAGACCAGGCACCGTCACCGCGGCGCTCACGTCGAGGCTCGGCCCATTGGGAATTAGCACCTCGGGTGAGCCGAACACGGTCAGCCCGACCAACGTCGTGTCGGCCGTCTGCGGCCCGACGAACGGGCAACTGACAGCGGCCTCGACCGCCGAGGCGGTCAGCACATTCACGCCGAGGATGTCCAATGACACGTCGGCGACTGAGGATGAGGCGAACGACGAGATCGGGCCTCTGGTCGCGCTCACCTCCAGGACGGTGCCGTCGGCGGCGACGCCGATGGCACCCGGCAGAGTGATGTCAATCAGGGTCTCGGTCTCGGTGCCGCCGGCGGGTGGGGCGTCCACCGACCCGATCACCGCGCTGGCCTCGATCACCGGAATGCCGAGCACTTCTGCGGACAGGTCGACGATCACGCCTCTGGCATGCGCGTCGCCGGGGGCGGCGTAGGCCGGTGTGGTCACCGCCAAGCCGCCAGCGGTCCCAAGTAGCGCGGCCAGGGAGAGGCCGGCGACTCGTTTCATTGTTGACTGCACGTTTCCCTCGTCTCGTCCTCAACAGGTGCCGGACGGGCCTCAGGGCCCATCCATCACAAACAAGAACGATCACAAATCGGGCAAGTGGCGCAAAACGCGAGACGGTCATGTGGTTCGAGACGTCTGTCGACCGCGAGTGCGCTGGCCGGACCGCGAGGCGTCGGCTGAACGAATCCATTTCCGCCATTCGCCGGATGCCACCCGGGCCAGCGGCTAGGGTTGCCGTCCGTACGCCACCGGAACGCAGCCCGTATAGTCGGCCGGTGCAGCATCCCGGTTCACCCGACACCGCACCCCCGCCGCAGGTCGCCGTGGCCACCGCCGCCGACCGTGGCCGCACCGTCGACACGCTGGTCGCGGCGTTCGTCGCCGACCCGGTGCTGCGGTACCTGTTCCCTGACGACGCCAGCTACCCGCACTGCGCCGGGGCCTTCTTCGGCCGGCTGTTCGACCGCCGGGTGCCGCACGGCACGGTCTGGACCGTCGGTGGCGGCGACGCGGTGGCGATGTGGCAACGGCCGGACGTCGACGCCGCCGACACCGGATCCGGCGACACCGACGACCTCGCCGAGGTGCTGCCCGCCGACGCACTGGCCCGGGTCCGCCGGTACGACATGGCCGTGCACGCGGCGCTGCCGGCCACCCCGTTCTGGTACCTCGGGGTGCTCGGCACCCGGCCGGACCGGGCCGGCCAGGGGTGGGGTGGGGCGGTGATGCGGGCCGGGCTGCGCCGAGCCGCAGCCGACGGCCTGCCCGCCGTCCTGGAGACCAGCAACCCGGCGAACGTGCAGCGGTATCAGCACGCCGGTTGGCAGGTGGTCCGGCAGATGGCGGCCGACCCGCTGACCATCTGGATAATGCAGCACTCCGGTCTGGACTGATCCGGCGGGATCCGCGTCACAGCGGTGCGCGGTCACCGGCGGGTAGCTTGATGGCCGCGCGTGGCGGGGGCCGGTGTGGTCCACGGGGACGGGAGGTCGCGGTGCGGTACGTGGCGATCGGTGACAGCTTCACCGAAGGGCTCGGCGACGAGCTGCCCGACGGCACCACCCGGGGCTGGGCCGACCTCGTCGCCGCCGGGCTCGCCGCCGCCCACGGCACGACCGTGCAGTACGCGAACCTGGCGATCCGGGGCCGGTTGCTGGAGCCGATCGTCACCGACCAGCTGGACCGAGCGCTGTCGATGTCCCCCGCCCCGACGATGATCACGCTCAACGGTGGCGGCAACGACATGATGCGCCCCGGTGCCGACCTGGACCGGCTGCTGGCGCTCACCGAGGGCGCGGTCCGCCGCTGCGCCGCCGCCGGCGTACGGCTGGTCCTGCTCAGCGGCGGTGACCCGAGCGCGCGGTTGCCGTTCGGCAACGTGATGCGCCGGCGCGGGGTGGCGCTGACCGCCGCCACCGCGGACCTCGCCGCCCGGCACGGCCTGGAGTTCGTCGACGTGTTCAGCGACGTCGAGATCCGCCGCGAGCAGTACTGGTCGACCGACCGGCTGCATCTGAACTCGGCCGGGCACCGTCGGGTAGCGAGTCTGGTGCTCGCCGGGCTCGGGTACGCGACCGAGGCGCACGTGGTCGAGCCGGCACCGGCCGGTACGCGACGAGGTCTGCTGGCCGAGGCCCGCTACTACCGGGAGTTCGTGGTGCCGTGGGTGCACCGGCGGTTGCGGGGCCGATCCTCCGGCGACGGGCGGACCGCGAAGTACTTCGACTGGGTGCCGGTCCAGCCGGCCTGAACCGACCGCGCGGCTGGGGCTGCTCGGCCCGGCCAGCAATGTCCCCGGGCGTCACCAGCCGCGCAGGAAGCGCAGGCCGAGCAGGAAGGCCACCACCGCCGGACCGGCGAGCAGGGTCACCGCTTGCAGCCGGTACGGCATCTGGTGCCGGCCGAGGTCGACCGCGTTACCGAGGACCGCGACAGCCGCCAGCATCATGAACGCCCCCCACCAACCGGTGCCCGCGAGATCGACGACGCCGGTGGTGATCAGCAGGAACGTCGCACCGAGCCCGGCACCGGTCAGGCTCAGCAACGCGACCGTACGGTGTAGCCCGCCGCCGAGCGGATGCTCCGGCCGCCAGTGGTAGGTGCCAGCAATCGCCAGGCACGGCAGGATGATCATCACCGGCCAACCGACGCCCGTCAGCCCCAACATGAGCAGCGTCCCGACGGCGAAGACCAGGGCACCGGCGCAGGCGATCACGTACCCGCCGAAGGCCCGACCGCCGCCCCGGGCCAGCAGCGGCCCGCCGCAGGCAGCCAGCAACGCACCAGGTACCAGAACGAAGCCGGCCCACCAGTGGAACCGGCCCGTCGCCTGGGCAAGGGCGGTCACCGTACCGGTGGCCAGGGCCCCCGCGCCGATTCCGGCGAGCCAACCGCGTCGAGTCTGACCGTTCGTGTCCACGACGACGACTCTGCCGGCCGGCATGCCGGCGCACCATCCGGCTAGCCCTACCTCCGACGGTCAGAAATCCCCGAACCCGCCGAAGTCACCGCCACCGAAATCGCCGCCACCGAAGTCCTCGCCACCGCCGAAGTCCTCACCGCCGGAGAAGTCCTCACCGCCGGAGAAGTCCTCGCCACCGGCTCCGGCGTCGTCACCGGCGGCGGCGCCGGCGTCGTAGCCGGGGTCGCCGAACGCCGGGGAGAACAACGCGCTGAAGATCAGCATGCCGCCGAGGGCACCGGCCGCACCGGCCAGCGCCGGCTTCCACAGCGGCTGGGAGTACCAGCCGGCGGGCACCGGCCGACCCTGGTGGTAGCCGCCCGGGTAGTAGTGCGGGGTCTGCGGGCCCGGGTTGGGCCCGGCCCGGAAGGTCTGCCCCTGCACGTCGACCTCGCGCTCCTTGGTGAGCTGCCCGGCACCCCGGGCGGCGGCCAGTGGCGGCAGCTCCGGGCCCGGGTCGATGCCGAGCGCCACCCGGGCGGCCCGCACGTAGGCCAGCCCTTCCAGGGCGGTCTCCCGGGCCAGCTCGAACTGGGTGACGCTGCGGGCCTGCTCCAGCTGCGAACCGGCGGCGTTGTAGCGCTCACCGGCGTCCAGCAGGGCCTGCTTCACCGCCGGGGCGTCGCCGTGCAGGTTCATCACCTGCCCGCCGAGCCGTTCGTACCAACGCTGCGCCTCGGCGCGGGCGTCGGCCAGCGCGCGCTCCTTGCGGGCGGTGCTCTCCCGCCGCCACCACAGCGCACCGCCGGCGAGCAGCGCCACCAGAACCAGGAGCAGAAGAAATTCCATGCCTACGACGGTAGCCGCCCTGATCCACCACCAGCCAACACCGCCGCCAGCCGACACCGCCGGCACGACGGGCGTACGTCGTGGGTGTTTGACATGCTTCCCGACGTGGATGTCTCGACGGTGGCGGTGGTGGTCGTCTGTCTGGGTTGTGGTGGGGCGCTCGGCTGGCTGGCCGCGCGGGCCCGGTCGGCGACGGAGATCGCCCGCCTGGCCGCCACCCTGCAGGCGACCAGGGACGGTGAGGGGCGGCTGGAGCAGTCGCTGCGGGCCTTGTCGTACGAGGCAACCGCCCAGTCGCAGGAGGCGGTGGCGCGGGCGGTGGCGCCGCTGCACGACACGCTGCGCCGCTACGAGCAGCGCGTCGCCGAGCTGGAGCACGACCGGGTCGACGCCTACGCCGAGCTGCGTGAGCAGGTGCGGGCGATGACGACGGTCTCCGGCGAGCTGCGGACCGAGACCAAGCAGCTGGTCGCCGCGTTGCGTGCGCCACAGGTGCGGGGCCGGTGGGGGGAGCACCAGCTGCGCCGCATCGTCGAGGCGGCCGGAATGCTGGAACACTGCGACTTCGCCGAACAGGTCACGGCGAGCACCGACGAGCAGTCCGTCCGGCCCGACCTGGTGGTCCGGCTGCACGGTGGGCGCAGCGTGGTGGTCGACGCGAAGGCGCCGTTCGACGCGTACCTGTCGGCGATGGAGGCACGGAAGGAGCGGACCCGCGACCAGCAGCTGGACGGCCACGCCCGACAGCTGCGGGCGCATGTGGACGCGTTGGCCGGCAAACGGTACTGGTCGGCCTTTGCCCAGACCCCCGAGTTCGTGGTGCTGTTCGTGCCGGCGGATCCGTTCCTGGACGCCGCGTTGCAGCGGGATCCGACGTTGTTGGAGCACGCATTCAGTCGGGACATCGTTCTGGCCACTCCGGCGACGTTGGTGGCGTTGCTGCGCACGGTGGCGTATTCGTGGCGGCAGGAGGCGCTGGCCCGCAACGCGGTGGCGGTGCACTCGCTGGCCCGGGAGCTGTACGGGCGGTTGAGCACGCTCGGCGAACACGTGACGAAGCTGGGCAACGCGTTGGGCGGCGCGGTCACCGCGTACAACCGGGCGGTGGGTTCGTTGGAGGCGCGGGTCCTGGTGAGTGCCCGCAAGCTGGCCGATCTCGGGGTCTCCGACGCCGAGCTGGCCGCGCCGGCCCAGGTCGAGGTGGTGCCGCGACAGGTGCAGGCACCGGAGCTGGATCCGGTGGCCTCCGGCACGGTCGACGACAGCCGGCCGTACCTGACACACGACGGGTCGGACACGTCCCGAGTGGACGGGTTGAGCAGGAAAACTCTCGATTGACCTCACTCATTGCAGGCAATTCGCTACCGTCTCACCGGTCATTCAAAAATGTGCATGTCACGGGCTGGTCACAACGCGGTGAGAAGTAGTGACAGCGATCGTCCGGAGCACAAAGGATGCGGTCACACGTGTCCTGCACCCCAGGGCCCAGTTCTTCCGGAGGAAGAGAACGTGAGTAAACCCCGCATCTGGAGGCGGCGAACCTCTGCCGCGCTCCTGGCATCCGTCATGGCAGCCGGTGCCGTGACGCTGGCGGGTGGTGCGTCCACCGCGAGCGCCAACCCGTCGACCGAAGCCGACGTTTTGAAGGACACCCCTGCCGATACGTTGGGGTCACGCGACCTTGACCTGCTCGCCGAGGCCGAGGCCAAGAGTGAGCAGAGCGTCACACTGCTGGTCGCCACCGACAAGGGCCAGGCCCCGAAGGTCGCCGCGGAGCTGAAGAAGCTCGGCGGCGTCATCGGCAACCAGGTCGACGAGGTCGGTTACGTCCGGGCCCGGGTGCCGACGGGCAACGTCATCAAGGCATCGAAGCTCGCCGGCGTCGCCGCGATCGACCTCAACGAGACCATCCAGCTGCCGGACCCGACGCCGGAGAGCCTGCCGGCCGCTTCCTCCGTGGCCACCGAGTCGACCGGTCCCGGACCGGACACCGGTGCGGTCAACCCGTACATGCCGACGAACGAGACCGGCGCGGTCTCGTTCAAGAAGAGCCACCCCCGCTGGGACGGACGCAACGTCGTCGTCGGCATCATGGACTCCGGCGTCGATCTGGACCACCCGGCGCTGCAGACCACCACCACCGGTGAGCGCAAGATCGTCGACTGGGTCACCCCGGTCGACCCGGTGTACGAGAACGACGGCACCTGGCGGCCGATGCTGACCCAGGTCGCCGGCCCGAGCTTCAGCTACGCCGGGGTGACCTGGACCGCACCGGCCGGCACCTACCGGATCAACCTGTTCTCGGAGAACATCACCGTGGGCGGAGCGTCCGGCGGTGACGTCAACCGCGACGGCGACACCACCGACCGGTTCGGCGTCCTCTACGACCCGGCCACCGGCGACGTGCGGGTCGACACCAACCAGAACTTCGACTTCACCGACGACGCGCTCATGCGCCCGTACAACGAGCGTTTCGACGTCGGGCACTTCGGCGCGGACGACCCGGCCACGCCGATCTCCGAGCAGGTGCCGTTCGTCGTCGAGTACCGCACCGGCGTCGACACCACCCCGGTCGGCGGCCCCGGCCTGGTCGACTACGTCAACATCGGCCTGATCTCCTCGTCGCACGGCACCCACGTGGCGGGCATCGTGGCCGCCAACGACATGCTCGGCAACGCCGACTTCGACGGCGCGGCGCCCGGCGCCAAGCTGGTCTCCTCCCGGGCCTGCACCTTCGCCGGCGGCTGCACCGCGGCGGCGCTCACCGACGGCATGGTCGACCTGGTCCTCAACCGGGGCGTCGACATCATCAACATGTCGATCGGCGGCCTGCCGGCGCTCAACGACGGCAACAACGCCCGTGCGACGCTCTACAACATCCTGATCGACGAGTACGGCGTGCAGATGTTCATCTCCGCCGGCAACTCCGGCCCCGGCACGAACACCATCGGCGACCCGTCGGTAGCGTCCAGCGTGGTCAGCGTCGGCGCGAGCATCAGCAAGGACACCTGGCTGGCCAACTACGGCTCCGAGGTCAACGTCCGCAACGGGATGTTCAACTTCTCCTCCCGCGGCCCGCGTGAGGACGGTGGCTTCAAGCCGAACATCAGCGCGCCGGGCTCGGCCATCTCGACGGTCGCCGGCTACGAGGCGGGCGGCCCGGTCCCCGAGGCCGGCTACCCGCTGCCACCGGGCTACGCGATGTACAACGGCACCTCGATGGCCGCCCCGCAGGCCACCGGCGCCGTCGCGCTGCTGCTGTCCGGAGTGAAGGCCAACGACCTGGAGGTCAGCACCGCGCAGCTGCGGCGGGCGCTCTACAGCGGCGCCCGGTGGATCAACAACGTGCCGGCGCACACTCAGGGCAACGGCATGCTGCACGTCGCCGACACCTGGAAGCTGCTGCGCGAGGGTGTCACGACCGCGGAGTACACCGTGGACGCTCCGGTCTGCACCCCGATCTCGGAATTCCTGGCCACCCCGCACCGGGGCACCGGCGTCTACAACCGGTGCGCGGCCGACGCCGGCGGGCACCGGCCGGGCCAGTTCAAGTCCTACCCGGTCACCATCACCCGGACCACCGGCCCGGACGTCGACCTGCTGCACAAGCTCGACTGGGTCGGCAACGACGGCACCTTCGCCGCCCCGGGTCAGGTCGTCCTGCCGCTGAACGAGCCCGTCACGATCAACGTACGGGCCACCCCGGCCAGTGGCGTGCGCAGCGCCATCCTGCGGGTGGACAACCCGTTCACCTCGACCGTGGACTTCGAGTTCATGAACGCGGTGGTCGTGTCCAACGCGCTGACCAGCCCGGAGTACGGGTTCAGCGCCTCCGGCAGGGTCGCCCGCAACGGCTTCACCTCGTACTTCGTCACCGTGCCGGAGGGTGCGACGGCGCTGCAGGTGAACCTGTCCGGAATCGCCGAAGGGTCGCAGACCCGGTTCCTCGCGATCAACCCGTACGGTGTGCCGTTGGAGTCCGGCAGCAGCCTGATCTGCTTCACCAACTTCTCCGACCCGAACGTCTGCAAGCCGGACGAGCGGGACTACCAGAACCCGCTGCCGGGTGTCTGGGAGATCGAGGTCGAGTCGCGGCGGACCTCGCCGATGCTGCAGAACCCGTACACCCTCACCGCAGAGGTGCTGGGCGTGGCGGTCGACCCGGCCACCACCGTGCTGGAGGATGTCACGCCCGGTGAGGCGACCCCGATCGAGTGGGAGATCAGCAACACGTTCGGCCCGGTCACCGTCGCCGGCCAGGGCGGATCGCTCGGCTCGTCGAACAGCGAGCGGCCGACGATCGCCGACCTCGAGACGCAGTCCTTCCAGGTGACGGTTCCGGCCGGGGCGACCCGGTTGTTCACCAAGATCGGCAACACCAGTGATCTCGGTGCCGACCTGGACCTGTTCGTCTACCGTGCCGGGACGCTCGTCGCCTACAACGCCGACGGTGACTCGGAGGAGCAGGTCACGATCAACAACCCGGCACCGGGCGTGTACGACATCGAGATCGAAGGATATTCGGTGCCCACCGGCACGACCGAGTACGACTACCTGGACGTGTTCTACTCGACCGGGCTAGGCACGATCGAGGTCGACCCGACAGCGGTCGATCTGGACAACGGTGACAGTGCCACCATCACCGGCAGTGTCACGGTCGACGCCGCTCCGGCGGCCGGTCGGGAACTGTTCGGCGAGATGCTGGTCGTCACCGATCTGGGCGCGGTCATCGGACGCGGCGGCGTCTCGGTCAGCTCGGTGAGCTGACCGCTCGGCCAACCAGCAGAAGGGGCCCATCCCGTAGGGGATGGGCCCCTTCTCGCGTACCGGCGCGACGAGTGCCCGGCGCGGACCCGCCGGGTCGACGCGACCCGGCGTGCCGTTACGGCCGCTACGCCTCGGTCCGGTCCTGTTCGCGGGCGCGCAGCGACTCCTCGCGGCTGGGATAGCCGCACCGCTCGACGAGATCACCGGTCGCCGCGACGAAGGCTTCGTAGATGTCGTCGTCGAAATGGTTGAGCCAGTCGCCAGCCTTGCCCTTGCGGTAGTGGGCCTTCGCCTCGGTCTCCAGGCGGGTCTTGCGCATCCGGGCGAACCCGTGCCGGTCGAGCAACGCCGTCAACTCCGCCGACGGCAGCACGATCCCGCAGTGGCGCATCAGCTGGTCGACCTCGTCGACCTGCCGCTCACCGGTGAGATCTTCGTACTTGAACAGCCGGAAGGTCTCCGCGGGGGGCGCGACGACCCAGGAGCGCAGCGCCGAGAAGAGGTTGGTGTCCTTCAGATGCTGGATGACGTACAGCAGGCCTTCCTTGCGCGGAAGCTCCTGCAGGATCTTGCGATGGTGCAGGATGTCACCCATCGGGGTGTGCGAGTTCCGCAGCGAGAAGTACCCGGAGACGACGATGTCGCGCGGATCCCGGGTGATGAAGAACGCCCGGTACTTTTCCGGCTTGGGGATGGCGCTGAAGCGCTTGTACCCGACGAAGAGCGACGAGGCCATCCGGCCGGGCGGGATCGCGTCGGGGTAGCGCCGCCGGTGCACCCGCTGGTCGAAGGGCAACAGCCCGGAGTAGCGGTACACCACCGGGTCACTGACCAGCGCCTTGACCCACTGGCTGGCCGTCTTGCGCACCGTACAGTGATAGACGTTGTCGTATTCGCTGCGCGCCACCACCGGAACCGTCAGGCGGCTTCGCGCGTTCCGCGTCTCCAGCATCGTCCACCGCACCGCGATACGCACGGGACTCGGCGTGTGGTGCTTGGCGAACGTCCAGGTCCGATTAATCAGCGTCTTAGCCCTTGTCTGTGCCCGGGCGAGGGTCACCTCACCTCAGGGGGAGATGATGATGCACGCGGGCGGCCCGGTCAACCTGGGCACGCGCGGTGCATCCGCCGTCGCCAGGGGTGCCCACGCCGCGTCGGTCCGGGCCGAGGTGACGCCGGCTCAGGCCGGTTCGACCCGCTGCACCACGAACGGCACGCCCTGCTGGCAGGTGGTCATCAGGTCCGCCTGGACGTGCCCGGTGACCCGCACCCGGGCACCGGCCCGGACCAGGTCCGCCGGCCCGCCCACCAGCAGGTAGCCGTCCAGCAGGAAGCAGTTGTGCTCGACGCCGGGCTGCACCGTACCGGTCAGGGTCATCGGCCGGGCGGAGCCAGTCGGCAGGTCCTCCGGCGGACCCGGGGTCTGCGGGGTCGGACTCACGGTGACTCCTCCACTCGGTGGCGTCGGGGCCGACGTCGAGGGCGCGGCCGTGGTCGGCGGCGAAGTCACGGCCGTGGTCGGCGCGGGGTCGGTCGGGTCCGGCTCGGTGCCGGGCCCGCCGGCGCCGCACCCCGACGCCAGCATCAGACAGACCAACAGCAGTGGTACGCCGATCCGAGTCGCTCTCATATGATCTAGGACGCGACGGCGCGGACGTCCGTTCCCGCAGCCGCCGCCTTCATGTCCCGCCGCAGCTCGGACGGGAGCGAGAAGGCGATCGTCTCCTCGACCGTGGTGACCGTCTCCAGGTCGGTGAAGCCCCGCGCGGCGAGGTGGTCGACCACCTGCTGCACCAGCTCGTCGGGCACGCTGGCGCCGGAGGTCAGCCCGACCGTCGTCGCGCCGACCAGCCAGGCGTCGTCGATCTCGGCGGCGTAGTCGATCAGATGACCGGACCGCGCGCCGGCGTCGAGCGCCACCTCGACCAGCCGGACCGAGTTCGACGAGTTGCGGGAGCCGACCACCAGCATCACGTCACACTGCGCCGCGAACTGCTTGACCACCTGCTGGCGGTTCTGGGTGGCGTAGCAGATGTCGTCGGTCGGCGGTGACTGCAGCATCGGCAGCCGGCGCTTGAGCCGCGCCACGGTCTCCATCGTCTCGTCCACCGACAGCGTGGTCTGGGACAGCCAGACGACCTTCTCCGGGTCCCGTACCGTGACCGAGTCGGCGTCGGCCGGGCCGTCGACCAGCTGAATGTGCGCCGGGGCCTCGCCTGAGGTGCCGATCACCTCTTCATGGCCTTCGTGCCCGATGAGCAGGATGTCGTAGTCCTGGGCGGCGAACCGGCGGGCCTCCTGGTGCACCTTGGTCACCAGCGGGCAGGTCGCGTCGATCGCCTTCAGCGAACGCTCCCGGGCCTGCTCGTGCACCTCGGGGGCGACGCCGTGGGCAGAGAACACCACGGTCGCCCCGTGCGGGACCTCCTCGTTCTCCTCGACGAAGATCGCACCCTGGGCCTCCAGGGTCGAGACGACGTGCTTGTTGTGCACGATCTGCTTGCGGACGTAGACCGGGGCACCGTACAGCTTCAGCGCCTCCTCGACGGTCTGCACCGCCCGGTCGACCCCGGCGCAGTAGCCCCGGGGGTTGGCCAGCAGCACCCGCTTGGGTCGGACCGGATTCGCCTCACGCTCGCTCACCCGGCCGAGTCTACGTGCCGTCCGCCCGGACGGCAGAGCACGAGCGGCAGGGCGCGACGGCGTTGTCGGGGTCCGCCCGTACCCTGGCCGGGTGACCGACACCGAGACGACGCCGCGCAGCACCGCGGACGATCCGTGGCCGGTCCGGGTGGTCAGCCAGAAGATCAGCGCCTGGATCGGCCGGCTCGGCTGGGTCTGGGTCGACGGCCAGGTCGCGCAGATCAGCCGCCGGCCCGGCGCGACCACGGTGTTCCTGACCCTGCGGGATCCGGCGGCCGACCTGAGTCTGACCGTCACCACCCACCGGGACGTGCTCGACGCCGGTGCCCCGGAGCTGGCCGACGGTGCCCGGGTGGTGCTGCGCGCCAAGCCGGAGTTCTACCCGGCCCGGGGCACGCTGAGCCTGCGCGCCGACGAGATCCGCCAGGTCGGTCTGGGTGAACTGCTGGCCCGGTTGGAGAAGCTGAAGCGGCTGCTGGCCGCCGAAGGACTGTTCGACCGGGCCCGCAAACGCCGCCCACCGTTTCTGCCGCAACGTATCGGGCTGATCACCGGTCGGGCCTCGGCCGCCGAGCGGGACGTGTTGACCAACGCCCGCCGCCGCTGGCCGGCGGTCGACTTCCGGGTGGTCAACGTCGCCGTGCAGGGCCCCACGGCGGTGTCGCAGATGCTCGACGCGCTCGCCGTGCTCGACGCGGACCCGTCGATCGACGTGATCGTCGTCGCCCGGGGCGGCGGCAGCGTCGAGGACCTGCTGCCATTCTCCGACGAGGCACTGTGCCGGGCGGTGTTCGGCTGCCGGACCCCGGTGGTCAGTGCGATCGGCCACGAGACGGACACCCCGCTGCTGGACTACGTGGCCGACGTACGCGCCTCCACCCCGACGGACGCCGCGAAACGGCTGGTGCCGGATCTGGCCGAGGAGCAGCGGTTGATCGCCCTGGCCCGGCACCGGCTGGACCGCGCGGTGCTCGGCATGCTCGACCGGGAGTCGCACCGGCTGGAGATGGTGCGGTCCCGGCCGGTGCTGGCCCGCCCGCAGGTGCTGCTGGAGGGCCGGGCCGGTGAGGTCGACGTGCTGCGTGACCGGGCCACCCGCTGCGTGGCGCACCGGCTCGCCGCCGGCACCGCCGAGCTCGGGCACACTCTGGCCCGGCTGCGGGCGCTGTCACCGGCGGCGACCCTCGACCGGGGTTACGCGATCGTGCAGGACGCCGCCGGCCAGGTGGTCCGCTCCCCCGACGACGTGGCCGCCGGTGACCCGCTGCGGCTCCGGCTCGCCGGTGGCGACCTGCCGGCCGTCGCCGCCCGACGTGATTGACGAGGCAACCCAGGTGAGTACGAAGAAGGCAGCCACCGCCAGCGCCAGTGCCGCAGGCGGGTCGACCGGCGAAGCGGCCGCGACGGCGGAATCGTTGAGCTACGAGCAGGCCCGCGCCGAGCTGGCCTCGGTGGTGGAGCGGCTGGAGTCCGGCGGTACGTCGTTGGAGGACTCGCTGGCGCTGTGGGAACGCGGCGAGCAGCTCGCCGGCATCTGCCAGCGCTGGCTCGACGGTGCCCGCCAGCGCCTCGACACCGCCCGTCAGTCCCGCCCGACCACCGACTCCTGACACCGCCGCGATCTTGCACTTATCGCGAAGAAATGTCCGAATTGTCGGTCGATAAGTGCAAGATCGCGGCGGGTTGGGAGACGTGGGCGCTGACGATACGCCAGCCGGCGGGGCCGCGTACCCAGGTCTGCGACTGCCGACCAGGGTCGGCGGGGTCAACGGGGTCGGCGGGGTCGGCGGGGTTGGCGGGGTCGGCGGGGTGGTAGTCGAACCGGCAGGTGACCACGGCGACGTCGGCACCGAAGGTGGTCACAAGCACCTCGTGCAGCCGCCGGCCGGGCGGCAACGGCGGTTGCGCCGCCCGCCAGCGGCGCTGCTCGTCGATGCCGTACTGGTGGTCGGCGATGCCGAAGCGCACCGTGTGCTCCGACGACCAGAACCAGCCGACGATCGCCGCGACGTCGTTGTCGACCAGCGCCTTCTCGTAGCTGTCGAAGGCTTCCCGGACCTCGGCGCACACGTCAGGGCGGTTCACCTCGGCGCCCAGATCCAGGGGGTTCACCTCGGCGCTCACGGGGTGGCCGTCCCGAGGGCGGCGAGCAGGTCGGTCGAGTCGGCGACCCAGCCGAAGATGCCACCCTGCGCGGCGATCATCTCCAACCCGACGGTGTGGAACTGCGGGAAGTACGAGCCGACGCAGTCGGCGAGTACCAGGCACTCGTAGCCGCGGTCGTTGGCCTCCCGCACGGTGGTGTGCACGCAGACCTCGGTGGTGACGCCGGTGACCAGCAGACTGGTGATCGATCGTTCGCCGAGCAGGCCGTCGAGTTCGGTGGCGTAGAAGGCACCCTTTCCCGGCTTGTCGATCACCGGCTCACCGGGGACCGGCGCGAGCTCGTCGACGATGTCGTGGCCGTACTCGCCACGGATCAGGATCCGGCCGTACGGTCCAGGGTCACCGATGCGCCGGCTCGGCGCCCCACGTTGGCGCTTCGCGGGTGGGCAGTCGGACAGGTCGGGCAGATGTCCTTCGCGGGTGTGCACCACGGTCAACCCGAGCGCCCGGGCGGCGGCCAGCACCCGGCGCAGCGGGTCGATCGTGCGCCGCAGCTGGCTGACGTCGTTGCCGAGGCTCTCGCCGAAGCCACCCGGCTCCAGGAAGTCGCGCTGCATGTCGATGACGAGCAGCGCGGTGGTGGCCGGTTCGAAGGCGTACGCCGCCGGCCGGGCCGGCACCTGCACCAGATGACGGTGCGCCACGGGCCTGCTCACCGCTCGGTCGCCGCGATGACGTCGTCGGCGGTGGCCACGGCGCCGAACACTCCGCCCTGCATGGTGACCATGTGCAGGGCGGCGGTGTGGTTGCCAGGGTCGGTGGCACCGGTGCAGTCCGACAGGATCAGGCACTCGTAGCCGCGGTCGTTGGCCTCGCGCATCGTCGTGTGCACGCAGACGTCGGTGGTGATCCCGGTGAGGATCAGGTGGGTGATCCCGTGGGTACGCAGGACCAGGTCGAGGTTGGTGGCGTAGAAGGCGCCCTTACCGGGCTTGTCGACGACGACCTCGCCGGCCACCGGGGCGACCTCGGGCACGATCTCCCAGCCGGGCTCGCCCTTGATCAGGATTCGGCCGCACGGGCCGGCGCCGCCGATCTCGGCGCCGATGCGGGCCGACCGCCACTTCTTGTTGGCCGGCAGGTCGGACAGGTCCGGCGCGTGCCCTTCGCGGGTGTGCACCACGAGCATGCCGAGGGAGCGGGCGTGGGCCAGCAGCCGGGCAGTGGCCGGCAGGCCGGCCCGGGTGAGGCTGATGTCGTAGCCCATGGCGTCGACGTAGCCGCCCGGGCCGCAGAAGTCGGTCTGCCAGTCGATGCAGAGCAGCGCGGTGCGTTCGACCGGCGCGGCGCCGTCGTACGGCCAGAGGTAGGGGTCGGCCTTGACCGGACCGATGCGGGCCATCGCGCCTCCTTCGTCAGTACAGTCGATTGTCGACCGTACTGTTTCCGGCAGCGCATTCTGCGGTAACGAGCGTGTGACGCCGTCACCGGCCGAGCGATGGCCGGGCTGGTCAGCCGAGGTACGTCCGGGCTCCGTGGGCGGCCAGCTCCCGCAGCACCACCGCCGGGTCGCCCGCCTCGATCGCGGCCAGCAGCCGCTCGTGCCGGTGTACGCCGTCGACCGGCTGCGCCACCTCGGCCTCCCGACGCAGGTTGATCGCCATGTACAGCTGCAGCTTCACCAGCACCGACTCGTAGACAGCGGTCAGCTGCTGGTTGCCGGCCAGGCCGACCAGTTCGACGTGGAACCGCCGGTGTGCCTCGGCGATGCGCAGCCGGTCGGCGACCGCCGTCGCCAGCCGCATCTCCTCGATCGCCGCCCGCAGCCCGCCGAGTACGCCGGCCCGGCGCACCGGCAACGCCGTCTCCACGGCGTACCGCTCCAGAACGTCGCGGACCGCGTACAGCTCCTGGACGTCCCGGTCGGACAGAGTCGCGACCCGCACCCCGCGCCGCGGCACGTGCTCCACCAGGCCCTGCTGGGCGAGCAGGCGCAGCGCCTCACGCAGCGGTGCCCGGCTGATCCCGAGCCGGCGGGTCAGGTGCTCCTCGACGAGCCGCTCCCCCGGGTCGGTCTTGCCGCTGAGGATCTCGCGACGCAGCCGCCGCACAGCCAGCTCCACGAGGCTGATGCTCTCCAGCTCACCATCCACCGACGATGCGGCCACGTCGCTCACCCCGTTGAGTCTGCCACCCGGGCCGCGCAACCGGTTTCCCGCCCGTTTCCCGCGCCAGCGCGGCCGACCGACCGGGCCTCACCTGGCGGCGAGTGCGGTGGCCAACGCGGTGAACTCGCTCTCAGTCGCGCTACCGACCAGCAGGACGCTGCGCCGCGGGGTCAGCCACACCAGGGCGCGTTCGCCGGGCCGCGCCGCGTACCACTGCCAGGTCGCGGCCCCGATCTGGACCTGACCCTGCGGCTGCGCGGTCGCGGTCAGCTCGGCCACCAGCAGCTGCGGGACCGGCCGGGAGCTCTGCACCAGCTGCAGTGCTCCGCCGTCGGCGGTGACGTAGCCGATCCGCAGGGTCGGCCCCTCGGGGCCCGCCGGCCGGTACCCGGCGCTCACCGGATGCCAGTCCGGGCCCAGTCCGGCCGGCTCCAGCACCGGAAACTCGCCGGCCGACCGGGCCTGTTCGTAGGCCGGGCCGGGGTCGATCTCCACCGGCTCGTCGCCACCCAGAAGGACCTGGTACCCGACGAACACCAGCAGGATCGGCACCAGCAGGACGGCCAGCGACATCGCCATGTCCCTGGGCGAACGCCCCGACCGGTCACCGCCAGCGGTCGACGCACCAGCGGTCGGCCCGGCGCCCAGGGTGGTGCTCGGGGTGGCGGCGGCTCCGGCAGCTCGCTGCGCGGCGGCCCCGGCGGTCGGCTCGGCTGCGTCCATCGTTCCATCGTCCCAGCCCACGACGGTCCGCCGCGTGGGGCCCCGGCGACCCGCCCCGGTGCACCCGCACCGGCACGCCCGCGGCCGGACGTGCCAGGATTCCTCCAGGACCTGGCGCCGCCGGGGCGGGGTCGGCACGCACCCGCCGACAGCCGCCGCGCTCCAGGGCCCACGCCCCGCACCGTCGCGAGGAGGAGCCCCGATGCCCGAAGCCCGTACCCGACAGCCGCAGAATCTCGACCGTAACCTGGCCCTGGACCTGGTCCGGGTCACCGAGGCCGCCGCGATGGCCGCCGGCCGTTGGGTGGGTCGTGGTGACAAGGAGGGCGGCGACGGCGCCGCCGTCGACGCGATGCGCAAGCTGATCAACTCGATTCAGATGCGCGGGGTGGTGGTGATCGGCGAGGGCGAGAAGGACAACGCCCCGATGCTGTACAACGGCGAACAGGTCGGCGACGGCACCGGTCCCGAGGTCGACGTCGCGGTCGACCCGATCGACGGCACCACGCTGATGAGCAAGGGCATGCCCAACGCCCTCGCCGTGCTCGCGGTCGCCGAGCGGGGCGCGATGTTCGACCCGAGCGCCGTGTTCTACATGGAGAAGCTTGCCGTCGGCCCGGACTGTGCCGACGTCATCGACATCGACGCCGGTGTGCGGGAGAACCTGCGCCGGATCGCCAAGGTGAAGAAGTCCAGCATCTCCGACGTGACGGTGAGCATCCTGGACCGGGAACGCCACGGCGAACTGGTCCGGCAGGTCCGCGACGCCGGCGCGCAGATCCACTTCCTCTCCGACGGTGACATCGCCGGGGCGATCTCGGCCGCCCGCGACGAGTCGGACGTCGACGTGCTGATGGGCATCGGCGGCACCCCGGAGGGGATCACCGCCGCCTGCGCGCTCAAGTGCATGGGCGGGGCGATCCAGGGCAAGCTCTGGCCCCGCGACGACGACGAACGGGCCAAGGCCGTCGCGGCCGGGCACGACCTGGACCGGGTGCTGGACACCGACGACCTGGTGACCGGCGACAACTGCTTCTTCGTCGCCACCGGCGTGACCTCGGGCGACCTGCTGCGCGGCGTACGGTACCGGGCCGGCGGTGCCTACACCCAGTCGATCGTGATGCGGTCCAAGAGCGGCACGATCCGGGTCATCGACTCCTACCACCGGTTGGAGAAACTGGCGCTCTACTCGGCGGTCGACTTCGACGGCCGACCGATCGCCGAACTCGACGCCGGCGACTGAGCAGCGCCGACATCTGCCCAACGCCGGAACTGGCAGCGGCAGCGCGGGCCGGCGGGTCAGGTCCCGTCGGAGGAGTGACCGGGGAACAGGTGCGCGCTGGGGTCGATGGCCACGGCGGCGTTGTTGACCGCCGTGGCCGCCTCGCCGAACCCGGTCGCGATGAGCCGTACCTTGCCCGGGTAGTCGGCGATGTCGCCGGCGGCGAAGACCCGGGGCAGGTTGGTGGCCATCGCGCTGTCCACCCGGATGTGCCGCTTGTCGAGCGCGAGGCCCCAGGTCGTGAGGGGCCCGAGATCGGCGGTGAAGCCGAGCGCCGCGACCACGGTGTCCGCCGGCACGGTCTGCGGGCCGCCGTCGCCGGTGGTGATGTCGACGCCGGTCACCCGGGTGGTGCCGTGTACCGCTGTGAGCTGGGCGTTGACGACGATGCGGACCGGTAGGGCACGCACCCGCTCGACGGTCGCGGCGTGGGCCCGGAACCGGTCGCGGCGGTGCACGATGGTGACCGAGCGAGCCAGCGGCTGCAGGGCCAGCGCCCAGTCGAACGCGGAGTCACCGCCGCCGACGATCACCACGTCGTGCCCGGTGAGGTCGGCGAGCCGGGGCACGAAGTAGACGATCCCGTCGCCGCTGAACCCGGCCGCCGCCGGCAGCGGCCGGGGGGTGAAGCTGCCCATCCCTCCGGTGATCACCACCGCACCGCAGGCCAGCCGCGCACCGTCGGCCAGGCCGAGCACCGGCCGGCCGTCGACCAGGTCGAGGGTGTCGGCGCGGACACCGAGCAGGTACTCGGGCTGGTACGGCGCGGCCTGCTCGACGAGGTTCGCCACCAGCTCCCGACCCTTGATGACGGGGAACCCGGCGATGTCGAAGATCGCTTTCTCCGGATACATCGCCGCCACCTGACCGCCCGGGGCCGGCAGGGCGTCGATGACGGCCGTGGACAGCCCCCGGAATCCGGCGTAGTAGGCGGCGAACAACCCGGTCGGCCCGGCACCGACGATCGCCACGTCGACTGCGCGCATCCCACCACCGGACCTCTCGCCGTCGGGTCCGCGTCGACCCGTTCGTCGAACGTAGGTCCGCCCGTCGCGGCGCGGCAACCCATTCCCACCTGGGTGGACGCCTCCGCCCAGGTCAGGGCATGGTGAGTGGGTCCGACTCGTACGGGTCGTAGCTGCGTCGGCGGAACAGGATCGCCGCGAGCACCCCGCCGACGAAACCGAACAGATGCCCCTGCCAGGAGATCAACGCGTCGGTGGGCAGGATGCCGACCAGTTGCCAGCCGTAGAGCAGGCCGACCAGCAGCACCACGCCGAGGTTCCACCAGGTGCGCTCGACGATGCCGCGCATCAGCACCAGGCCGAGGTAGCCGAAGACGACCCCGCTGGCACCGACGACGACGGTGTTCGGTGAGCCGGTGAACCACACGCCGATTCCACTGACCAGGATGATCACCAGGGTCGAGTAGAGGAACCGCCGTACCCCGGCGGCCAACACGAAGGTGCCGAGCAGGATCAGTGGCACGCTGTTGCTGTAGAGGTGGTCGAAGCCGTGGTGCAGGAACGGGGCGAAGAAGACCCCGTCGAGGCCGGCGATGCGCCGGGGAATGATGCCGGCGCTGTAGTCGAAGCCGGCATTGAGCCAGACGTCGAAGGCCTCGATGACGAAGAGCACCGGCACGACGGCGCACATCGCGACGAAGGCCCGGCCGAGCGAGGCGTAGAAGGCCTCGGTCCCGAACCGGTTCGGGTCGCCGCTGGAGGATGACACGCCGTACGCCATCCTCAAGTAGCTATCAGGTCCGCGCAACCGTTGCCACCCGAGCGCGCGGACGGGCGGAAAAACCCGGCGGCGGTACGGAGTCCTCCGTACCGCCGCCGGGTGTCCTGCGCTGTGCCCGGGTGTCGGACCGGGTCGCAGCCGAGCTGGTCAGTACCAGCCCTCGGCCTGCGACATCTGCCACGCACCGCAGGGGTTGGTGTAGCGGTTCGCGATGTAGCCGAGACCCCACTTGATCTGGGTCGCCGGGTTGGTCTGCCAGTCGGCACCGGCCGAGGACATCTTGTTGCCCGGCACCGCCTGGGGGATGCCGGTGGCACCGGAGGCCGCGTTGTAGGCCTTGTGGTTCCAGCCGCTCTCCTTGTTCCAGAGCTTGTTCAGGCAGGCGAACTGGTCGAGGCCCCAGCCGCGCTCCAGGGTGAGGGCGCAGCCGATGGCCCGGTTGCCGCTGAACTCGTCGCAGGAGGCGGGAATCTCGCCGGTGAACGGCACGGTCGCGCCAGAGTTGGACGGCTGCTGGGCCGTCTGTTCCTGCTTCTGCTGGGTGACCTGCTCGGCCCGCTTGACCTTGGCGGCCTCGGACTTGGCGGCAGCGGTGGCCTTCTCCGCTGCCTCCCGCTCTGCGGTTCGGCGCTGCACCGTGACCCGCTGATGCTCGGCGCGGCGTTGCCGGAGCAGTTCGAGCTCGACCTGCTCGGCCTGTGCCGCCAACCGGGCGTCACTGATGCGTTGCTGGGTGTCCCGGTCACTCTCCAGGTAGAACCCGCCAGCGACGCCTGTCACCAGCAGGCCGACGGCGAGTGCCCGGAGACCGAACCGACTCCACAGCCGACTCACGAAGTGGTCCCTTCGTCGGGGGCAAGGGCACGGCGGTACGCCGACCGCAGCGCCCGGCGAGGGGCGCGGCGGGGCGGGCACGCCGTGAGCGCCCGACCGGGTGGGTCGCGCGCCGGCCGACCGTGATGGGGGTCGGTCGGCGCGCCACCACCGACGTCCGTCGACAGGCCGCCGCCGGTGCGCGCGCTCGCCGACCACCATCGCGCACGGTGAGGCCCTTGGGAAACGCGTGATCGTCATTGTGACATTGGTCACGCCGCACTTCGGGGTGAATACGGACGTAACACCCCCACGCAGTGGCTCAGCGTGGGATGTCCTCCAGCAGATCGGTAACCATTTCGGCGATGGGCGACCGCTCCGAACGGGTCAGGGTGACATGCGCGAACAGGGGATGGCCCTTCAGCGCCTCGATCACCGCGGTCACGCCGTCGTGCCGCCCGACCCGCAGGTTGTCCCGCTGGGCGACGTCGTGGGTGAGCACCACCCGCGACCCCTGGCCGATCCGGGACAGCACGGTCAGCAGGACGTTGCGTTCCAGCGACTGTGCCTCGTCGACGATGACGAACGCGTCGTGGAGGCTACGGCCCCGGATGTGGGTCAGCGGCAGTACCTCGAGCATGCCGCGGGCGAGCACCTCCTCCATCACGTTCTCGTGCACCACCGCGCCGAGGGTGTCGAACACCGCCTGCGCCCAGGGCGACATCTTCTCCGACTCCGAGCCCGGCAGGTAGCCGAGCTCCTGGCCGCCGACGGCGTACAGCGGACGGAACACGATCACCTTCTTGTGCCGGCGCCGCTCCATCACCGCTTCCAGTCCGGCGCACAGGGCCAGCGCCGACTTGCCGGTGCCGGCCCGCCCACCCAGCGAGACGATCCCGATCGTCTCGTCGAGCAGCAGATCGAGGGCGATCCGCTGTTCGGCGGAGCGGCCCCGCAGGCCGAACGCTTCCCGGTCACCGCGGACCAGCCGTACCGTCTTGTCGGCCATCACCCGCCCGAGCGCGGAACCACCGGTGCCGTGCAGCACCAGCCCGGTGTGGCAGGGCAGCCCGGCGGCGCTGTCCAGGTCGACCGCGTCGCCCCCGTACAGCTGGGTGACCTGCTCGTCGGTGGGTTCCAGCTCCGCCATGCCGGTCCAGGTCGGGTCGCTGGCCTGACCGTGCCGGTACTCGTCGGCGACCAGACCGACCGACGCCGCCTTGACCCGCAGCGGCATGTCCTTGCTGACCAGGACGACGTCGCGACCCTCGGCACCCATGCTCAGCGCGACCGACAGGATCCGGGTGTCGTTGGACTCGTTGCGGAAGCCCGGCGGCAGCACGTCGGTGTCCGCGTGGTTGAGCTCGACCCGCAGGGTGCCGCCGACGTCGTTGGCCGGCACCGGCTGGTCCAGCCGGCCGTGGCGGACCCGCAGTTCGTCGAGCATCCGCAGGGACTGCCGGGCGAACCAGCCCAGCTCCGGGTG
Organism: Solwaraspora sp. WMMA2056; assembly: GCF_030345095.1. Classification (NCBI taxonomy): domain Bacteria; kingdom Bacillati; phylum Actinomycetota; class Actinomycetes; order Micromonosporales; family Micromonosporaceae; genus Solwaraspora; species Solwaraspora sp. WMMA2056. Next base: position 6,605,847 of record NZ_CP128360.1, read on the forward strand.
GTGCCGCTTGCCCTCCAGCTCGGAGATGACCACCAGCGGGATCACCACCTCGTGCTCGGCGAAGCGGTGGAACGCTCCCGGGTCGGACAGCAGGACCGAGGTGTCCAGCACGTACGCACGGGAGGGGGTGGCGGGCTCCGATCGGTCGGTGCCGGCGGACGTGCCCGTCGACCGGGACGCGGTGGACGCGTCCGAGGTGCGGCGGCGGGTCCGGCTGCGGCTGGACGGGACAGTGGCGGTCGGGTCCTGATCGGCCCGGGGGGTGGTACGTCGACTCGTCACAGGCCTGCTCCGTCGGGCGTGCACCCGGTCCGCCCGCGATCCGGCTCCACCGGGGCCCGGGGGCACGGGTCGGATGCGGAACCCATGCGAACAGCAGGTCCGGAGCGTCCGGCTGGTCCAGGACGACCCTGAACCATGCTTAGACGCTAGCTGCCGGATCCCGGCCTCGGCTAGGCATCCGAGCCGATCTTCGAAGCCGTTCCCACCCGTCGGCCGTCCCGGCGGCCCGCCGTACCGGTCCGCGAAACAGCGTGGACACGTGCCGGACACACTCCTGACCCGCCCTCGTGCGGGGTGGCCGGCCGGGATGCGCACCCCCTGCACGCATCCCGGCCGGGAGGAGCCCGGCGCGGTGACGCCGGTGCTCCCCGCGCGGCGGCGCGTCCGCCTCAACGCCGACGCCGCGCTCGGGAAAGTCTGTGGTCACGGTTCAGGGACGACGCCCGACGAGCACCTCCCGGGCGTGCCGACCGCTACCGGCCGTTCCGGTACCGGCGGCACCGCCGGTCGGCCCGGCACCGCCGGCGAAGGACGCACCGGTGTACGTCGTGCCCTGGCGGGCGGCGGCGGTCACCGGTGCCGTCGGACGCTCGACCAGCACCGGCACCGGCACCGGGGCCGGGGCCGGGGCCGGGGCCGGGGCCGGGGCCGGGGCCGGGGCCGGGGCCGGGGCCGGGGCCGGGGCCGGGGCCGGGGCCGGGGCCGGGGCCGGGGCCGGGGCCGCCAGCGGCGGGGTGCCGGCCAGTGGGGCGCCGGCCGTTGCCACCGGGACGGCCTCCGCCGACGGCATCGAGGTGATCGCTGTCCGGGTCTGCCGGCGGCTCCAGGCACCCCGGTCCCCGTCGAAGTAGCCCTGGCGGTAGCCGAAGCGGTAGCCGATCCGGTAGCTGAGCTGTCCGTGCAGCCGGCCGGCGGCATAGCTGGACGACGCCAGCAGCAGCACGAGGAAGACCGCGAAGAACGGGCTCATCCGGTCGCCCCGATCCGTCTGATCATTGTTCCTCCGAGTCGCACGACGTCGGGTCGTCGGTGAGAAGCCGATCGACGTCGTCGGTCCGCACCTCCTCGACCAGCTCCACACTGATCCGGCAACCGCCCAGCACCACTTCCGCCGTCGAGGCCCGTCTGATCTCCCCGCCGGCGTCGTACACCCGCACGCTCAGCTCCGGGCAGCCCAGATGCGAACGCCAGGCGTTCCACTCGCCCCGGTCCCCGACGTTGAGGGACAGGTAGCGACATCCCCGGGCGAGGTAGAGCCGCCATGGCGCACTGAGACCCGAAGCCACGGCGTCGGCGATCAGGCCGAAGGCCTGGGCACGGGTGGCCAGCTCGGTCACCGAGCGGTCTCCGTCACGCGTAAGGGACAACTCCACTCACTAAGCGTCTCAAGCACGTGACGTAGAGTAAAGCGTCACGCGCAAGTGACAGCATCATCTTTTCGGTTGATTAGCGTCACCTCAGCAACGTCCTTAGACTGCACCCGTGACACCCCTCTCGACAAGGGATAATTTCCCGACAGAGATTCACAAAGCTCTGTCACAGACGCAGCACAGGAGAGTGCCCGCCCCCAGGCGGAACGGCGAATCGCCGTACCGTCGGCCGGTGCCGGACAGCTCCGCTGGGCGGAAGATCGCCTTCGCCGCCTTCGTACGCAAGGCGCTCGCCGACGCGCGGGCGACCCGCGCCTGGACCGGCTCCGAGGTCTCCCGCCGCACCGGTGTCTCCCGACAGACCATCAACCGCTGGGTACGGGGCGAATGGTCCAGCGACCCGGAGGCCGAACGGGTGGTCGCCTTCTGTGACGGGCTCGGCATCAACCCGACCGTCGCCTTCGGCGTCCTCGGCTGGGACCGGGCGACCGACGCCCGGCCGACACCGAGCGCCCCACCGATGGATCCGGACGTGGAGGCCCTGCTGCGGCGGCTGGTCGATCCCAACGTCTCCGATGCGGAGAAGTTTCACATCAGGGAGACAATCCGGTATCTCGCCTACCGACCCCCACTACCGGCCGAACCTCGCAAAGGCCCCAAGCGAGCAGGGTAGTTCTCAGATGGCGAAAGAAAGCCGATCAAGCAGCCCGATTCCGTCCCACTTGCACGCTGAGTCACGATAACGTTCCTCTCCGTACTGCTTGGGCTCGTTCGTCGGCGGGGGCGACGGGACAAGGCCGGACACAGCCCTGCGGGACAGAAGGGGGGGTCGATACCGATGACCCTCAAATGGTCGGCAGTAGTGATCGCGGCCGTCGCGGTCACCCTTTGCGCCACCACGAATATCGTCGTCGCTCTCCTGCGGACCGGACAGGTGCCGCCGGTGGTGAACATGTTCGCCATCGCCTGCGCGGCCGTCGCCACCCTGGTGGCGGTCATCGCACACCTGAATGACCGGCAGCAGGGGCGGCTCACCGCGCTCACCGAATTCCTCGTTGCCCGGCTCAATGAAGTCGACGCCCACGTGGGCGATCGCAATGCCGGGTTCGTCGAGGGGTATCTGCTCCGACAAGGTCACCAACAGGACGCGGCAGTCGTGCAATTTCCACCGCGGATGCATGGTCGTCGGCTGATGGGTGGGGGCGACGACTGACCGCCCGGCGGTAGGCGGACCGTAGTCGACCGCGCCGGCGTAGCCCGATGTTCATCCGGCGAGAGGTCTGGCACTGCGTTCGCCAGCAGGTACGCTGACGCCCGTGCGGCCGTTCGATGCAGGAAACCAGCGCTTGGCCCGTCCGCTGACCGCGGAGCAGGCATGGCGAGCCACCATCGATCGCGCCGACCGGTGCGTGCTGTTCTTCGACTTCGACGGCACCCTCGCCCCGGTCGGCGACGATCCCACCTCGGTGCAACCGGCACCCAAGGTGCTGGCGGCGATCGAGTCACTCACCGGGGTGGTGCAGCGGATCGCGATCGTGTCGGCCCGCCCCGTCGAGTTCCTCCGCGACCAGTTCGCGGAGATAACCGACGTCGACCTGTACGGGCTGTACGGGCTGGAGCACAGCCACGGCTCCGGGCCGACGGTGACCGAGCCGGCGGCACTACCGTGGGTCCCCGCGATGGCCGAGCTCGCCGACCGGGCCCGAGCCGAACTACCGGCCGGCACCCTGGTCGAGTACAAGCGGCTGTCGGTGGCGCTGCACTACCGGACCGCCCCCGAGCTGGGGGGCGTCGTCGAGTCCTGGGGCCACGACCAGGCCGAGCGGCTCGGTCTGCGCAGCCAGAGCGGCCGGATGGTGCTCGAGCTGAAGCCCCCGGTCGACCGGGACAAGGGCAGCATCATCGGCGAGGCCGTCGGCACCGCCAGCTGCGCCTGGTACTTCGGCGACGACGTGTCGGACATCAAGGCCTTCGCGGCGCTACGGGCGCATCAGGAAGCCAACCCGGACTTCTTCGGGGTGTGCGTGGCGGTCGCCAACTCCGAGACCGGGCACGACGTGTCCGCTGCCGCCGACCTCACCATCGACTCACCCGAGGCACTCGGCGACTTCCTGACCTCTGCGGTGCTCGCCCTCGACTGACCGGCCCGCCAGCCAGCTACCTGCCCGTTGCCTGTCGGCCGACCCCTGCGGGCTCACGTCGGCCGACCCCCTGCGGGCTCATGCACCGTAGCGACGTTGCCGGTTGGCGTAGGACCGCAGCGCCCGCAGGAAGTCCACCCGCCGGAAGTCCGGCCAGTTGACGTCGCAGAAGTAGAACTCCGAATGCGCCGACTGCCAGAGCAGGAAGCCGGAGAGCCGCTGCTCACCGCTGGTCCGAATGACCAGGTCGGGATCGGGCTGGCCACGGGTGTAGAGGTGCTCGGCGATGTGGTCGACATCGAGCACCTCGGCCAGCTCCTCCAGCGTCCCACCGGACTTGGCGTGCTCGTACAGCAGGGACCGGACGGCGTCGGCGATCTCCCGACGGCCGCCGTACCCCACGGCGATGTTGACCTGCGCGCCGTCGGACCGGGTCTGGGTACGCTCCTGGGCCGCCTTCAACGCAGTCGCGGTGGCACCGGGCAGCAGGTCCAGCGCACCGACGATCCGCAACCGCCAGGGGTTGCCGTCCTCCGCCAGCTCGGTGACCAGATCCTCGATGATCTTCAGCAGCGGATCCAGCTCGCGGGCCGGTCGACGGAGGTTGTCCGTGGCCAGCAAATAGAGCGTGACGTGGCCGATGCCGGCCTGGTCACACCAGTTCAACAGGTGCTTGATCTTCGCCGCACCGACCCGGTGCCCGTCGTTGGGGTCGACGAACCCCATCTCCCGGGCCCAGCGGCGGTTGCCGTCACACATCACGCCCACGTGGCCGGGCACCGGCTTGCCCGCCAGTCTGGCCATGAGCCGTCGCTCATAGACCGAATAGAGCAGGTCCCGCAGAGTCATCGTAAGCAGACTAGCGACCGGAACGCCGTCGCGCGGTATCGGCTGCCCGGCGGATCGTCAGTTGCGCGGCGAGCCGACGCACCGTGACGGCGTCCAGCCGGCCGTCGCCGAGACCGAGTTCGACGATGGTGTCGAAGACGTGCCGGTCCCGCGTCGCCGCCGCGACGGCGGCGTCCACCGTCGTCGGCCGCCGGGCCAGCCAGGCGCCGAAGGCGCTGTGCCGCAGATGCCCGCCGAGGCGTCGACGCAGCGCCTGCCGGTAGCGGCGGGCGGCGACCGTCGGCGTACCGGCCGCCGCCGCACCGGCCAGCGCACCGGACAACACCGCGTAGAAGATGCCCTCGCCGGTGAACGGGTTGATCAGCGACAGCGCGTCGCCGGCCAGCACCAGCCGGCCGGCACCCACCGGCGGCCGCCGGGTGGACAGCGGCAGATGATGCGCCCGCAGGTCGGTGACCTGCGCCAGGTCGGTGCCGGGCAGCAGCGCGCACAACCGGTCCAGCAGCCGCGCCCGGGTCAACGGCCGGCCGCGCAGCACCTCCCCGTACCCGACGTTCGCCCGGCCGTCACCGATCGGAAAGGCCCAGGCGTACGCCGGCCAACCGGCCGCCGTGGTGACGATCCGCTGTTCGCCGGGGCTGGTGACGGCCCCGACCGGCGCGTAGCCGCGAATCGCCAGGGCCAGATGTCCGTCCGGGTTGGGGCCGTGGCCCAACGCCCGGCGTACCACCGATCCCGCGCCGTCCGCGCCGACCACCGCCCGCGCCGCGATCTCGCCGTCGAGCAGCACCAGGTCGTCGCGGACCGTGACCCGCCGTACGGTGTGCCGGCGCAGCCGCGCGCCGGCGGCGACCGCGGCGGCGACCAGCCGGGCGTCGAAGACGGCCCGCGGCACCGTGTACGCCGGACGGACCAGCTCGGCGGCGACCTGCCCGCCGTGCGGGGCGACCAGCCGGAGCCGGCCGACCGGGGCGAACCCGTCGACCGGATCGGGCACGGCCAACCCGGCCAGCACGTCAAGGGCGTGCGGTGCGATGCCGTCGCCGCACGGCTTGTCGCGGGGAAACTCCGCCCGGTCCAGCAGCAGCACCCGGGCACCGGCGCGGCGGGCGGCGATCGCCGCGGCGGCACCGGCCGGCCCGGCACCGACCACCGCGACGTCGACGACCGACGTACCGTCCACCTGGACCTCCCGTCAGGCCGGGTCGGTGCCGGCGACCTCCCGGTCGGCACCGGATGTCCCCCGGCCGTGCTCGACGCTGGTCGCCGGCCGGCCACGCTCGGCGCGACCGACCCGCCACACACCGTAGAGGGCCAGCGCCACCGCCACCACCAGCGGCGCGCCGTCGCGGACCAGCCCGTCCACGCCGAGCAGCCACCAGCACAGCGGCAGATCCACGGCGAGCACCCCGAGGCTGACCAGGACCAGCAGCCAGCGTGCCCAGCGCCGGCCGCGCAGCATGAAGAACGACACCAGCAGCACCAGCCAGCTGGTGGCGGTGGCGACCGCGATCCAGGCCACCACCGCCGGGGTGGCGGTCAGCCGGCCGTCGACCAGCACCCCGATCGACACCAGGGCCGGCACCAGCATCAGCGGGGGGTAGGTGAACGCCGCCACCCGGGCGATGAGCAGCCCGGCGGCGACCGGCGGCCGCCGGGGCGGCGCCTCCCGCCAGGCCGGGCGGGCACCGTCGAGGACCAGCCGGGCGGGATGGCGTACCAGATGGGCACCGACCACCGGTGAGCGGTACAGCAGCCAGACCACGGCCACGCAGAGGCCGACCACCAGGCCGAAGCCGGCGACCTGCGGCAGCAGCGGTACGCCGGAGCGGGGCACCACCAGCCGGCCGAGGGCGAAGACCGTCGTCACCGCCAGGATCAGCCCGAACGGTCGCGCACCGGCCCGGGCCCTGCGCACCTGCCGGATGAGGATCAGGAAACCGACCGCCCGCAGCAGCGCCCACCCGGACCGGACCGCCATGGCGAAGTCCTGCTCGGCCGCGTACTGCCAGTTGAGCAGGTCGACCACGACGGTGGCCGCGGCGGTGACGGCGAGCAACCAGACCAGCAGACGGACCGGAGCTGGAAGGTCTGCCGCCACCGGCGCAGGCTAGCCGACGCTCACCCGGCGGCGTCCAGTCGGACCCGCAGCGCGTCCAGCTCCGCCCAGAGCACCCCGGGGAGTTTGTCGCCGAACCGCTCGAACCATTCGGTGATCTGTGGCAGCTCCGCGCGCCACTGCGCGGGGTCGACGGCGAGCGCGGCGGCCACGTCGGCCGGGTCGACGTCCAGGCCGGTCAGGTCCAGCGCGTCGACGGTCGGTACGTTGCCGATCGGGGTGTCGACCGCCGCGCCCGTACCGTCGAGACGCTCGACGATCCACTTGAGCACCCGGGAGTTCTCCCCGAAGCCGGGCCAGAGGAACCGGCCCTCGTCGTCGCGGCGGAACCAGTTGACGTAGAAGATCCGGGGCAGCTTGGCGGCGTCGCCGTCGACACCCTTGCCCATCTCGATCCAGTGCCGGAAGTAGTCCCCGGCGTGGTAGCCGATGAACGGCAGCATCGCCATCGGGTCGCGGCGGACCACGCCGACCTCGCCGGTGGCCGCTGCGGTGGTCTCCGAGGAGAGCGTGGCCCCGAGGTAGACGCCGTGCACCCAGTCACGCGCCTCGGTGACCAGCGGTACGGTGGTCCGCCGCCGGCCGCCGAACAGGATCGCGTCGATCGGTACCCCGCGCGGGTCGTGGTACTCGTCGGCCAGGATCGGGCACTGGGTGATCGGGGTGCAGAACCGGCTGTTCGGGTGGGCGGCGTCGGTGCCCCGGCCCGGATTCCAGTCCTGGCCCCGCCAGTCGGTCAGGTGCGCCGGCGGCTCCCCCATCCCCTCCCACCAGACGTCGCGGTCGTCGGTCAGCGCGACGTTGGTGAAGATGGAGTTGCCCCGGTCGAGGGTCCGCATGGCGTTGGCGTTGGTCCGCCAGTCGGTGCCGGGGGCGACGCCGAAGAGCCCGTACTCGGGGTTGACCGCCCAGAGCCGGCCGTCGTCGCCGAAGCGCATCCAGGCGATGTCGTCGCCGATCGTCTCGACCTTCCAGCCGGGGATGGTCGGCTCCAGCATCGCCAGGTTCGTCTTGCCGCAGGCCGACGGGAAGGCCCCGGCGATGTAGCGGACCCGGCCGTCCGGGGCGGTCAGTTTGAGGATCAGCATGTGCTCGGCGAGCCAGCCTTCGTCGCGGGCCATGACGCTGGCGATCCGCAGCGCGTAGCACTTCTTGCCGAGCAGCGAGTTGCCGCCGTAGCCGGACCCGTACGACCAGATCTCCCGGGTCTGCGGGAAGTGCGAGATGTACTTGGTCTCGTTGGCCGGCCACGGCACGTCGGTCTGGCCCGGCTCCAGCGGCGCGCCGACCGAGTGCAGCGCCGGTACGAACTCGGCGTCGTCGCCCATCGCGGCGAGCACCTCGGCGCCCATCCGGGTCATGATCCGCATCGAGGCGACGACGTACGCGCTGTCGGTGATCTCCACCCCGAACATCGGCGACGGCGCGTCCAGCGGGCCCATGCAGAACGGGACGACGTACATGGTCCGCCCCCGCATGCAGCCCCGGTACAGCTCGGTCATCACCCGCTTCATCTCGGCCGGGTCCATCCAGTTGTTGGTGGGTCCGGCGTCGGCGGCGTCCGGCGAGCAGATGAAGGTGCGTTCCTCGACGCGGGCCACGTCCGTCGGGTCGGTACGGGCCCAGAAGGAGTTGGGGCGGCGTTCGGCGTCGAGTCGCACCAGGGTGCCGGCGTCGACGAGTTCGTCGGTGAGCCGGTGCCATTCGGCGGTCGACCCGTCGACCCAGACCACGCGGTCCGGCGTGGTCAGTGCGGCGATCTCGCGCACCCAGGACAGCAGGCGGGGGTGGTCGGTGGGAGCGGGGCTCGGACTGTTCGACGGTACGGGCGTGGTGGCCGTTGCAGTCATGGCGATCTCCTCGATGGTCGGCGCTGACCTCGTTCCTGGAGTGCACCGCACCGGCGGCTGGACTGGTCCAACCGCCGGGATACAGGTCCGGGAGTTGGACTCAGGGTAAACCGATCGACCGTTCAGGACAGCTGGGGAGCTTGTGAAGAACTGCACAAGATGTCGACGAATGCAATCTGACGAGCTGTTTCTCGCTCCCACGCGCAGCTCTACGCACATTCTTCCGGTCTTCGGCCACCCGGAACGCCAGCTACAGACGGTAGTCGGTGCGGACGGCAATACCGGTGCCGTCCACCGCCGACGGGTGGCACCCGCTACGCTCGGGGCCGTGTCCGTGTCCGCCACCGGCGAGCCATCCGCGCCCGCCTCCCCTCCAGGGTTGATCCACCGGCTCCGCGACCGGTTCGGCCAACTGGTACGCGAGCTGGGCAAGTTCGGCATCGTGGGCGGGATCGCCTTCATCATCGACATCGTTGGGTTCAACGTCGCCGCCAGTGTGCTCGGGCTGGGGCCGTTGACCGCCAAGACGCTGTCGACGGTGGTGGCCGCCTCGGTGGCCTTCGTCGGCAACCGGTTCTGGACCTGGCGGCACCGGGGCCGGTCCGGGCTGGCCCGGGAGTACGGGCTCTACTTCTTCTTCAACGCCGTCGGTCTGGGCATCGGCCTCGGCTGCCTGGCCATCAGCCACTACGGGCTGGGCAGCATCTGGCCGGAGGTGTTCCGTACCCTGCTGGCGGACAACATCGCGGCCAACGTCGTCGGGGTCGCGCTGGGCACTCTGTTCCGGTTCTGGGCCTACCGCCGGTTCGTGTTCGTCGGCACCGCTGCGGCCGTGGTCCCGGCGGCGGCGACCGAACGTGAGTAACCGCACGTCGCGCGGGGCTGATCGCCGGTCGACCCGAGTGGGGGACCGAACTACCGTATGGTGATCTGATGCGAGTACTCAACCTTCTGCCCGAGCGCTGGCAGAAGTTCGTCCGCGAGGTCGTCAAGTTCGGCACCGTCGGTGGCATCAATACGGTGATCAACTTCGCGGTGTTCAACGCGCTGGCACTGACCGTGCTCAGCGACGGCCAGTTGAAGGCGACGGTGGTCGCGGCCATCGTGGCGACCACCAGCTCGTACTTCATGAACCGGTACTGGACCTACCGGGACCGGCCCAAGTCGGCGCTCCAGCGGGAGTACGTGCTCTTCTTCCTGTTCAACATCACCGGCCTGCTGATCGAGGTCGGGATCCTGGCCCTGGCGAAGTACGGCTTCTCCATCCACGGGCTGCTGGCGCTGAACATCATCAAGATCGTCGGCCTGGTCCTCGGCACCATCTTCCGATTCTGGGCGTACCGGACGTTTGTCTTCCGGCCGGCACCTCGGGCGGCCGCCGGCGGACCCGCCCCGAGCGACCCGGCGCAGCCGACCGGCCGCGTCCCGCAGCAGCTGCACCGTGACCCGCAGTTGTCGACGTCGGTCCAGGTGCCGGACAGCCCCGCGCTGCTGGCCGAACCGGGCGAGGCCCGCCACCCTGCGGAGATCGCCACAGCGGCGTCCCGCCCGGCCCCCCACTGACCCACGTCGTGCGCTCCGGCACCGGTGCTGACGCCGACCTGTTCTTCGAGGACCTCGCCCCCGGCGGATCCTTCGACCTCGGCGTCACCACGGTCGACGGCAGCGAGATGGTCAGCTTCGCGCAACGGTTCGACCCGCAGTGGTACCACGTCGACGCCGGGCTGGCCCGGACCAGTCACCACGGAGCGTTGATCGCCAGCGGCTTCTTCACCGTCAGCCTGTTCATGCGGGCCTACGTGGACGCGGTGCTCTCCCGGGCGGCCGCCGACGCATCCCCCGGACTGGAGGAACTGCGCTGGCTGGCACCGGTGTACGCCGGTGACCGGCTGGCCGGTCGCCTCGACGTGCTCAGCCGTCGGCTGTCCCACGCCCGGCCGGGTCTCGGCACGGTGACCCTGGTCGGGTCGCTGACCCGGCTCGACACCTACGACCGCCCCGAACGGGAGGTGCTGCGGACCCGGTTCCGCGGCTGGTTCGCACTGCGCGACGACGGCCCACCGGCCTGACCCGGCCTGACGCGGACCGGGTCAGGCCGACCCGGCCCGCGTCGGGCCGGGACCCGGCCGGGCGTGGGTCAGGTGGCCGCCGGAGTGTCGTCGGCCCGGTCCTGGCCCCGGTCCTGGCGGACCTCGTCGAGGATCTCCCGCATCTCGCCGTCACCCAGGCTGTGCCGGTCGTGGTGGTTCTCCACCAGTTCATACAGGGTGGTCTGCACCCGACCGACGCCGGGAATGTCGGCCAGCACCGTCTGCCCCCGCTCACCGGCCGACTCGATCGTCAATGTGCCGCAGCCCAGCAGCCGTTCGCTGAACCGCTGGCTCATCGAGTGGTCGTTGACCCGGTTCAGCGGGATGTCCCGCCGTTCCCGGGAGAAGACTCCGTGCTGCAGCACCACCCGCTCGTTGGTGAAGACGTAGTGGGTGGTCCGCCAGATCAGGAACGGGCGGACCGTCAACCACGACACGGCCACCAGCCCGGCGACGGCGATCGCGTACAGCGCGACGGTGCCGCCGGTGCCGGCGGGCAGCAACAGGAACCCGGCCACCACGGCGGCCACCGCGAGCACCAGCACGGCTACCGGCCCCACCAGGGCCTTCCAGTGCGGGTGCAGATGCAACACGACATGCTCGTCATCGGTGAGCATGTCCTCGGGAAACGCCACGCCAACCTCCTCGCCCACAACCGGGCCGTCGGCCCGGCCGGCGCGCCGCACACCGGCGCCGGCAAGACCGTAGCGGCTTCCCGCCACCGCGACCGTCAACCGTGCGTACCGTTTCCCGGCGCGTCGTCGGCGGCTGACCCGTCCACCGCGTCGGCGGCCCGTACGTGCAGCACGTCACCGGCGGCCACCGGCAGGTCACCGGCGGCGGTCCGGACCACCAGCCGACCGCCGTCGTCGACGGTGACGGCCACCCCGGTCCGGACCGCCCCGGTCGGTAGCGTCACCCGGACCGCACGGCCGATGGTCGCGCAGTGCCGCAGGTACGCCGGCCGCAGCCCGGCCGCCGTCGGGTCGCCACCGGCGGCCCGCCACCGCCCGTACCAGCTTTCGACGCCGCGCAGCAGCGCCCGCAGCAACGGGTCGCGGTCGGTCGCCGCCGCCCCGGCCAACTGCAGCGAGGTGGCCGGCAGCCCGGAGCTCGACGGCGGCAGCTCGTCGACCTTCAGCGTCACGTTCAGTCCGATGCCCAGCACCACCGCCGGGGCTCCGCCGGTCGGCGACGCATCCGACTGCGGTTCCTCCCGTGGTGTCGCCGGAGCGGCGAGGGCGGCCGGTCCGACCGGAGCCGCCTCGGCGAGGATCCCCGCGCACTTCGCCTCCCCGATCAGCAGATCGTTGGGCCATTTCAGCCGGGCCGGCAACTCGGCAAGTCGGGACACCGCCTCGACCAACGCGACCCCGGCCAGCAGCGGCAACCAGCCGTAGCGGGCCGGTGGCACCGCCGGCCAGCCCCGCGAGGGCCGGGCCAGCGCCGGACGCAGCAGCAGGCTCACCGCCAACCCGGCGCGGGGCGGCGAGACCCAGTCGCGGCCCAGCCGCCCCCGCCCGGCGGTCTGTTGTTCCGCCGCCACCACCAGGCCCTCGGCTGCTCCGGCCCGCGCCGCCGCCAGTACGTCGATGTTCGTCGACCTGGTCACCGGCCGGACCTCCAGGTCCGTCCAGAGTCCACCAGGGACGACCAACGCCCGGCGCAGCCCGCGCTGATCGAGCGGCGGACGGTCCAGATCGGTGTACGGCGAAGCGGACATCCGCCCAGCCTACGGCGCGATCACGGAAACCGACGGAGACCGTCCGGTACGGGCGCAACGCCCCGGTACGGGGTACCGGCGACTGTCGTACCGATCACCGGCACGGTGGCCGGCGGCGGCCCCGCCGGCGTGGCACCCTGCCACGGGGTGCCTTCCGACGGGGTGCTGACGGCGCCCACCGCGCCCGGCCGGGGCGGGAGGTCGCCGGCACCCCGGCCGCCGCGCCGCTGCCGGGGCACCGACGCCGTCGGGGCCACACCCACCGGTACGCGGCGACGCGGCAGCCCGGCCCGGCCGGCACGGCGACGCCCACCCCGCCGGTGCCGGGGCGCGGGCCGCCGGCCACCCGGCCACCGGTCAGCAGACGGATCTGTCTCCTCGACGGTCCACGCCCCGGTGGCCTCGTCGACGGTCCACGCCTCGGTGGCGGGCCGGGCCGGGCGCAGCATCGGCCACATGACCAGCAGCACCGTCAGACCGGCGGCGAACAGCGCGACTCCGAACATCGTCACGGTGGGGTAACGAACCGGACAACAACCAGGAAACGTCGCCGTCGCACCGGAGCACCGAGCGGGTTGAGGCGAACCGCACACCGACCGCACCTGCCCGACGCGCCGCGCGTCGATACCATCCGCGGTGTGGGCGTGACGAGTGAGCAGGCAGGGACCGGAACCGACCGCCACAGCACCGCCGGCAAGTTGGCGGACCTGGAGCGCCGGGTCGACGAGGCGGTGCACGCCGGCTCGGCCCGCGCGGTGGACAAACAGCACGCCCGGGGCAAACGCACCGCCCGGGAACGAATCGCCATGCTGCTCGACGAGGGGTCCTTCGTCGAGTTGGACGAGCTGGCCCGGCACCGGTCGACGAACTTCGGGCTGGAGCGCACCCGCCCGTACGGCGACGGGGTGGTCACCGGCTACGGCACCGTCGACGGCCGGCAGGTCTGCGTCTTCGCCCAGGACTTCACGGTCTTCGGCGGCTCCCTCGGCGAGGTGTTCGGCGAGAAGATCGTCAAGGTGATGGACCTGGCGATGAAGGTCGGTTGCCCGGTTGTCGGGATCAACGACTCCGGTGGCGCCCGGATCCAGGAGGGCGTGGTCAGCCTCGGGCTGTACGGCGAGATCTTCTTCCGCAACGTCCGCGCCTCCGGCGTGATCCCGCAGATCTCCCTGATCATGGGGCCGTGCGCGGGTGGGGCGGTCTACTCCCCCGCCGTCACCGACTTCACCGTCATGGTCGACAAGACCTCGCACATGTTCATCACCGGCCCGGACGTGATCCGGACGGTGACCGGCGAGGACGTCGGGATGGAGGAGCTCGGCGGGGCCCGGACCCACAACGCGACCAGCGGCAACGCCCACTACCTGGCGACTGACGAGGACGACGCGGTCGACTACGTCAAGGCGCTGCTGGCGTACCTGCCGAGCAACAATCTCGACGACCCGCCGACGCTGCCGGCCACACCGGAGGCGACGGTCACCGACGCCGACCGGGAGTTGGACGTCATCGTGCCGGACTCGGCCAACCACCCGTACGACATGCACCGGGTGATCGAGCACGTCGTCGACGACGGCGAGTTCCTGGAGATCCAGCCGCTGTACGCGCAGAACATCATCGTCGGCTTCGGCCGGATCGACGGCCGACCGGTCGGCGTGGTCGCCAACCAGCCGCTGCACTTCGCCGGCTGCCTGGACATCGGCGCCTCGGAGAAGGCGGCCCGGTTCGTCCGGACCTGCGACGCGTTCAACATCCCGGTGCTGACCTTCGTCGACGTGCCCGGCTTCCTGCCCGGAACCGACCAGGAGTGGGACGGCATCATCCGCCGGGGCGCGAAGCTGATCTACGCGTACGCCGAGGCGACCGTCCCGAAGGTCACCGTGATCACCCGCAAGGCCTACGGCGGGGCGTACGACGTGATGGGTTCCAAGCACCTCGGTGCCGACCTCAACTTCGCCTGGCCGACCGCGCAGATCGCGGTGATGGGCGCCCAGGGCGCGGTGAACATCCTCTACCGCGCGGAGCTGGCCGCCGCCGCCGACCCGGCGGCGGTCCGGGCGCAGCGGATCGCCGAGTACGAGGAGCAGCTGGCCAACCCGTACGTCGCCGCCGAACGCGGCTACGTCGACGCGGTCATCGCCCCGTCGCAGACCCGGCTGCAGGTGGCCCGGGGGCTGCGGATGCTGCGCGGCAAGCGGGAGACGCTGCCGCCGAAGAAGCACGGCAACATCCCGTTGTGACCGGCGGCCCGTACCAGCGAGGCGGCAGACCACCGGTACGGGTCAGCCGCCGGTCGACGGCAGGCTCAGCTCGGGCAGCCACGGGCCGGCCAGCAGCAGCGCGCCGACGATCAGCGCCGCGACGTTGACCAGGCCGAACAGGCCCACCCAGACCAGGCCCGGCACCCGGGTCAGCCAGGCCAGCTGGTCGGCGTCCGACTCCGGCGACCGGCCCTGGGCACGTAGCCGCTGCAACTCGCCGACCGGCCGGATCCCGCCGATCAGCAGGAACCACACCCCGGTGTACGCGAACGCGGCCTGCACCTGCGGGGTCGCGAACCAGGAGACCGCGAAGACCACCCCGCCGGTGACCAGGATCGACACGATGCCGAACATGTTGCGGATCATCAGCAGCATGGCGAACAGCAGCGCGACGGCGATCCACAGCAGCAGGGTGATCCGGTTGCCGCCGAGCAGCCAGGCACCGGCCAGGCCGACCAACGACGGCGCGACGTAGCCGGCCAGCAGGGTGAGGATCATGCCGGGCCCGGTCGGCCGACCGGCCGACAGGGTCAGCCCGGAGGTGTCCGAATGCAGTCGGATGCCCTTCAGTTTGCGCCCGGTGACCAGCGCGATCAGTGCGTGGCCGCCCTCGTGGGCGATGGTGATCGCGTTGCGGGCGATCCGCCACGGCAGCCGTACGACGACCACCGCCACGGCGAGCACCGCCGTGATCAGCACCAGCAACGGCGGCGGGTCGGGCTGCGCACTGAACAGGCGGTTCCACATATCCGTCAGCCCGGTGATCGACACAGCCCGGGAGCCTACCCACCGCGTACCGGCCCCACCAGAGCGCCGGCAGGTGCAACCACGGCCGTACGTCGTCGGCCACACCATGTCGACAGCAGTCAGCGGTCAGGAGGTGCCGGACGTGAGCGTCGCCGCGCTGGACGAGCACCACGGTCCGTGGACGGAGGCGGAGTACCTCGCTCTCGGCGAGACCGCCAACCGCATCGAACTTCTCGACGGAAGCCTGATCGTGGGCCCCGCCCCGAGCAAGCGTCACCAGGACCTCTCCCTTCGCCTGGCGAACGCCCTGGAGGCTGCCGTCGGTGCGGCAGGCCCGCTGGTCTTCGAGGCGGTGAACGTACGGTTGCGAACGGGCAGGTTGGCGGTCCCGGACCGGGTGGTGGCTGACACCGACGACGAGGGGACCGTCGTGGAGGCTGCCGAGGTCCGGCTGATCGCCGAGATCGTTTCACCTGGCAACGAAGCCAACGACCGTCTCATCAAGGTGCAGACGTACGCGGCCGCCGGCATCGGCTGGTACCTGATCGTCGAGCAGAGTCCGCAGCGTCTGGACCCCGGCTCGCTGCTGCGGCGGTGACCGCTGGCCCTCGCTCGGCGGTCAGTGGCGGCGCTGCAGCGACTCCAGGGTCCGCGCGGCGGCCCGGCGGCCCGGCACCAGCGGGTCCGGGACGGCCCCGGCACCGGTGCCCGGTCCGCGCCGGGCGTCGACGGCGGCGGCGACCGCGGTCAGCCGACGGTCCCCCGGCGGTACGTCGATCCGGAAGTGGCTCTCGTGTGGCGCCTGCCGGTCGTCGCCACCCCAGCGGACCACCCCGGCGCACTCGGCCAGGATGTCGCGGATCACGACCAGCTGCGCGGGGAAGAAGCCACCGGTCACGCCGACCGGGTAGCGGGCCGGGTGCAGGGCGATCGCCGTACCGCTGCGGTGCGCGGCGGGGCCGGTGGGCTGCCAGCCGGACGCGTCGCCGTCGCCCAGCGGTGCGACCTCGTAGTGGAAGCGGCGGGCGACGTGCCGCAGCACGGTGGCGACGGCACCAGCGGCCAGCAGCACGGTGGCATCGCTGCCCTCGATCCGCACCGGTGCGACCTGCCCGGCGTCGACCGCCGGCCAGCCGCTCACGGTCGGGTCGGCCGGTGCCGCGCCGACCGCTGGCGCTGCGGGATCAGCGGGTGCGGCCGCGCCGGCGGCCGGCAGCCCGGCCGCGCCGAGCAGTGCGCCGCCGGTGACGGCTCCGCTGGCCGCGAGCAGCCTGCGGCGGGGCATCATGGTCGAGGTCATCGGGTCGCCTCCGTTGTCGCGACGGTGGTCTCGACCGAGGAGACCCCCGGGTCGGTGCCCGGCCGGTGGATGTTCTTGTCGATCTCGATGGCCCCGCTGCCGGTGCCGACCGTGAGGGTCTGGATCTGGTTGAACGACCAGTTCTCCGGCAGCGGGAAGCCCATGTTGCCGGAGAACCCGGTCGACATGCCGGAGACGAACGACCACAGTGCCTGGGTCTGCTGGCTGACCTGGGCGCAGACGTTGCGGGATCCGTAGACACCGTGGACGTACCGGTTGCCGGCGGCGGCCAGCCCGGCCACCACCACCCCGGTGAAGTACGGCACGATGTGTGACGCGATGTCGGCCCCGGTGGCGTCGTAGTCCACCGCGAAGTAGATCACCGTGCCGGCCCGGAAGCCGTAGCCGAGCGCGGCGGCGTGGGCGTCCAGCGCATCCTGGTACCCGGTGGCGTAGGTGAAGTAGGAGACCTCTTCGCCGTAGTACTGGGAGATCGGGAAGACCTTCAGGCCGTTGCGGAAGATGGTGTCGAGCTCACCCGGCTGGATCTTCTTGTTCAGCGTGCCCCAGGGCTTCTCGTCGAGGTACCGCCCGACCACGCGGTAACCGGCGGCGTACAGGGCCTGGGCCCGAGCGTCGGTGACCGTGGTGATGCAGTCCGCAGCGGTGCCGGGACGGCTCGGGTCGCCGGTGGAGACCAGCAGTTGGCACCAGGTCGCGAAGTCACCGGCGCCGGTGACCGGCAGCACGGAGAAGGACTGGAAGTCGCGTACCGCCGCCGCGACCGTGGCGGTGTAGCTGGCGGTGAAGGTCTCGTACGTACCGCCGGCGGCGAGCCGAATCCGGTTGACCACCATCGCGGCGGTGAAGATCTGCACGAACACCCCGGTCGAGCCGACGCTGAGGTGGTGGTTGCGCAGGCCGGCCTGGGTCCCCGGGCCGAAGACCCCGGTGGCCTGGTCGTCGGTCATTCCCAGCTCGAACTGGATGGCCAGGAACAGGGCCTTCTGGACATCCCGGGAGAAGTGTCCGTCGCAGGGGGCGACGAAGAAGTCGCGGCGGTGCACGTACCGGCCGTTGAGCCACTGCTGGATCTGCCGGACCGCCGCCGACCCGCCGGGCAGCAGGACGTAGGCGTCCATGGTCAGCATCGCCTTGACCACCTTCGGCGAGGCGGCGCCACCGACGATCGGCCCCAACCCGGCGTCGGCCATCATCGCGGTCACCGCGGCCTGGGTGTTCGGGCCGAAGGTGCCGGTGATCCCACCCGCGTGGTAGCCCTTGCAGAAGCAGGCCGCCTGCAGGATCCGCACCATGTTGGTGTTCGGGTCGCCGATGCGGATGCCGCCGCGCCGGGTCAGCAGGGACAGCGTCGTCGGGCCGAAGTTGTCGACCAGCCCGGCGATGCCGAGCTCATGCTGCAGAGCCCGGGTGAGGGCGTACATGGTGGGCCAGCCGGTGCGCCCGTCCTCCGCCACGACCTGGTAGCCGGGCACCTGACGATAGGTGGCGTTGACCCATTGCTGGGCAGCCAGAACCATTGGATCCAACTCGTCTCCCCGGGTGCGCCGCCGGTTTCGCCGGTCGGCAGATCGAGTCCGCAGCGTCGCGCCGCCCTCAGGCTAGCCGGCACATAGACCACAATCAACGATTACGGGGAGAACTGACGTCGTTACGACAGGGGGTCCACCGCTCGGCGGGCACCGCGACCGACCAGCTGGGACGCCCCGACCACGGCTCCGACCACGGCGACGACGCCGGCCACGACCAGCAGTACGGTCAGCAGCCCCACGCTCGCGACCAGCAGGGCCACGTCGGCCAGCGCCACCAGCATCCACAGTGCCAGGCTCGGCTTGGCGATCCGTCGACGGTTGCTCATGTCGCACCTCCTTCCGTCGTGTCCAGGGTGGTACCCCGAAGATCGGAAGTTCATGCGTACTGTGCGGCGGCTCAGCTCCCGGCCGGGCGGAAGCGGCTCGCCATCAGGTCGAAGTACACCAGGTCCTCCTGCCACCGGTCGGCCGTGGTGGACCAGTAGATCGAGTAGGCCTTGTCCGGCGCGGTGACGAATCCCCGGTTGCGGACCTGCAGCCGGTTGCCCCGGCTGGTGGTGTAGCGGAACTCCCAGTCGGCGGCGGACAGGAAATAGTCGACGGCCTCGATCCGGACCCGCTCGTAGTTGTTGTAGCCACCCCGCCGGGTCTGTTCCTGGCTCTCCCAGTCGGCGACCGGGTCGGGCTTGGGGCTGTCGGTCTGGTCGATGATGATCAACCGCCCGAGCTGTGCGGTCTCCCGGAACTCGACCCGGCTGCCGTCACGGGACACCGACCAACCCTCCGGCACCGGAACGGAGAACCCGGTGGGATCCTCGTGCAGCCGCCAGCCGGCCGGCAGTGGTCCGGCCGCAGGCGCTCCCGTCGTCGGCGGCGGCGGTGTCGGCGACTCCGCTGCGCTCGGCGACGGCGCGGCGGACGACGGCTGCGGTGATGCTTCGGCACTCGGCGCGCTGGTGGCGGCCGCCGAGGGCACGGCCGGCGACTCCCCCGGCGTGGTGCCGAGCTGTCCGCGCCGCTCACCCTCGTCGCCGAGGCTGAGCATCGCGACGGTCACCAGCAGCACGAGTACGACGATCCCGGCGGCGCTGCCGAGCAGAACGTTGCGTGGCACCGCGCCGACCGTGCGGGCGGCCCGGTCGAACAGCAGCGCCGGGGTCGACCAGTTCTGCCGCTGCGGCGCCGGCTCCGGCCGGTGGTCCACGCTGGTCGCGGTGGCGCCGGCAGGGGCCGGCGCGGCAGTTGCCGGCGGCTCGGCGGCAGCGGGGCCGCTGCGGTCGGCCGACTCGGCGACGCCGGGTGCCACTGCGGTCGGCTCGTCGGTCGACGACCCGGCGGCGGGGGCCGTCTCCTGGTTCGTCTGCGGCTCGTCGGCCCGGGGCTCGTCGGCCTGGACGATCTGGGTCGGCTCAACCTGAGTCGATTCAGCTGGCGGCTGCTTCGCCGAGGTCTGCTCGGTCGGAGACTGCGCGGCCGGCGGCAGCACGGTCGTTTCGGCCGGTGCGGGGGCGGTCGGTTTCGGCACCGGAAGCACGCTGGTCTCGGCGGCCGGCGACCTGACCACCTTGGTCTCGTCCGCCGCGACCGACGGCGTCCCGACCACCTTGGTCTCGTCCGAAGCCGCAGCGGGCCGGGCGACCGGGCCGTACTTCGCCGGCCCCGGCACCACTGGCAGCGGGGTCGGCAACGGCGAGACCGGCGAGACCGGCCCCGGCGACACGGGGGTACGCGGCGCGGCCGAACGCGGACCGGGGACGATCCCCGACCGTGACTCGCCGGGCCGCACCTCCCGGGAGCCGAGCGGGCTCGGTCGACGTACGCCGTCGAGCAGTGACCGGCCCCGACGCGGACCGCGCCCGGCGGCCCGGGTCAGCAGGCGCTCCGCCTCGTCGGCCTTCATCCGGGTCTGCGGGTCCTTGCGCAACAGCCCGGCGAGGACCGGCTTGAGCGGCCCGGCGCGGCGGGCCGGCGGCGGCGGCTCGGTGGCCAGCGCGGAGAGCGTGGCGATCGCGGTCGGGCGGGCGTACGGCGACTGCCCTTCGACGGCCGCGTACAGGGTCGCGCCGAGCGACCAGAGGTCCCCTTCGGGCCCGGCGCTACCGGTGCGGGCGCGCTCCGGGGCGATGTACGCCGGCGAGCCGAGCACCAGGCCGGTGCGGGTGACGTTCGGGTCACCGGGCACGGTGGCCAGCCCGAAGTCGGTCAGCACCACCCGACCGTCGTGGCCGATGAGCACGTTGCCGGGCTTGACGTCGCGGTGCATGACCCCGGACAGGTGCGCCGAACGCAACGCGCCGAGCACGCCGAGACCGATCTCGGCGGCCCGACTGGCCGGCACCGGGCCGCTGTCGGCGAGCAGGTCCTGCAACGACTGTGACGGTACGTACTCCATCACGATCCACGGGTCACCGTCGGTGCGCAGCACGTCGAAGACCCGTACGACGTTGATGTGGTTGAGCCGGGCGATGGCCCGCGCCTCCCGCAGCGAGCGTTCCCGCATCTCGCGGCGCTCCTGGTTGGTCAGCCCCGGCGGCGGCACCAGCTCCTTGATGGCGACGTCGCGGTGCAGCACCTCGTCACGGGCCTTCCAGACCCGGCCCATGCCGCCCTGACCGAGCGGCTCGACCAGCCGGTAACGGTCAGCAACAAGTTGCGGGGGCACAGCGGACATCCAAATGACCGTACCCGGAAGATCTGGGTGCCACACGATCGGCACGCGGCCGGTGTGAGCCGCGCGTCATATTGTACGATCCGGCAACCCTGCGGCCAGCCCAGCGCGCCAGTGATGATCACCATTCACCTTCGGCCCGGCGACGACCGGTCGACCGCGTCGGCCGGCCCGCGTAGCCTGGGGCGATGACCGAGGCGCGGCACGACTGGCGGATCACCCGGGGGTCACCGACCGCCGAGGAGCTGGCCGCGCTGGTCGGTGCCGTGCTCAGCCGTACCCGTCCGGTTTCCGACAGTGGCCCCGTCACGGAGCCGGCGGCGGCCCGCTGGGCCCGCAGTGCCCGGCCTGACCGTGGCCCGCTGCCGCGACCCGGCCCGGACGCCTGGCGCGCGGCGGCGTCGCCGCGCTGACCGGCCAGGTAGCCTGACCGACCGTGTCTACCTCGCTGCGTCCCCGTCTGGTCCTCGCCTCGGCCAGCCCGGCCCGGTACGCGCTGCTGCAGTCCGCCGGGATCACCCCGCAGGTGCTGGTGAGCGGCGTCGACGAGGAGTCGGTGACGCTGGAGCGCCCCGACGAGCTGTGCCTGGCCCTGGCCCGGATGAAGATGGCCGCCGTCGCCGACCGGCTGCGCCCCGACCACGTCGAGGGCGACGCCGACCTGCTCGTCCTCGGCTGCGACTCGGTGCTGCACTTCGACGGCGCGGTGTACGGCAAGCCGGCCGACGCCGCCGACGCCGCGCAGCGCTGGCGGCGGATGCGTGGCCGCAGCGGGGTGCTCTACACCGGGCACGCGCTGACCAGCCTGGCGAGCGGGGTCCGGGCCGAACGGACCGCCGCGACCGTGGTGCACTTCGCCGACGTCACCGACGACGAGATCGCGGCGTACGTGGCCACCGGGGAGCCGCTGCGGGTGGCGGGCTCGTTCACCATCGACGGGGTGGGTGCGCCGTTCCTCGACCGGATCGAAGGCGATCACGGTACGGTCGTCGGGTTGTCGTTGCCGCTGCTGCGCCGGCTGGTGGCCGACGTCGGCCACCGGATCACCGATCTGTGGGGCGCGGCCGACGAGGACCGGTGACCGGCTAGCGTCTGGGGCATGACCACCAAGACGTTGCCGATGACGGATGCGCTGCAGGCGTACGTCGTCGCCCACGGCACCCCGCCGGACGAGATCGTCGGCGACCTCATCGCCGAGACCGCGACCAACCTGCCGGAGAACGCGCAGATGCAGGTCGCGCCCGAACAGGCCGCCCTGATGACCATGCTGGCCCGGCTGGTGGGTGCCCGCCGCGCGGTCGAGGTCGGCACCTTCACCGGGCTCTCCGCGCTCGCGATCGCCCGGGGCATGGCCGCCGACGGTCAGCTGATCTGTCTGGACGTCTCCGAGGAGTTCACCTCGGTGGCCCGCCGCTACTGGCAGCGGGCCGGCGTCGACGACCGGATCGAGCTGCGGATCGGGCCGGCCGCCGAGTCGCTGCGGGCGTTGCCGACCGAGCCGCACCTGGACCTGGCATTCATCGACGCCGACAAGATCAGTTACCCGGTGTACTGGGCCGAACTGGTGCCCCGGATGCGTCCCGGTGGGCTGATCGTGGTCGACAACGTGCTGCGCCACGGCCGGGTCCTGCAGCCGAACAGCGAGGAGGACCGTGCGATGGTCGCCTTCAACCGGCAGGTCGCCGACGACGACCGGGTCGACGTGGTGATGCTGGCCATCGCCGACGGACTGACCCTGGCCCGACGCCGCTGAGCACCGGCCCGACGCGGACCGACCTGCGGCCGGAGGCGGGCCGGGCCGGGCGGCGGTAGCCTGGGAGTCGCTGCCCTCTGCGCCGTTGCCGTGCGCAGAGGGCAGCCCGACCGCCCAGGGCTGGCCGCCGCTACCGGAACCGCGGCCGCCGCTACCGGACGCTGCGGGCGAAGGCCCGGGCCGCCCAGGTCACCGCGAGAGCCGCCAGCGCCAGGGTGATCAGCAGTCCCTGCCAGACCGCGTCGTCGCCGATGTTCCCGGCGAACAGGGCACGGGTGCCGTCGACCGCCCAGGAGAACGGGTTCCACTGGGCGACCCGCTGCAGCCACAGGGGCGCGAAGGCCAGCGGCAACAGGATGCCGGAGAGCAGCAGCACCGGCTGGGCGACGGTGTTCATCAGCGGGGCGAGCGCGTCCTCGCTGCGGACCAGCAGGGCCACGCCGTACGACACGGCCGAGGTCATCAGCGCGATCAGGGCGAGCAGCAGGTACGCCAGCAGCAGGTTGCCCAGCTGCACGGTCAGCCCGAACGGGATCGCCAGCACCGTGATGATCACCGCCTGCAGCAGCAGCGAGACCACGTCGCGCAGGCTACGCCCGAGCAGCAGGGCGAGTCGGCTGACCGGGGTGACCCGGGACCGCTCGATCACCCCGGCCCGCAGCTCGGCGATCAGGCCGAACCCCTGGAACAGCCCGCCGAAGATGGCCAGCAGCACCAGCAGGCCGGGCACGAAGATGCGGTAGATCTCCGCGTCGGTGCTCGCCCCCATCGGGGCCAGCGCCGGCTTGAGCAACGGCGCGAACAACAACAGGTACATGATCGGCTGGAACACGCCGACGAAGATCCAGACCGGGTTGCGCAGCAGCAACGTCGCCTGTCGTTGGAAGATCAGCCAGGTGTCGCGGGCGAATTTCATCTCAAGGTCTCCGAATTCAGCTTTCGCGCAGCGAGCGGCCGGTCTTGGTGAGGAAGACGTCGTCGAGACTCGGCCGGTGCAGCTCGATCGAGCCGAGGTCGAGGCCGGCACCGTCGAGGGTGCGCAGGATCTGCGGGATGGCGGTGGCACCGTCGTCGACGAACAGCCGTAGGCCGCCGTCGTCGGGGGTTTCCAGCTTGACGACGTACGGCTGGGTGTCGAGCAGTTGCGCGGCGGTGGCCGCCTGGCCCGGTCGCAGCCCGACGCTGACCACCTCGCCGGCGATCTCCCGCTTCAGCGCGGCGGGGGTGCCCTCGGTGACGATCTCACCGTGGTCCATGATCGCGATCCGGTCGCAGAGCGCGTCGGCCTCGTCGAGGTAGTGGGTGGTGATGAAGACGGTCATGCCTTCGGCGCGCAGCCGACGGATCTCGTCCCACATGTGGGCCCGGCTCTGCGGGTCGAGCCCGGTGGTCGGTTCGTCGAGGAAGACCACCTTCGGCTCGTGGATGATGCCCAACGCGATCTCGACCCGGCGGCGCTGACCACCGGAGTAGGTCTTGCACTTGCGGTCGGCGTACTCGGTCAGCTGGAACGCGGCGAGGGCCCGGGTGGCGCGGCGCTGCGCCTCGGCCTTGCCGATGCCGTACATCCGGGCGTGCATCACCAACTCCTCGCGGCCGGTGACCTCGTCCCAGGTGCTGCCGCCCTGGGCGACGTAGCCGATCCGGCGGCGCACCTCGCCGGGGTCGCGCAGCAGATCGGCCCCGGCGATGACGGCTTCGCCGCCGTCGGGCTCGATCAGGGTGGCGAGCATCCGCAGGGTGGTGGTCTTGCCGGCGCCGTTGGGCCCGAGGAAGCCGAAGATCTCACCCTCCTCGACCAGCATGTCGACGCCACGGACCGCGTCGACGGTCTTGGCACCGCGCCCCTGCCGGGAGCGGAACGATTTCCGCAGCCCCTTGGTCTCGATCATCAGTGTGCTCCTGGACTGCCCGAAGATTAGTCAAGCTTGAGTATTCCACCCGGGTCACAGCGGATCCCGGTCACCTGCGTCGACGTCAGCCTGCCAGCCGGCCCAGGCCGCGTCAGCCGACTTCTCGGCCGGCTGGTACGACGCACCGGCGGCGATCAGCTCGGCGACCCGCTCGCACCAGGCGATCTCCCCCTCGGTACGCGCGATGGTCAGCTCCAGCATCCACCCGACGTACGACGGATTCTGCCGGGGCCAGCCGCCGACCAGCTCGTCGCGGGCGACGGCGTTGCCGGCCCGCAGCGTCGCCGCCCTGGCCCGCAGCGCCGCGACCGCCTCCGCCCGGGGCATTGCCGGCAGGAACGCGAAGGCGCTGAGGAACGGGTCGGCCGCCGGCCGGCAGTCCGACCAGTGCCGACGCAGCAGATCGTCGAACTCCTCGACGCCGGCGGCGGTGATCTCGTAGCTGGTGCGGGCCGGCCGGGATCCGATCTGGGCGGTACCCACCTGCCGGAGCAGGCCCTCCTCGGCGAGGGTGCGCAGCGCGTGGTAGATCGAGCCCGGTGCCACGTTGGCCCAGCTGTCCGCCCGCCAGCTCAGCAACTCGCGGCGCACGTCGTAGCCGTGCACCGGTTGCATCCACTTGACCAGGCCGAGAATCATCATCCGAGTGGCAGACACGGCGCCGAGCCTATTGAACGGTGCCTCATCCCACACCGAAGCGCAGGTCAGATCGATCACGCTGGCCGTTAGACTCCCGCATTAGTCCGTGAGCAAGGGAGAACAGGGCGTGCGCAAAGTTCTCGTCGCAAACCGGGGCGAAATCGCGGTCCGGGTCATCCGGGCCTGCCAGGACGCCGGCCTGACCAGCGTCGCGGTCTACGCCGACACCGACCGCGAGGCTCTGCACGCCAGGCTCGCCGACGAGGCGTACGCCCTCGGTGGGGAGACCGCCGCCGACACGTACCTGCGGATCGACAAGCTGCTCGACGTCGCCGCCCGGTCCGGCGCCGACGCCGTCCACCCCGGCTACGGGTTCCTCTCCGAGAACGCCGACTTCGCCGCAGCCGTCATCGATGCCGGGCTGACCTGGATCGGCCCCAGCCCGCAGGCGATCCGCGACCTCGGCGACAAGGTCACCGCCCGGCACATCGCCCAGCGGGCCGGCGCGCCGCTGGTGCCCGGCACCGCCGACCCGGTCGCCGGGCCCGACGAGGTCGTCGCCTTCGCGCAGCAGTACGGCCTCCCGGTGGCGATCAAGGCCGCGTTCGGTGGCGGCGGGCGCGGCCTCAAGGTCGCCCGCGAGATGGCCGAGATCGCCGACCTGTTCGAGTCGGCGACCCGCGAGGCGGTCGCCGCGTTCGGCCGGGGCGAATGCTTCGTCGAGCGCTACCTGGACCGGCCCCGCCACGTCGAGGCGCAGGTGCTCGCCGACCAGCACGGCAACGTGATCGTCGTCGGCACCCGGGACTGCTCACTGCAACGCCGCCACCAGAAGCTTGTCGAGGAGGCACCGGCACCGTTCCTCACCGACGCCCAACGCGCCGAGATCCACGCCAGCGCCAAGGCGATCTGCCGCGAGGCCGGCTACCACGGCGCCGGCACCGTCGAGTACCTCGTCGGCGTCGACGGCACCATCTCCTTCCTGGAGGTCAACACCCGGCTGCAGGTGGAGCACCCGGTCACCGAGGAGACCGCCGGCATCGACCTGGTCCGCGAGCAGTTCCGGATCGCCGCCGGGGAGCCGCTGCGGTTCACCGAGGATCCGGCACCGCGCGGGCACTCCATCGAGTTCCGGATCAACGGTGAGGACCCGGGCCGGGGTTTCCTGCCCGCGCCCGGCACCATCACCGCGCTGCGGCTGCCCACCGGCCCCGGGGTACGGGTGGACACCGGTGTCGTCGCCGGTGACGTCATCGGCGGCAACTTCGACTCGCTGCTGGCCAAGCTGATCGTCACCGGCGAAACCCGCACCGAGGCGCTGGAACGCGCCCGGCGGGCCCTGGACGAGATGGTCGTCGACGGGATGGCCACCGCCCTGCCGTTCCACCGCCTGGTGGTGCGGGATCCGGCGTTCACCAGCGAGCCGTTCACCGTGCACACCCGGTGGATCGAGACCGAGTTCGACAACACCGTCCCGGCGTTCACCGCGCCGGCGGCGGCCGACGCGCCGGCCGGGGCCCGCGAGACCGTCGTGGTCGAGGTGGGCGGCAAGCGGCTGGAGGTCAGCTTCCCTGCCGGCTTCGGCGGCGGTACGCCGACCGCGCCGACCGCCGCCCGACAGCCGGCCCGCCGCCGGGGCGGCACCAGCGCGGCGGCCGCCACCAGCGGCGACGCCCTGGTCTCGCCGATGCAGGGCACCATCATCAAGATCGCCGTCGCCGACGGTGACCAGGTCGCCGAGGGCGACCCGGTCGTGGTGCTGGAGGCGATGAAGATGGAGCAGCCGCTCAACGCGCACAAGGCCGGCACCGTCAGCGGTCTGGCCGCCGAGGTCGGCGCCGTCGTCGGCGCCGGCGCGACGATCTGCACGATCAGCTGACCGTGCCGGCGTGATCACCCCGGGACGGTCCAGTGCCCGGAGTCGCGGGGCGGTGCCGGCCGGGGAACCCAGCCGGACCGGTCCGCGTCGTCGCTCCAGTCGGGGACCGCGCCGTCGTAGTAGACGAACATCGCCCAGTAGTGCCGGTCCTCGTGCAGGATCATCTCGTCGTCACCGGAGAAGTCCTGCCCGTGCCAGCGCTCGTTGATCCGGGCGATCGCCTCGGCACGGGAGATGCCGAACAGCTCGACCATCTCGGCCGCCGTCGCGTCCAGCAACTCCCGGACCTCGACCGACAAGGCCAGCTGATACTCGTTCACGTCACTCTCCTACGGCTGCAGGGCCGCAGTCAGTATCCGACCGGCGTCCTTGCCGTAGAAGACGACCTGGTTGCCCTTCCAGTGCGCGGGGAGTCCCTGCCGGACGAACTTGTCGACGTTCATCAGCATCGGCCCCTCCACCACCTGGTACCTACCGAGCGGGTTGCCCCGGGCACCGGTGCGGTAGTGCTTCACGACGCCGGCCAGATCCGGGCTGTCCATGGCGAACTTCTTCGTCGCCAGGGCGTCGAGCTTCGCGTTCGGCACCTTGAAGTGCAGCACCACGCCGTCCCCACCGAACCGCGGACTCCCCGCCCAGTCGGCCGCCTGCTGCCGCGAACGGGTGGTGTAGAAACCCTTGCCGAAGTCCATCCTCGACCGTGACGAGAATCCGGTGTCCACGCCGTTGGCCCGGATGTTCTCCGCCGCCTGCCGGCTCGTCCCGTGGTAGAGGTCCGTGTAGCCGCCGCAGTTGTGCACCAGGACCGGCCGGTCGGCCGCCACCACGTAGTAGGTGTGGACGCCGGCGACGGTGAGGTCGTTCATCCATTTCAGGCCGGTCCAGACCCGGACCGCGGTGACCCGCTGGGTGGTTTCGCCGTCCGGGCTGCGCAGCCGGTCACCGGGGCGCAGGTCGGCGGCGTCGGTCCACCGGTTGGTGTCGGCGTTCCAGAACGGGTGGTGCGCGGTCGTCTCGACGACCGTACTCTCGCCGGTCGTGGTGTCGGTGACCGTGACATCGGTCAACTCCCGGTCGGCGTGGCGGTGCAGCACCCGTACCGACCGGGCCGAGCTCTGCCCCGTGGCCGGGTCGGTCGCCAACACCTCGTCGCCGAGCTCGACCTCGCCGATCGACTTGCTGGTGCCGTCGGCCATCCGTACCCGGGTGTCCGGCGCGAAGCTGTGCCGGACACAACTGCTCGCCGCACCGGCTAGGTCGTCGACCCGGCTACCGCCGGCGCGGGCCGCGTCGTCGGCGTAGTCGGCCGCCTCCCGGGTGGCCCGGCTGGTGCCACGCGATACCGCCCGCGACAGGTCGTCGACCTTGCGTCCCACCGCCTTGCCGGCCGACGCGACGGCCTTGCCGGCCGACGCCGCAGCCTTGCCGACGCTGGTGCCGGCGACCTTCTTCGCCCCGGCGGACCCGGCCTTGCTCAACGCCTTGCCCGCTGCCGGGCCCATCATCGGCAGCGCCGCGCCCAATCCACCGACGACCCCACCCAGTACGGCGGTGCGCAGCAGCTCGACGCCGGTCTGGCCCTGCATGGCACCGGTGACCAGGGCACCGGTCACGCCGGAAGCCACCCCGCAGGCGACCGCTCCGACCCCGGTCCAGCCGATCGCGACCATGCAGGCGGCCTCGACGAAGAACCCGACCAGCGCGCCGACGATGTCGGCCTTGTGCTCGACGATCCAGTCCCTGGCCGTCCGGGCCCACTGGCCGACCTGGTCGACGGCCCCCTTGATCGCCTCGGCCATCTTCTTGTACGCCTGTGACAGTGCCTGCTTGACGTCGTTGAACTTCTCGGCGATCTGTTCACGGGCTGCCTGCGCCCACTCGGAGACCCGCTCCCACGCCTGCTGCACCCCGGCCTTCACCGTGTTCCAGGCCTGCTGCACGCCGGAGGAGATCTTCTTCCAGGCGTTGCGCAGCCGCTTGCCGAAGTGACCGGTCGGGTCGGTGACCGTCAGCGAGTTGCCGTCGCCGTACTGGTAGCGGTTGGCCCGGATCGAGTCCGGCACCGGGCTGACGGTGACACTGTCGCGGCTGTCGAACTGACCGACGGCCGGGTCGTACCAGCGGGCGTGCATGTTGACCCGACCCGACCGGGGATCGGTCCACTCCGACTGGTAGCCGAGGTTGCCCTCCATGCCGCTGGCGGCGGTCACCTCACCCAGCGGCGAGTAGGTGCGGTTGCCGGTCACCGACGTACCGGCGGTGTTGAACTGGGCGACGATGTCGTCGTGCAGGTCGGTCCAGAGCATCCGGCTGGTGCCGCCGTCCCGGACCGCGACGGCACCGCCGTCCGGATCCCGCAGGTACTTCGCGGCGCCGTCCATGGCGAGGTCGTTGCCGAGCCCGGTGTACCGGAAGTCGCTGCGCAGCGCCCGGCCCAACGCGTCGTAGGTGTACTCCCGGGCGTTACCGCCCTCGGTCGGCTGCTGGCTGACGATCTGGTCGAACGCGTCGGCGACCCCGACCGCGGTGGTACCGCCGGTGACGGTCTGCTTGCGGGTGCCCCGGGCCGTGTAGGTGTAGCTGGTGCCGGTGCTGTCCGAGACCAGCCGGTTGCGGGCGTCGTGGACGTAGTCGACGTCGCCGACCCCGGTCCGGTTGCCGGCCGCGTCGTACCGGTAGCCGACCGTGGTGTTGCCGTTGTTCCACGAGGTCAGCCGGTCGGCCAGGTCGTAGGTGTAGGTGTTGCTGACCGTCGACGAGCCACGGGTGACGGTCTTGCTGGTCTCGTTGCCGTTGGCGTCCCAGCCGTAGGTGATCGTCCCGAGGACCTGCCCGTTGGACCGCACCAACCGGTCACTGGTCAGCCGGTGCAGATCGTCGTAGGCGAACACCCGCCGGTTGTTGGTGCCGCCGTAGGACATCGACGACACCGCCGACATCTCGTCGTAGGCGTAGCTGACCGACACGCCGGCGCTGCTGTTGCTCAGCGACGCCAAGCGGCCGGCGCTGTCGTAGCCGTACTGGGTCAACCCGGCCTGGTCGTCGCGCGACGCCATCGACCCGTCCGCCGTGTAGGTGAACGCCGCGTCCCCGGACGGGCCGGTCACCGACAAGGGCAGCCCCCGGTCGTCGTAGGCGACCCGGTTGGTGCCGCCGGACCCGGAGAACTCCACCAGCCGACCGGCCGGGTCGTAGCCGTACGTCCGGTCCTGGGTCGCGGCCTCGGCACCGGAGCCGGACTGGCGCTCCAGCCGACCGGCGTCGTCGTAGACCAGGGTCCGGGTCACCCCGCCCGGGGCGCGCTGCGAGACCGGCTGACCGGCCACGTCGTACACCGTGGTGTAGGTGCGGTCCGCCGCGTTCGGGTACGCCGCCGTGGCCGGCTCGATCCGCGACTGCGGCAACCCCCACACGTTGTACGTCGTCCGGAACGCCTGCCCCCGCCCGTCGGTGAACCGGGTCGGGTTGCCGGCCAGGTCGTAGCCGTACGACGACTCGATGGTGGTGCCGGCAGCCACCGGCTCGGACTGGGTGCGCGGCAGCCCGGTCGCGTCGTAGCTCAACCGGGTCGTGCTGCCCCGCGCGTCCGTCGCCGACACGGTGTTGCCGGCGGCGTCGTAGGTCCAGGCCGACGTGGTCAGCGCGGCCCCGCCGGTCGCCCGGTACGCCGCCGTCGCCCTCGGCTGGGACAGCGGGTCGTACGTGGTGGTGGTGTACGTGCCGTCCGGGTTCGTCTGCTTCACCGGGCGGCCCAGGGCGTCGTGGTCGACCCGGCTGGTCTGCCCGGCACCGTCGACGACGCTGGTCAGCTCCCCGGCGGCGGTGTAGCCGTACCTGGTGGTCACCCCGGCCGGCGTGGTCACCGTCGACAGCCGACCGGCGGTGTCGTAGCCCATCGTCGTGGTGTGCGTCTGCCCGGTCTGGCGGACCGCCTCGCTGACGCTGGTGGTCCGCCCCAGCAGGTCGTAGCTGCTGCCGGTCACCGCCCCGGTGGGGTCGGTCACGGCGAGCAGGTTGCCGGCCAGGTCGTAGCGGGCGGTCGTGGTGGCACCGTCCGGCGCCACCTGGGTCACCACCCGGCCCAGCTGGTCGTAGGTGAACCCGGTCTCCCGGCCCAGCGGGTCGGTCTGCGACACGACCTGGCCGAGGCTGTCGTACGCCGCCGTGAAGACCGGGACGACCGGGGTCGACCCGCCCGGCGGGGTGTACGCGGGCAGCCGGGTCTCGTACGGCCGGCCGGCCCGGTCGAACGCGTACCGGGTCACGTTGCCGTTCGGGTCGGACTCCGCGGTGACCTCACCGAACGTGTTGTAGCCGATCCGCTCCACCGGTCGGGCGGTGACCACCGCCGCGTCGAGTTCCCCGGTCTCGGCCTGCACCTGCGGGCCGGTCGTCACCGCCGGCCGATCGGCCTCGTCGTAGGCCACGTTCGTGGTGTTGCCCAGCGGATCCAGCGCCGCCGTTGCCAGACCACCGTCGTCGAGCACGTAGCTGGTGCGCGACACCGTGGCGTCGGCCGCCGGTACGGTGCCGGCGACCACCCGGTCGGCCCAGCCGGCGTCCGCCGACACGCCCTGGTACAGCTGCAGGTCGGAGACCGCCCCGTCGAGCCCGGTGCCGATCCGCAGCCCGCCCATCGCCACGCTGTGGAAGCGGGCGCCGGTGAATTCGTCGACCTTGTCACCGTCAAGGAACACGGTGAACTTGTCGGCCTGCGGGTCGACACCGACGGCCAGGTGCTGCCACTCGTTCTCCTGGACCGAACCTTCCCCGAAGGGACAGTCGCACCGGATGAGCGAGGCGATCTGCTGCTCGTTCGTGGCCACCCGCCATCCGTCGATGGTGTGGTCGAACCGGAGCTGGAAGGCGAAGTCGCGGTGGGCGGTGGACGCACTCAGCCGCGCGGCACCGGGCACGGTCAGCACCGCGCCGGACTTGCCGTCGTTGTCGACCCGCACCCAGGCGGCCACGGTGTACGGCCGGGTGGTGTCCACCGCCGGCGCGGCCGTGGTGATCTGCGACGTCGACGCACCGGTGAACGCCGCGACCCGCCCCCGCTGGGCGTCGTTCTCCCAGTTCACGCCGGTGGCCGTACCGGGGCTGTTGCCGGCCGAGTCGGCGGCCGCCGTGCCGCTGGTCTCGTCCAGCCGCCAGCGGGCCACCGGCGTCGTCGTCCGGTCCGTCTCCCGGTACCGGGTCTGCGAGACCTCCCGGCCGAGGATGTCGTACGCGTGGTCGGTGACGGCCAGCGTCGCGCCGGAGCCGTCCCGGGCGACGCTGGACAGCACCTGGTCACCCGGCGACAGCGTGGTCTCGGTGACCCGGTGCAGCCCGTCGGGGTCGAGCACGCTGCGGGTCTGCCGGCCCGCCGCGTCGTAGGCGTACGTCGTGACGGTCTGCCCGTTGTCGGTGCGCTGCTCGACCAGGTTCCCGGCCGCGTCGTAGCTGTTGGCCTCCAGCAGGAACGAACTGTCCCCGTCGGTGCGGGTCACCGTCGCGGGCCGCCCGTCGTCGGTGTACGTGTACTCCGTGACGTGCCCCATCGCGTCGGTGGTCGACGCCAGCCGGCCCGCCGGGTCGTAGGAGTTCGACTCCACCACCAGATCCACGGCAGGAGTCGGGTCGTTCGGGTCCCCGGTGTAGCCCTTCAGCGTGCGCGACAGCAGGTCGCCGTTGACGTCCACCTGGTAGGCGTTGACCGTCCCGTCCGGATCGGTCTGCTCCACCACGTGCCCGTAGACGTCGTAGCGGTAGCCGGTGGTGGCGCCCATCGGGTCGACGGCCTGCGACCGGCGGCCGTGGCCGTCGTAGGACCATTCGCTGACCCGGGCCACGTCCCCACCGGTGGCGTCGCTGACCCGCTGCTCGGTCAGGAACCCGTCCGGGCTGTACGAGTGCTGCGTCACCGCCGTGTGCACCGCGCCGGTCACCCGGTCGGTCACCGCCGGATCGGTCCGGGTCGCCACCCGCCCCATCGCGTCGTACGTGTACGTGGTGGTCCGCCCCTGCGGGAACGACGGCGTCACCACCGTCTCGGTCAGTTCCCGGCCCAACCGGTCGTACGTGTAGCTGGTGGTCGCGCCCGCCGGGTCGACCACCGTCGCCAGGTCACCGGCCGAGGTGTACGTGAGCAGCTGCCAGCCCTTCGACGGGTCCAGCACATGCGTGGGCAGCCCGGCCGGAACGCTCCCGCCGGTGGTGTAGACGATCTCCGTACGCCGGCCGAGCGGATCCACCGTGCTGCGCAGGTTGCCGTTGAAGTTGTCGTAGAAGTACTGCGTCCGGTAGGTGTCGTCCTGCGCGCTGAGCGAGCCCGGCCCGCGTAGCGCCGTCAGCCGGTCGCTCTTGGGGTGCGTCGGGTCGCTGCTGTAGAAGGTGTAGGTGGAGTAGCTGCTGGAACACTTCTCGGCGGCCTGGTCCTGGCAGGTCACCTCCTGGATGGTGTTGCCGCGCTCGTCCTGCACCGACCGGGTCACGATCCCGTTCGGGTCGTACTCCAGGCTGGTGAACCCGCCGGTGTCGTACCCGTACAGCGTGGTGCGGCCCAGCGCGTCGGTCTGCGACACCTTCCGCCCGGACACCAGGTCGTAGGAGTACGACACCTGATGCCCACCCGGGTCGGTCACCGACACGATCGTCACCGGGTTGGCCACCGTCGTGGTCAGCGCGTCGCGCGCCGCCGCGTCGGTCTGCGTCGCACCGGGCGGCAGGGTGTCCGCCGGCAGCTGGCCGGCCGCCGTCTCCGACAGCGTGGGTGCGTCCGTACCGCCGCCGGTCGCGGCGGTGACCACCAGCGGCACCGTCTGCCCGACCGACCCGTGGTGCAACGTCACCTCGTCGGCGCCCAACGCCCGGTCGTAGAACGCCACCTCCGCCAGCGACCCCGCGTAGTACGCCGTCGCCCCGGCGGCCAGCCCCGACCAGCCGTTGCCGGTGTACCCCGCGCCCAGGTAGCCCTGCCCCTGCGGGCCGGCGGCCGGCAACGCGCCGGTGCTCGACTGCACCGGCACCCCGTCGAGGTACAGCACCTGCGTCGTGGCGTCGGCGGCGTTCGTCGTGGTCAGTACGGCGTGGTGCCACGCACCGTCGTTGACCGGTGCCGGCGAGGTCAGCGCCAGCGCCCACCGCTGGTTGGCCTGGCTGGTGGCGCAGCTGCGGATGGCCAGCGCGGTGCCGTCCGTGGTGGACGAACCCGGCACCTCCAGGCAGCGGCCCGCCCCGGTGTTGCGCCAGCCGCCCTGGTGCGGCGTCCACTTCTGGTTGGCGCTGGTCGAGCAGGTCTGCGCCTGGACCAGGGTGCCGTTGCCGGTGGCCTGACCGGTCAGGCCGAGGCACTTGTCGCCGCGCCGCAGCTGTCCACTGCCGCCGACGTACCGCCAGCTCTGGGCGGGCGTGGCGGCGCAGGTGCCGACCTGCACCTTGGTGCCGTTGGTGGCCAGCTCCGCGCATTTGCCGGCGAGCCCTGACGTCAGCGGCCCGGTCGGCTCGGTCGACGGGGCCAGGCCGCGCAGCCGACCGTCGGCGTCGATCCACAACACCGGCGAGCCCGCCGACGGCGTACCGCCCACCGCCGCGTCCTGCGTGCCCAGCAGCACCCCGGCGGTCGCGGTGGTCTTGAACCACAGCTCCTGCGACTTCGCGCCGGTCGGCGCGACCCGGCCGCCCGGGACCGCCGCCAGCGACGACGCCCCGTCGAACGACACCGCGGTGCCGTCGGCGAACGGACCCGCCGCGCCAAGTGTCACCGCGCTGAACGTCGCGGTCTCCTGCCACGTCTCGTTGACGGCGTCGACCCCGGCGGCGTCGCGCAGCCGCCAGTAGTCGGTGGGTGCCGAGCCCAGCACGGCCGCCGCGTACAGGGCGCTGGTGCCGGCCACCCGGGGCGTGCCCATCGTCCAGGTCCCGCCGTTGCCGTCGGTCAGCTCCGACAGCTTGCCGGTGACCGGGTCCGTCGACAGCGACGCCAGGGTCCGCCCTTCGGCGCTGGTCACCGTGGACAGCTGCCAGCTCTGCGCGCGCGCCGTACCGTTGATCTCGGTGACGTCGGCGTCGGTCAACGTCCGGTCGAAGAACGCCACGTCGGCGATCTGGCCGGTGAAGAAGTTCGCGTGCCCGGTGTTGTTGGCGGAGCCCTGATGCGGCTGGTCGGGCCAGTTCCCACCGACGAACCCGGCACCCACGTACTCGTACGCCGACCCGCCGATGTCGAACATCTCGATCAGGCCGTCGCGGGACGCCTGCCGGATGCCGTCCAGGTACAGGGCCTGGCTGGCGCCCGCCCCGGCCAGCACCACGTGATGCCACTGGCCGTCGTCGACCCGACCGGACGACTGCATCGTGGTGCCGGCGAAGCCGTCGTAGAACTTCGCGTGCAGCTTCCCACTCGTCCCGACGTAGATCGACGGCGTGTAGTTGCGCGACGTCGTACCGTCCGAGATCGGATCGTGCTGGTAGGAGAACAGCACTCCGGCCCGCGACGTCGCGCCGGTGCGGAACCACATGCTGACCGACTGGTACGCACTGTCGTTGACCAGCCCGCTGGGCAACCGCACCCGCGACGACGTGCCGTCGAACGCGGTCGACGTCGACGTCGAGCCCGGCCACACCGTCGGTGTCGCGCCCGGCGTCGTGTTCTCGTAGAACGCCACGTCGGTGCCGCCGCGTTCGAGCACGTCACTGGCGGCCCAGGTGGATCCGCCGGGTTCGTTCAGCCGCCAGTACGACGACGGTGCGTGGTTGCGCACCGCGTTCGCCCCCTGGTTGGCGTCGTTGCCCCAGCCGTACGTGGTACACGCCGACGTCGGCGTACACGCCTTCGTCAGGCGGTCGTGGCTGCCGTAGGTGTACTGCCACACGTAGCCGCTACCGCCGGCGGTCGGCGCGTCCGTCGTCACCTTGGTGACGTGCGACCCGACCGACGGGCTGGCGGTGCCCGCCCAGGTCAGCGTCAGCGACCGACCGGAGGCGTTGGTCAGCTTCGAGATCAGTCCGCTGCCGTTGTACGTCGCCGTCAGGGTCCGGCCGTTGGCGTCGGTCACCGCCGTGAGCCGGAAGACCCCGCCGCCGGCGGACCGGCCGAACACGTACGTCTGGCCGTGTTTGACGGTCAGCCGGTACCCGGTGACCGTCGTACCGGACCTCGTCTCGGTCAGCACCTCGTACCGCCCTGGCGGCGGCACGAACGTTCCGTCCGAGGTGGGGCCGAACGCGGCCTCCGAACCGTCCGGGTACGTCACCACGACGCTCTGCAGCGCACCGGACGTGCTGGTCCGCCCGGTCACCTGGGCGTCGAGCAGGCTCGACCAGCCCTGCCCGAACGCCCCCGACCGCCGGGTGTCCAGCGTGTTGTACGACCGGGTGATCGCCAGCTCCGGGCCCACCCCGGCCACCTGTGCGTCGGTCGCCGTGGTCGTGTAGTTGCCGATCTCCGGGTGGTAGCCCACCCCCGGGTTCTGCGCCAGCCGGGACCCCAACGCCGGCTGCGGCACCCGGGTGTAGAACGTGTACCTCGGATACCGGGCGCCGTAGACGGCACCGTCGAACGGCTGCACCACCCACGAGTACTGCTTGTTCGACCGCAGCAGCCCGGCAGGGACGTCGTAGTAGGAGCCGGTGCCCTCGAGGACGCGCAGGACCGTGCCGGCGTCGTCGTGCAGCCAGAGCTTGTAGCTCACCGGCCCGGAGTTGTCCGGGTCGTGGCCACGCACGTACAACCGGGGGGTCAGCGTCGACACGACCGCGCCGTGCACCGGGGAGCGCCGGCTCACCTGCGGCGGCAGGTTGGCCGTCATGGTCAGCTCCAGCCGGGGCGCGTACGCCCCGTTGCCGTAGTTCGCCGAGGTGAACCGCGCGCCGGAGGCCAGGACCTGCTCGTCGTCGATCAGCGCCAGACCGAGGTTGCGCTGCCCGAGCGCCCACCCGGAGATCAGCTCCCGGACGTCGACCTGCACCCACTGACCGGACGTCGGGCCCGCCGACGGGTTGGCGCACGCCTGCCCGTTGTCGGTGTAGTAGCGGTACCGCACCGAGCCCGGTTCGAGGTCCGGCCCGGGCAGGCCGGCGGTCGCCAGCTCACCGACCGTCCACTCCTGATCGACCAGGCCGACCTGCAGGTCCTTGACGTCGCAGCGGACCCGGTGGTTCAGGAACAACCGCAGGTACGCCGAGGCGATGATCGGCTTGGCGTCGGTCACCGCGGACGAGATGTCGAAGTTGAGGAACGTCCGGGAACCGACTCCCCCGTTGTAGCCCACCTGCAGGTGGTTGCCGTTCTGCACGGTCGCGCCGGTGGCCGGATCGGAGTCGACGAACACGTCCCCGTCGGGGCCGGTCGTCACCGTCGGATCCACCCGTACCGGGAAGACCCGCGCCGGGTCGGTCAGCCAGGACCGGTCGGCGATCAGCTTCAGTGCCGGCCCGCCGTCGACCTCGGTCAGCTCCATCGTGACGGCCGCCGACCGCGCCGGCAGCCCGGTCTTCGCGTCTACCGACGAGTCTTCCATGTACGCCGGCGGGATCGACGCCACGACGGTGCCCGCGTCGTCGACCAGCTCGACCGACCCGGCCGAGGAGATGCGGGCCGTCACGCCCCGCAGCGTCAGCGGGAACACCCACTCCGACGCCGCCTGCGGCGACGCCAGGATCAGCGTCTCCTTCACCCCGTCCGGCCGGGCCACCAGCTCCAGGTCCGTGCCGGGCAGCACCTGCCGGTACGTCGCCGTCGCGCCGTCGACCTCCGGGGCCACCGCCGCCGCACCGGCCAGGCTCCACCCGAACCCGCCGCCGCCGGGCAGCGGCAACTCGACCAGCGGCTCCCCCGCCGCCGTGTCGGATGCCGCTGCCCCGCCGGATGCCGCCCCAGCGCCGGATGTCGCCCCCAGCGACACCCCCATCGGGTTGTCGGTGACCCCCCACCGGTCGCCCCGACGCACCAGGGTCGGATCGATCGGCCGCCACGACCCGTCCGCCGCCCGGTAGTTGACCTGACCGGTGCTCAGCTGCGCCGTCGTCGAACCGTCGGCGTTGTCGTACACCGTCATGGTCGACCGCGACGACCGATCGTCGCGGCGGCTCGTCGCCGGATCGTGGCGGGCCGCCGTCACCGGCGTCACCGACCCGTCCACCGCCGGCTGGCCGGCGTACCCGGGCAGCCCGTCGACCAGCCGCTGCGGCGCACCCGCCCCACCGGCGGCCCGGGTCGCCGCCGCCGAGGTGTACCCGCCGGGGCCGGCACCGTCGCCGACCGGCGACACCGGGAGCTCAGCCGTCGCCGGGCCGCCCCATGGCAACCAGCCCGGCCGATCGGTGATCCACGACGTCAGCCACCCCACCGGGAACTCGCCGTCGGCGGGCACCGCCCCCGGCGGCACCGACGACGACAACCCCACCAGCGCCGCGGCCACCACCGCGACCCCACCGGCGCACCGCCGCCACCTGGCGAACGTCCGGGTGGTCCCTGTTCGACGACGGCGGTGTGGCTCTTGGCTCGTTCCCATCGGTGGCGGCCTTTCTCGCTGCGGTACGCCGTTCGCCCAGTTAGGACCAGGAACAGATCGTGCCGGCTCGGAGCCGCCGAGTAATGAGGGAAATCTGAGGAAGCCGTTGGGGAATACCAGGGAAGCGCTGAGCGCGCGCCAGCAGCCGGCCGGCCCGGCGTGATCACCCCGGGACGGTCCAGTGCCCGGAGTCGCGGGCCGGCACCGGCCGGGCGACCCAGCTGGACCGGTCCGCGTCGTCGCTCCAGTCCGGTACCTCGCCGAAGTAGATGATCATCGCCCAGTAGCGCCGGTCCTCGTGCAGGACGATCTCGTCGTCACCGGAGAAGTCCTGCCCGTGCCACTGCTCGTTGATCCGGGCGACGGCTTCGGCACGGGAGATGTCGAACAGCTCGACCATCTCGGCCGCCGTCGCGTCCAGCAACTCCCGGACCTCGGCCGACAGGTCCATTTGATAGACATCCATCGTCCTTCTCCTACGGCTGCAGGGCGTCGGTGAGCACCTGGCCGGCGTCCCTGCCGTAGAAGACCACCTGGTTGCCGGACCAGCGGGGCGGCGCCCCCAACCTCAGGAAGCCATCGACATTCATGAGCATCGGACCTTCAACCACATCGTAGTTGTTCGCCAGGTTTCCGCCGGCACCGGTGCGGTAGCGGCGCACGGTGTTGGTCAGGTCCCGGCCACCGCGCCGGTTGAACGTCTTCGTGAACATGGCGTTGAGTTTCGCGGTCGGCACCCTGAAGTGGAGGACCACTCCGTCCCCGCCGAATCGCTTGCTGGCCCATTTCTGTGCCTGCTGCTGCGAACGGGTGGTGTAGAACCCCTTGCCGAAGTCCATCCTCGACCGGGTGGAGAAGCCCGGGTTCACGCCGTTGTTCCGGATGTTGTCCGCCGACTGCCGGCTCGTCCCGTGGTACAGGTCCGTGTAGCCGTCACAGTTGTGCACCAGCACCGGCCGGTCGGCCGCCACCACGTAGTAGGTGTGGACGCCGGCGACGGTGAGGTCGTTCATCCATTTCAGGCCGGTCCAGACCCGGACCGCGGTGACCCGCTGGGTGGTTTCGCCGTCCGGGCTGCGCAGCCGGTCACCGGGGCGCAGGTCCTCGGCGTCGGTCCACCGGTTGGTGTCGGCGTTCCAGAACGGGTGGTGCGCGGTCGTCTCGACGACCGTACTCTCGCCGGTCGTGGTGTCGGTGACCGTGACATCGGTCAACTCCCGGTCGGCGTGGCGGTGCAGCACCCGTACCGACCGGACCGAGCTCTGCCCCGTGGCCGGATCGGTCGCCAACACCTCGTCGCCGAGCTCGACCTCGCCGATCGACTTACTGGTGCCGTCGGCCATCCGTACCCGGGTGTCGGGGGCGAAGCTGTGCCGCACGCAGCTGGCGGCCCCGTCGGCCCGGTTCCCGCCGGCGCGGGCGGCGTCGTCGGCGCGTTCGGCGGCTTCCCGGGTGGACCGGCTGGTGCCCCGGGACACCGCCCGGGACGCGTCGTCGGCCTTGCGGCTGACCGCCCGGCTGAACGACCGGGCCCCGGCGGCAGCCTTCGCGCCGACCCGGGCGCCGGCCTTGCCGACGCTCGTGCCGGCGACCTTCTTCACGCCGGTGGAGGCGGCCTTGCTCAGCGCCTTGCCGGCGACCGGGCCCATCATCGGCAGGGCGGCGCCGAGACCACCGGCCAGGCCGCCGATCACCGCGTCCTGCAGCAAATCCATGCCGGTCTTGCCCTGCATCCCACCGGTGACCAGGGCCCCGGTGATGCCGCCGACCATGCCGCAGGCGACCATGCCGACCCCGGTCCAGCCGATCGCGACCAGACAGCCGGCCTCGACGACCATGCCGACGATCGCGCCGACGATCTCGGCCTTGTGTTCGACGATCCAGTCCCGGGCCGTACGGGCCCACTGGCCCACCTGTTCGGCGGCGGCTTTCAGCGCCTCACCGGCCTTGATCAGATCCTGATAGCTCTGCTCCACCGTCTGCCTAATGGCGTTGGCCGCCTCGACGAGCTGTTCCTGCGTCCACGTGGTGGCCGCCTCCAGGCCGTCGCCGACCCAGTCGAGAAAGTCGGTGAAGTCGTCCCACGCGTCGCCGGCCCAGTCGACGGCGTCGTCCCACCTGTCGCCGGCCCAGTCGGTGAAGTCGTCCCACGACCTCGCGAACGGTTCCCCGAAGTGGCCGGTGGGGTCGACCACGGTCAACGGGCTGCCGTCGCCGTACTGGTAGCGGTTGGCCCGGATCGAGTCCGGCACCGGACCGACGGTGAGACTGTCCCGGGCACCGAACTGCGCCGTGACCGGGTCGTACCAGCGGGAGTGCATGTTGACCTGCCCGCTGCGAATGTCGGTCCACTCGGACTGGTAGCCGAGGTCACCGAACATGCCGCTGTCCGCGGTCACCTCACCCAACGGCGAATACGTACGGCTACCGGTCACCGACGCCCCGGCCGGGTTCAGCTGGGCGACCACGTCACCGTGCAGATCCGTCCACACCAACCGGCGGGTGTTGTTGTGCCGCGCCCCGACCACACCACCACCCGGGTCCCGGGTGAAGAACGCGTTGGAACTGTCCCGGGCGAGGTGGTTACCGAGACCGGTGTACTCCCACCCGTCCCGAAACGCCCGACCCAACCCGTCGTAGTCGAACACCCGCGCGTTACCACCCGCCGGGGTGTGCTCGGCCACCTGGTCGAACGCGTCCGACACCGTCGTCGCCGCACCAGCCGCGCTGCGGGTGCCGCGCGCCGTGTACTGGTAGCCGACCCCGGTGCTGTCCGACACGAGGCGGTTACGGGCGTCGTACACGTAGTCGACGTCGCCGATCCCGGTCCGGTTGCCCGCCTTGTCGTAGCGGTAGCCGACGGTCGTCTTCCCGTCGTCCCACGACGTCAACCGGTCCGCCAGGTCGTAGGTGTAGGTGTTGACCGTCGTGGACGAGCCACGGGTGACGGTCCTACTGGTCTCGTTGCCGTTGGCGTCCCAGCCGTAGGTGATCGACGCGATCTTCGACCCACCCGAGGACACCAGCCGGTCGCTGGTCAACCGGTGCAGATCGTCGTAACCGAACACCCGCCGGTTCCCCGACGTCCCGAACGTCATCGACGACACCGCCGACATCACGTCGTACGTGTAGCCGATCGCGGTGCCCATGTCCGTGTTGTTCACCGACACGAGCCGGCCCGCCCCGTCATACCCGTACTCCGTCAACCCCGCCGCGTCGTCGCGCGACTCCATCAACCCGTCCGCCGTATAGGCGAACGCCGCGTCCCCCGACGGGCCGGTCACCGACAACGGCAGGCCCCGGTCGTCGTACACGACCTGATTGGTGTCCCCCGGCGCGGAGAACTCCACCAACCGACCCGCCGCGTCGTACCCGTACGTCCGATCCGTGGTGGCCGCCTCCGCGCCCGACCCGGACTGACGCACCAACCGGCCCATCTCGTCGTAGACCAGGGTCCGCGCCACCCCGCCCGGCACCCGCTGCGACACCGGCTGCCC
Organism: Solwaraspora sp. WMMA2056; assembly: GCF_030345095.1. NCBI lineage: Bacteria > Bacillati > Actinomycetota > Actinomycetes > Micromonosporales > Micromonosporaceae > Solwaraspora > Solwaraspora sp. WMMA2056. Next base: position 6,647,973 of record NZ_CP128360.1, read on the forward strand.
CGCCACGTCGTACACCGTGGTGAACGTCCGGTCCGCCGCGTCCGGGTACGCCGCCGTCGCCGGCTCGATCCGCGACTGCGGCAACCCCCACACGTTGTACGTCGTCCGGAACGCCTGCCCCCGCCCATCGGTGAACCGGGTCGGATTCCCCGCCAGGTCATAGCCGAACGACGACTCGATCGTCGTCGTCGCATCCACCGGCTCCCGCTGGGTCCGCAGCAGGCCCGCCGCGTCGTAGCCGAACCGCGTCACGGTGCCCCGCGCGTCCGTCGCCGACACCACGTTGCCCGCCACGTCATAGGTCGAGGCCGCCGTCGCCAACGCCGCCCCACCACCGGCCGCGTACGCCGCCGCCGACACCGGCCGCGACAACATGTCATAACCCGTCGTCGTGTACGTACCGTCCGGATTCATCTCCCTCACCGGCCGACCCAGGCCGTCGTGGACGACACCGCGGGTCTGCCCCGCGCCGTCGACCACAACTGTCAGCTCACCGGCCGCGTTGTAGCCGTACCCGGTCGTCACCCCCGCCGGCGACCGCACCGACGACAACCGCCCGGCGACGTCGTAGCCCACCGTGGTGGTGTGCACCTGACCGGTCTGCCGCACCGCCTCACTCACACTCGTGACCCGACCCAGGAAGTCGTAGCTGCTGCCGGTCACCGCACCCGTCGGATCCGTGGCCGCCAACAGGTTGCCCGCCAGGTCGTAGCGCGCCGTCGTCGTGCCGCCGTCCGGTGCCACCTGGGTCACCACCCGGCCCAGCTGGTCGTAGACGAACTCCGTGACCCGGCCCAACGGATCGGTCTGCGACACCACCTGACCGAGGCTGTCGTACATCGCCGACGCCACCGGCGTCACCGACGACGACCCACCCGGCGGCGTGTACGCCGGCAACCGCACCTCCACCGGCCGGCCCACCCCGTCCACCCCGTACGTCGTCACCGCCCCGTTCGGATCCGACTCCGCAACCACCTCACCAAACGTGTTGTAACCGACCCGGGCCACCGGCCGGGCCGTCACCACCGGACCATCCAACTCACCGGTTTCCGCCTGCACCTGCGGACCCGTCGTCACCACCGCCCGGTCGGCCTCGTCGTACTCGACGAACGTGGCGTGACCCAACGGATCGATCACCGACGTCGCCAGACCAGCGTTGTCGACCACATAACTGGTCCGCGACACCCCCGCGTCCGCCGCCGGCACCGCACCCGCCATCACCCCGGCGGCCCAGTCGTCGTCGTTCGGCACCCCCTGATACACCTGCAGATCAGAGATCGCCCCCTCGTGGCCGTCGCCGATCCGCACCCCGCCGGCCGCCACGCTGTGGAAGCTGCTGCCGGTGAAGTCGTCGACCTTCTCGCCGTCGAGGAACACGATCCACCGGCCGGCCTGCGGGTCCACGCCCACCGCCAGGTGCTGCCACTCGCCCGCCTGCATCGAGCCCTGCCCGAAGGTGCGGCTGTGTCGTATGTAGGCACCGCCTTTGAACACGAGCTGCTCGGTCGTCAGCGCCCGCCACGCGTCGACGGTGTGGTCGTAGTTGAGTGCGAACGCGGGTGCGCCCCGCTCGGCCACGTTCGTCCGGGCGAGGCCCGGCATGGCAAGCACCGAAACAGGCGCTCGCAGATCGTCCAATCGCACCCAGGCAGCGACCGTGTACGGCCGGGTGGTGTCCACCACCGGCGCATCGGTGACGATCCGCGACGACGAGCCGTTGAACGACGCGACCCGACCCCGCTCGGCATCCGACGCCCAGACCACGTCCGTGGCCGTACCCGGACTGTTCCCCGCCGAGTCGACCGCCGTCGTCCCACCCGCCTCGTCCAACCGCCACCGCGCCACCGGCGTCACCGACCGGTCCGCCGACAGGTACCGGGTCTGCGACACCGGCCGACCCAACACGTCGTAGGCGTAGTCGACGACCGACAACGCCTCCCCCGCAGCGTCCCGATCCACCCGCGACAACACCTGGTCGGTCCGGGACAGCGTCACCTCGGTCACCCGATCCAGGCCGCCCGGATCCAGCACGCTGCGCACCTGCCGGCCCGCCGCGTCGTAGGCGTACGCCGTGACGGTCCGCCCGTTGTCGGTCACCCGCTCGACCAGGTTCCCCGCCTCGTCGTAGCCGTTGCTCTCCAGCAGGAACGAACTGTCCCCGTCGGTGCGGGTCACCGTCGCGGTCCGCCCGTCATCGGTGTACGTGTACCGCGTCACATAGCCCATCGCGTCGGTGGTCGACGCCAACCGATTCGCCGGGTCGTACACATTCGACTCCACCACGAGATCCACCGGCGGTGTCGGGTCGTTCGGATCCCCGGTGTACCCCTTCAGCGTCCGCGACAACACATTGCCGTTGACGTCCACCTCGTAGGCGTTCACCACCCCGTCCGGATCGGTCTGCTCCACCAGGTGCCCGTACACGTCGTAGCCGTAGCTGGTCACCGTCCCCTCGGCGTCCACCGCCTCCGACCGACGCCCACCCCCGTCGTACGACCAGGTGCTGACCCGGGCCACATCCCCACCGGACGCGTCACTGACCCGCTCCTCCACCAGGAACCCATCCACGCTGTACGAGTAACGCGTCACCGCCCGATGCACCGCCCCGGACACCCGGTCCGTCACCGCCGGACCCGTCCGCGTCACCACCCGACCCACCGAGTCGTACGTGTACGACGTCGTCCGCCCCTGCGGGTACGACGACGTCACCACCGTCTCCGTCAACGTCCGACCCAACCCGTCGTACGTGAACGTCGTCTCCGCAGTCGCCGCGTCCGACACCCACGCCACATCACCAGCCGAGGTGTACCTGATCGTCTGCCAACCCTTCGACGGATCCAGCACATGCCACGGCAGACCGGCCGGGGCGGGCCCACCGTCGACCGCGGGCACCTCCGTACCGTCGGTGTATTCGATCTCCGTCTTCCGGCCGAGTGGGTCCCGCACGGTGTGCAGGTTGCCGGTGTTGTCGTAGGCGTACGTCGTCAGGTAGGTGTCGTCCTGCGCACTCTGCGAGCCCGGCCCCCGCACCTTGGTCAGGCGGTCGCTCTTCGGGTGCGTCGGGTCGCTGCTGTAAAAGGTGTAGGTGTAGTAGCTGCTGGAGCACTTGTCGGCGGCCTGGTCCTGGCAGGTCACCTCCTGAATGGTGTTGCCTCGCTCGTCCTGCACCGACCGGGTCACGTGCCCGTTCGGGTCGTACACCAGGCTCGTGAACCCACCCGTGTCATAGCCGTACAACGTCGTCTGACCCAACGCGTCGGTCTGCGACACCTTCCGCCCGGTCACCAGGTCGTACGAGTACGACACCTCGTTGCCACCCGGATCGGTCACCGACACGATCTTCACCGGATTCGACACCGTTGTCGTCTGCGCGTCCTGCGCCGCCTCGTCGACCCGCACCGCACCCGGCGGCAACGCCTCGATCGGCAACGCTCCCGCCGCCGTATCCGACAACCGGGCTTCGACAGCCCCGTCACCCGCCGCGGTCACCACCAACGGCACTGCCCGACCCACCGACTGGTAATGCAGCGCCACCTCGTCCGCGCTCAACGTCCGGTCGTAGAGCGCGACCTCCGCCAATGCACCCGCGTAGTACGCCGTCGAGTCCGAGGGCAGCCCCGACCACCCGTTGCCCGTGTACCCCGCACCCAGATACCCGTGACTGAGCCTTTCGACCCCGCCGGCCAGGGAGCCGGTGCTGGCCTGCACCCGCACACCGTCGAGGTACAACGCCTGGACGGTGTCATCGTCGGCGGCGGTCTTGGTCAGCACCGCGTGGTGCCACTTGCCGTCGTTGACCGGCGCCGCCGACACCAACGCCAACGCCCACCACTGATTGGCCTGGTCGTTGCAGTTGCGGATCGCCAGCTGGGTGCCGTCCGTGGTCGACGAGCCCGGCACCTCCAGGCACCGGCCCGCCCCCGAGTTGCGCCAACCGTTCCCGGACGCTCCCCACTTCTGGTTCGCGCTGCTCGAACAGGTCTGCGCCTGGACCAGGGTGCCGTTGCTGGTCGCCTGACCTGCCAGGCCCAGACACTTGTCACCTCGACGCAGCTGCCGGCTGCTGCCGACGTAGCGCCAGCTCTGCGCCGTCGCACCGTCGCAGGTGCTCAGTTGCACCTTCGTGCCGTTGGCCGCCAACTCGGCGCACTTACCGGCGAGCCCCGACGTCAACGGCGCGGTCGGATCCACCGACGCCGACAACCCCCGCAACCGGCCGTCGGAGTCGATCCACAACACCGGCGACCCCACCGACAGCGTCCCGTCCACCGCCGCGTCCTGCGCCCCCGCCAGCACATCGCCGGTACCAGTGGTCCTGAACCACAGCTCCTGGGACCGCGTCCCGGCCGGCGCCAACCGCTCCCCCGGCACCGACACCAGCGACGATGACCCGTCGAACGACACCGCCGTGCCGTCCGCGAACGGACCCGCCGCTCCCAACGTCACCGAACTGAACGTCGCTGTGGTCTGCCAGGTCTCGTTGACCGCTTGAACACCGGCCGCGTCCCGCAACCGCCAGTAGTCCGTCGGCGCCGACCCCAGCACCGCCGCCGCGTACACCCCGCTCGTCCCCGCCACCCGCGGCGTCCCCAACGCCCAGGTCCCACCGTTGCTGTCGGTCACCGATGCCAGCTTCCCGGTCACCGAATCCATCGACAGCGACGCCAGTACCCGACCTTCCTGGCTGGTCACCTTCGACAACTGCCGGCTCTGACCCCGCGCCGTCGCGTTGATCTCAGTGACCTCGGCCGAGGTCAGCGTCCGGTCGAAGAACGCCACATCGGCGATATGCCCGTCGAAGAAGTTCGCATGCCCGTGGTAATTCGGCGAACCATGATGCGGCTGGTCCGGCCAGTTTCCCCCGACGAACCCCGCACCCACGTACTCATGCGCCGACCCACCCACGTCGAACATCTCGATCAGGCCGGTGCGGCCCGCGTGCCGGATCCCGTCCACATACAGCGCCTGACTCGAGCCGGCCCCGGCCAGCACCACGTGATGCCACTGCCCGTCGTCCACCCGACCGGACGACTGCATCGTCGTCGAGTTGCCGTCATAGAACTTCGCGTGCAACTTCCCACTCGACCCGACATAGATCGACGGCGTGTAGTTCCTCGACGTCGTCCCGTCCGAAATCGGATCATGCTGGTACGAGAACAACACCCCCGCCCGGGACGCCGTCCCCGTCCGGAACCACAGACTGACCGACTGGTACGCGCTGTCGTTGACCAGCCCGCTGGGCAGCCGCACCCGCGACGACGTGCCGTTGAAGGCGGTCGACGTCGACGTCGATCCCGGCCACACCCCCGGTGTCGGGCCCGGCGTCGTACCCTCGTAGAACGCCACGTCGGTGCCGCCGTTGTCCAGCACGCTGCTGGCCGCCAGGGTCGATCCGGAAGGTTCGTTCAACCGCCAGAACGACGACGGCGCATGATTCAGCACCGCGTTCGCCCCCTGGTTGGCGCTGTTATCCCAGGTGTACGTGGTACACGACGCCGTCGGCGGACACACCTTCGTCAGGCGGTCATAGCTGCCGTACGTGTACTGCCACACGTACCCACCGCCACCGGCGGTCGGCGCGTCCGTCGTCACCTTCGTCACATGCGACCCGACCGACGGGCTGGTGGTGCCCGCCCAGGTCAGCGTCAACGACCGCCCCGACGCGCTGGTCAACTTCGACACCAGCCCACTGCCGTTGTACGTCAACGTCAAGGTCTGGTCGTTGGCGTCCGTCACCGACGTGACCTTGAACGCGCCACCCCCGGCCGCGCGCAAGAACACGTACGTCGTCCCGTGCTTGACGGTCAACCGGTACCCGGTCACCGTGGCGCCGGACTTCACTGCGGTCAACACCTCGTACCGCCCCGGCGGCGCCACGAACGACCCGTCCGACCCCGGCCCGAACACCGCCTCCGACCCGTCCGGATACCGCACCACCACACCCAGCACCGCACCCGCCGAGTTCGTCCGCTCGGTCACCCGCGCGTCCAACAGACTCGACCAGCCCTGCCCGAACGCCCCCGACCGACGGGTATCCAACGTGTTGTACGACCGGGTGATCTCCAACGCCGGCCCCACCCCCGCGACCTGCGCATCCGTCACCGCCGACGTGTAGTTGCCGATCTCCGGGTGATAGCCCACCCCCGGGTTCTGCACCAGCCGGGACCCCAACGCCGGCTGCGGCATCCGCGTGTAGAACACGTACTTCGGATACCGTGCGCCGTAGACAGCCCCGTCGAACGGCTGCACCGCCCACGAGTACTGCTTGTTCGTCTCCAACAACCCGACCGGGACGTCGTAGTACGACTTGGTGCCCTCGTTGACGTGGATGAGGGTCCCGGCGTTGTCGTAGATCCAGACCTTGTAGCGCACGGTGCCGGACTCGTCGAAATCGCGACCCCGCACGTACAACCGGGGCGTCAACGTCGACACCACCGCACCGTGGGCCGGTGCCCGCTGGTCCACCTGCGGCGGCAGGTTGTTCGACAAGGTCAGCTGCAACCGCGGCGCGTAGTCACCGCCGGCATAGTTCGCCGAGGCGAACAAGGCCGCCGCCGCCTCAGACAAGTCCTCCTCGTCCAACAGCGCCAGACCAAGATTCGGCTGACCGAGCGCCCAGCCCGAGATGAGGTCCCGGACATCGACCTCGACCCACTGGCCGACGGACGGATTCGCGTTCGGGTTCTCACACGCCCGCCCGTTGTCGGTGTAGTACCTGTAGTGGTTCGGTCCCAGATCGATCTTCGGGCCCGGATGGGCGGCGGTCCGCAGATCACCGACCGTCCACTCCTCCTCGACCAGCCCGACCTTGATCCGTTGGACGTCACACCTCGCCCGGTAGTTCAGATACAGCCTCAGGTTCGCCGAGGAGATGAACCAGCCCGACTTCGCAAGCTCCGACGGTATGGTGAACTTGAGAAACGTCCGGGACAGGACGCCGTCCCGGTTGCCGATCGCGAGACGGTCGCCGTTCTGCACGGCGGGGCCGGTGTCCGGATCGGTGTCGACGAACACGTCCCCACTCGTCGAGATCAGCGCGCCCACGTCCGCCCGCGCCGGGAACACCCGCGCCGGATCCGTCAACCACTCCCGGTCGGCCACCAGCTTCAGCGCCGGGGCACCGTCGACCTCGATCAGCTCCATCGCGACCGCCGCCGACCGCGCCGGCAACCCCGTTTCCGGGTCGACCGACGAATCCTGCATGACCGCTGGCGGGATCGACCCCACCACCGAACCGGCGCCGTCGACCACTTCGACCGACCCACCCTCACCGGCCCGGACCGACACCCCGTCCAGCGTCAGCGGAAACACCCACTCCGACCCGGCCTCGCGCGACGCCAGCACCAGCCCCTGCTGCACCCCGTCCGGCCGCGCCACCACCTCCAGGTCGGTGTCCGCGAACACCTCCGGGTACGTGGCCGTCCTGCCGTCGACCGCCGGCACCACCGCCGCCGCACCAGCCAGACCCCAGCCCACCGACCCATCATCGGGCAGCGACAACTCCACCAACGACTCACCGGCAGCAGCGCCCGCCAGCGACACCCCCAGCGAGTTCTCCCGCACCACCCACCGGTCACCCCGACGCACCAGAGTCGAGTCCACCGGCCGCCACGAACCATCCGCCGCCTCGTAGTTGACCCGCCCCGTACTCAACTCCACCGTCGTCGAACCATCCGCATTGGCGTACACGTCGGCATTCGCCCCCGATGCCACCGCGTCCCGCACACTCGTCTCCGGATCGAACCGGCCCACCGTCACCGGCGTCACCGACTCGCCCACCACCGGCTCCCCGGCGTACCCCGACAGACCGTTCACCAACCGCTGCGCCGAACCCGCCCCACCCGACGCCCGCGTCGCCGCCGACCCCACGTACCCACCCGAACCGGCACCGTCACCGACCCGCGCCGCCGGCAACTCCACCGCCGGCCCACCCCACGGCAACCACCCCGACCGACCGGTGAACCACGACGACAACCACCCCACCGGGAACTCACCGTCCGCCGGCACCGCACCCGGCGGCACCGACGACGACAACCCCACCAGCGCCGCGACCACCACAGCGACCCCACCGGCCCACCGCCGCCACCGAACGAACGTCCCCGCTGTCCTCAAGCGACGCCGACGGTGAACAGCACGACTCGCAGACATCAACGACTACCTCTTCCCACCTCGAGACATTCGGCCGCGCAGCGGTCGACCGTAGGGAATCATCTACGGAGGACGATGTAGGAACTTGAGGGAATGCTGAGGATCGCCTGTTGAATCACTGTAGGTAATTCTGAGGAAACACCTCCGACTCTTGATCGTCAGGGCTTGACCTGGATCTGCGGGCTCGCCGATCGGCTCCGGAACTACCGCGCCGGGCCGCCCGGGCGGGCATGATGGCCGGGTGCGGTTCATCTCCGGCGCGGCACCCGCGCACGACCTGACCTACAACGACGTCTTCCTGGCCCCGAACCGGTCCGACGTCGCCTCCCGGCTCGACGTCGACCTGGCCACCGCAGACGGCACCGGCACCACCGTTCCGCTCGTCGCCGCCAACATGACGGCGGTCGCCGGCCGGCGGATGGCCGAGACCGTGGCCCGCCGGGGCGGCCTCGCGGTGATCCCCCAGGACATCCCGATCGAGGTGATCGCCGAGGTGATCGCCTGGGTCAAGCAGCGCCACCTGGTCTACGACACCGCGCTGACCCTGGGCCCGGCCGACACCGTCGGCGACGCCATCCACCTGCTGCCGAAACGGGCCCACCGGGCGGTGATCGTGGTCGACGACGGACGGCCGGTCGGCATCGTCACCGAGACCGACTGCGCCGGAGTCGACCGGTTCGCCCAACTGCACGAGGTGATGTCGACCAACCTGCTGACCGTCGCCGGGTCGGTCGATCCGCGTACCGGGTTCGACCTGCTGGCGCAGGGCCGCCGCCGGGTCGCCCCGGTGGTCGACGCAGACGGGCGCCTGGTCGGCGTGCTGACCAGGGCCGGAGCGCTACGGGCCACGCTCTACCGGCCGGCGGTCGACGCCGGCGGCCGGCTCCGGGTCGCCGCCGCCGTCGGGATCAACGGTGACGTCGCCGGCAAGGCGGCCGCGCTGATCGACGCCGGGGTGGACACCATCGTGGTCGACACCGCGCACGGCCACCAGGAACGGATGCTGGCCGCCGTGCGTACCGTCCGCAAGCTCGACCCGCCGGTGCCGGTGGTCGCCGGCAACGTCGTCACCGCCGCCGGGGTCGACGACCTGATCGACGCCGGCGCCGACATCGTCAAGGTCGGCGTCGGGCCGGGTGCCATGTGCACCACCCGGATGATGACCGGGGTCGGCCGGCCGCAGTTCTCCGCCGTACTGGAATGCGCGGCGGCGGCCCGCCGACGCGGCCGGCACGTCTGGGCCGACGGTGGGGTACGCCACCCCCGCGACGTGGCCCTCGCTCTGGCCGCCGGCGCGGCCAACGTGATGATCGGCTCCTGGTTCGCCGGCACCTACGAATCCCCCGGCGACCTGTACACCGACGCCGACGGCCGGCGGTACAAGGAGAGCTTCGGGATGGCCTCGGCCCGGGCGGTCAGCGCCCGCACCGCCGACGACAGCCCGTTCGAGCGGGCCCGCAAGGCGGTCTTCGAAGAGGGCATCTCGTCGGCGCGGATGCTGCTCGACCCGGACCGTCCCGGCGTCGAGGACCTGATCGACGAGATCGTCGCCGGGGTCCGCAGCGCCTGCACCTACGTCGGTGCCGCCACCCTGGAGCAGTTCCACGAGCGGGCCGTCGTCGGGGTGCAGAGCACCGCCGGCTACACCGAGGGGATGCCGGTGGCCGGCAGCTGGTGACCCACCGGAGCTGCCTGGCCGGGGTACGGCTCAGCGCAGCCGGGTGATCGCCACCTCGACGCCCTGGCCGGTGTTCGCCGGCCCGGCGTAGACCCCCTTCAGCGGCGGCACGTCGCCGTACTCCCGGCCCCGGCCGACCACGACGTGCCGCTCGCCGACCGGGATCCCGTTGGTCGGGTCGAACGCCGTCCACCGGCCGGCCCACCACTCCACCCAGGCGTGGCTCTGCCCGACCACCCGGTCCCCGATCGCCGCGTCCCGGCTGGGGTGCAGGTAGCCGGAGACGTACCGGGCCGGCACGCCCACCACCCGCAGCAGGCCGACCACCAGGTGGCTGATGTCCTGGCAGACACCTTTGCGTTGCCGCCAGGCGTGCACGGCGTCGGTCTGCACCCCGGTCGAACCGGTGGCGTACTCGACCTCGGAGCGCACCCGCTCGCAGATCGCCAGCGCCACCGCGTGCGGGGTGGTCTGGTCGGCGCGCACCGACTCGGCCAGCCCGGTCAGTTCGTCGTCGAGCGCGGTGCGCGGCGTCGGCAGCAGGAACTCGTGCCACTGGTCGACGCGGTCCGGGCGGGCCAGCTCGTCCCAGTCGGCGCCGGCCCGCTCGTCGAGCAGGTCACCCGGGGGCAGGGTCTCCACGACCGAGGTCGCCGTCACCTCCAGCGTCTCGTGTGGACTGTGTACGTCGAAGGCGGTGACCACCGTCCCCCAGTAGTCCTCGTACCGGTAGGTCCGCGCCGGCGGGAACACCTCGACCCGCGCCTCCAGCACCGCCTGACGGGCCTCGTTACGCGGCGACATCCGGGCCTCGTTGTACGACGACCCGACCTTGCCGGCGTAGCTGAAGCCGGTCCGGTGCTCCACCTTGAGCCGCCACGAATCCACGCTCACGCCACCACTCCCTCGCCCGGTGGGCCGCCGCTGCCGACGCCCGTCACGCCACCGCCTCCGGGAGCCAGAGCACCGCCGAGGTCTGCCGGAAGTAGCGCCGGGACACCGCGTCGTTGAGGTGCGAACAGGTCCGTTCCAGGCTGTCCAGCACCGTACCCAGGTCGGCGAGCAGCTCGTCGGCACCCCGGAACTCCAGGTTGGTGCGGGCCCGCCCGAGGATCCGCTGCGCGTCGGTCATCACCCCGGCCCGACCGGCCACCCCCGGTCCCGACCCCGACCCCGCAGCCGGCTCCAGCTCCGCCAGACAGGACCCGGCGGCGGTCAACGCGGCGAACACCGACCGGGGGAACAGCCGGTCCAGCAGCAGGAACTCGGCGGCGTACCGGTCGTCGAGCGAACCCCGGTAGGTGCGCAGGAACGTCTCCCATGCGCCGCACGAACGCAGCAGCGTCAACCAGGACGGAATGCTGCCGCCGGCCCGTACGTGCGTGGACAGCAGCCGGGCGGTCATGTCGACCCGTTCGATGCTGCGCCCGAGCACCAGGAACAGCCAGCCCTCGTCGCGGCTCATCGTCGCGTCGGTGAGCCCGGCCATCAGGGCGCACCGCTCCCGTACCCAGCGGAAGAAGGCGTGCACCCCCTGCTGCTCGACCCGGCGGCGGGCGTCCGGCAGCCCGTGCCAGGTGGCGTTGAGGCACTCCCACATCTCCGACGAGATGGTCTCCCGGGCACCCCGGGCGTTCTCCCGCGCGGCGGCCAGCGAGCCCACCACCGAACTGGCGTTGCGCTCGTCGAGCCCGAGTAGGCCGACCACCCGCGAGGAGGAGCACGGCTGGTCGTCGACGTCGACCCCCATCACCCCGAGCAGCGACCGGCACGCGGTCTCCTCGGCCACCCACGGGTCGGAGATGATCCGGTGCAGGTGCACGTCGAGGATCCGGGCGGTGTCCTCGGCCCGTTCGACGTACCGGCCGATCCAGTAGAGCGACTCGGCGATCCGGCTCAGCATCGACCCTCCTCCTCGCGTACCCGCTGCTCCTGTTGTTGCTGTTGCTGTTGCTGGGCGGAGGTCGCAGCGGCGCCCGGCCCCGGATCCGGGGTCGGCGCCGCCGGGACCGGATCGACCCCGCCGAGGGTCAGGTCGGCCAGCACCGGCGCGTCGTCCGGATGCGGGGTCGCGGTCGGCGACGCCAGGATCCAGGTGTCCTTGGAGCCGCCGCCCTGGCTGGAGTTGACCACCAGCGCACCTTCCGGCAACGCCACCCGGGTCAGGCCGCCGGGCAGCACCCAGACCCGTTCGCCGTCGTTGACCGCGAACGGCCGCAGGTCGACGTGCCGGGCCCGCAGCCGGTTGCCGATCAGGGTCGGCACCATCGACAGGGCCACCTCCCGCTGGGCGATCCAGCCGCGCGGGTCGAACACGATCTGCTCCCGTACCCGGGCCAGCTCCTCGTCGCTGGCCTGCGAACCGATCACGATGCCGGAGCCGCCGGAGCCGTCGACCGGTTTGAGCACCAGCTGGTCGAGCCGGTCGAGGACGTGGGCGAGCACGTCCGGGCCGTCGTCGAGGCGGTACGTCTCGACGTTGGGCAGGATCGGCTCCTCGCCGAGGTAGTAGCGGATCAGCTCCGGCACGTACGTGTAGAGCAGCTTGTCGTCGGCGACGCCGTTGCCGACCGCGTTGGCGATGGTGACCCGGCCGGCGCGGGCGGCGTTGAGCAGCCCGGCGACGCCGAGCACCGAGTCTGCCCGGAAATGCACCGGGTCGAGGAAGTCGTCGTCGATGCGCCGGTAGATCACGTCGACCCGGTGCTCACCGCCGGTGGTGCGCATCGCGACCTCGTTGCCGACGCAGACCAGGTCCCGTCCTTCGACCAGCTCGACCCCCATCTCTCGGGCCAGCAGCGCGTGCTCGAAGTAGGCCGAGTTGTGCACCCCGGGGGTGAGCACGACGACCGTCGGGTCGGCGACCCCGACCGGCGCGGCGGCCCGCAACGCCCGCAGCAGTTGCGCCGGGTAGGACTCCACCGGCTGGATCCGGGTCGAGGCGAAGACCTCCGGCAGTACGTGGGCCATCGCCCGCCGGTTCTCCATCACGTAACTGACCCCGGAGGGCACCCGTACGTTGTCCTCCAGGACCCGGAAGGTGCCCTGCTCGTCGCGGATCAGATCGACCCCGGCGACGTGGATGCGGACCCCGTTGTGCGGCACGATGCCGGCCGCCTCCCGGTGGAAGTGCGCACTGGTCACCACCAGCCGGCGGGGCACGATGCCGTCGACGAGCACCCGGGCCGGGCCGTAGATGTCGGCCAGGAACGCCTCCAACGCGCGTACCCGCTGGGCGACCCCGGCCGAGACGGTCCGCCACTGGTCGGCGGCGATGATCCGGGGCACGATGTCCAGCGGGAACGGCCGCTCGACGCCCTTGAGCGCGAAGGTGATGCCCTGATCGAGGAAGGCGCGGGCGAGCACGTCGGCGCGCACCCCCAGCTCGGCGCTGGACAGCGGCTGCAGGGTGGCGTGCAACGCCTCGTAGGTGTCCCGGGGCATGCCGGGCTCGCCGAACATCTCGTCCCAGCCGGGGCCGAGGTGGTAGTCCTCGAACAGATCGGCCATCGGCCAGCCCCGCCCTTCCTCCGGCGACCGCGGTCACCCCGTGTCTGGGCCCTGCACCATCCCATCACGATGTGCGCCAGCCTGCATCTTCACGTTCTCGCACGGTACGCCGGACTCGTTGCGTACGGGTAACACGACCGGCTGGGCCAGCGGTGGCACCGCCGCTAGGGAACCACCGGGCCTCGCGGGCCGCCGGGGTCGGTGCGGTCACTGGTCCGGCGCGATGCCGCGTCGTACCGGACATGACCCACAGAATCAGGACACGGTGGCGGCACCGGATGACATCGGTGATCGCTGCCGGCACGGCGGCGGTGGCGGCGGGCGCGTTGCTGTTCGTGACCCTGCCCCCCGCCGACGCGCAGACCAACGAAAGATCTGCCGGCAGTCCCGACCCCGCAGCGGCCGGACCGTACGCCGTCGCGTCCCTGGACTACACCCTGGGTGACGCCGCCTTCCGGGTCCCCGGCTACCTGGTGGAGCCGCCGTGGGACTGGGACGGCGACTGGGAGAATCCCGACCTTCCCGAAGCCGAGATCGAACTGACCGGCAACGTGCACTACCCGACCTCGGCCGACGGGACGTCGCCGCTGGTGGTGCTCCTGCACGGCTACTGGACGACCTGCGCCGACCGCGAGGCGGCCGACATCGCGGCGGCGCGCGAGGCGGCCCTCGGCTGGGAGGACATCTACGACGACCCCGAGTGGCAGAACGCGATGGGACGGCTGATGCAGTGGCCGTGCGTACCCGGCGTGTCACCGCTGCCCAGCTACCGCGGCTACGACCACCTGGCACAGCGGCTGGCCAGCCACGGCATGGTGGTCGTCTCGATCAGCGCGAACGGTGTCAACGCCGCCTCGATGAACGGGGCGGACAACGCCCGGTCGCTGCTGATCAACAGACATCTGGAAATGTGGAGTGAACTGACCCGGACCGGCGGCGGGGAGCTGGCGGGCCGACTCACCGACCCGCGGACCGGCGCCGCCGCGACGGTCGACTTCACCGACCGCATCGACCTGAGCCGGGTCGGCACGATGGGGCACTCCCGGGGCGGACGCGCCGTGGCCTGGCACGCCGCCGACGTGCACCGCGACGAGCTGCCGGCCGGCGTACGCATCGCCGGGGTCCTCTCGCTCGCTGCGGCCGGCGCCGGCACGGCGACCAACGAAGGATCCCCCTGGGCACCGATGTATCGGGTGACCTCGGCTCCGCTGGCCGTCTGGATGGGCTGGTGCGACAACTTCCAGGGCGAGGACTACATCGACCTGGCCACCGGCGCCACCTCGAAGCCGATCGACAGCTGGTACGTCGACGGCGCCAACCACAACTTCCTCAACACCCAGTGGTCGCCGTCGAGCGGCCAGGTCACGGCCCACGACGACTTCGAGGAGTTCTACGGCGACCTGCGTCCCGGCCCCGGGCTGTGCTTCAACCCGGAGCGCAAGCGCCCGCCGGGCGGCTGGCCGCAGGACCCGGACGTCGGCGACACGGAGGACGGCGACCCCGCGTACGGCGGCGGCCGGGAAGGTTCAGACCCGGATCAGGGCGACCCGGACGGGGAGCCGACCTGGGACCCGGTCGACGATCCCGACGTACGAGTGGTCCGCCAGCTCACCGAGGAGGAGCAGCGCCAGGTGCATGTCGGCTACGCCACCGCCTTTTTCCGCCACACGCTGCTGGGCGACCACCGCTTCGAAGCCGTGATCAGCGGGGAGCGGCATCCGTACGCCACCATCACCGACGTCGACGCCACTCGAATCGACCCGCAGCGCTGAGCGGTGCGTCGAGGTGAGGCTGGTCCACGTCAAATCGCACTGGTGACGTGGACCAGCCTCACCTCGACGCCGCCGGCCTCCCGGGTCAGCTCTTCCAGTCGTCCCAGCTCGGACGGCTGTCGAAGCCGCCCCGGCTGTCCAAGGTGAGCCGCCCCGCAGTCAGATCCGCCGGCCGTGCCACCACGGCGGAGAGGGCGGTGTCGCACGGTCGAGCATCGGAGGCTCACCGTCGGCTGGCCGAGATCCACCTGGCTGTCGCCCACGCATGCGCGTCCAGAGGACGAACCGCTCGTACAGCACGCCGCCGTCCTCGCCGGTCTCGGCCAGCGCGGTCTGCATCATCGTGGCCAACTCGACGACCATCCGGAGCCGGTCGCCGGCGTACGCGTCGACGAGTGCGGCCCGTGCGGGCGGGCATGGCCACGGTGTGCCGGCCGGGCAGACCGTGCACGTCCAGGACGGCCGCCGTGGCCCACCGAGGCCGTGATGGCGGCGAGCCCAGGCCAGCTGTGGGCGGTCGGCGGTGCCGGCGCATCCGGTGTGGCAGGGTCGGCCGGCGTCGTGGGCGGCGAGGGCCGCGCAGGCGGCATCGTCGAGGTCCCGGCCGGTGACCGGCCCGTCGTCCATCGCGGTCACGTCGCCGACCCGTTCCAGGTCCAGGACACGAAGCGCTCGTACAGTTCGGCAGGATCGGTGACGCCGGCCTCCTCGGCGGCCATGGGGAGCATCTCGCCGATGTCGACCGAGAGCGCGATGGGCTCGCCCGCGTACGCCTCGGCAAGCTGGATCCGGGCCGGTGGGCACGGCCAGGGCGTGTCCACCGGGCAGGCCGCGCACATCCAGGACGGGCGGTGCGGCGTGTGCACCACCCGGGCCGCACCGCCACCGCAGGTAGTGCCGGCTGGCGTTGCCGCCGCGCCGTTCGGCCCGGTCGGTACGGGTCGCCGGCCGGCCGGTGCCGGGCCGGGCGGGCTGGTCGGCGTACCGGCGGCGGCCCGGCACTGGCCGAACGACGTCGACCGTGCCGGGTCGCAGGAACCACTTCCCGATCATCTGCGCGCTCCTCGAGTCGAAGGAGGCGGCGGCCCGGCGGGCACGGGGGTTCCGCGCCGGACCGCCGCCGATCTACGGCCCGGCCCTGCGGATCCGCGCGCTGGAACCGAAACAGGACCGGGCCATGACGGGCTGTTCGAGCCCATCGCGCTTTGCGTACGCAAAGCATGGACCGAGTGTGATCCTGTCCACGCCTAGACTTGGCGGCATGGCGGGCTACCGGGAGATCGCCGATGCGCTGCGGTCGGCGATCGAGCAGGGCGAGCTCGCGCCTGGCGCGAAAGTGCCCACCGAACACGAGCTCGCCGAGACCTACCGGGTGAGTCGTGAGACAGTCCGACGAGCGTTGGCCGATCTCCGAGCCGCCGGGGTGATCGAGTCGGCGCGAGCCGCCGGGACCCGCGTGGCGGCCGCACCGGTGCGGCTCGCACTGACCCGGTACGCGGCAGTGGCCGATCCGGACCGCGCCCGGTCAAGCCTCGGCCCGTGGGAGACAGCGTGCGCCGATCAGGGCGTGACCGGCACCGTCGAAACCGTGTCGGTGGAGCACCTGCCCGCGCCCGCGCACATAGCCGCTCACCTCGACCTGCCGCCTGGCACAACGGTGGTACGTCGGCAACGTCATCATCTTGCCGACGGTCATGTGGCCCAACTGCAGGAGGCTTGGCTACCTGCAGCACTGGTCGCCGGCACCCCGCTGGCGGGCCGGGGCAAGGTGGTCGGCGGCGTCTACGCCGCGCTGACTGCAGCCGGCGTCCACCTGGGCACCGCATCGGAGGAACTGTCGGCACGGCCGGTCACCGCCACGGAGCGGGAAACGCTGAACATGGCGACGGTCGGCTGGGTACTCGAGGTCTGGCGAACGACCCGGGACATCAACGGCCGACCGGTGGAGTCGCTGCACGTGGTGTCGGACGCGCGCCGGGTGCGGTACGTCTACGACGACCTGCCCCTCCGATCGGCGCGTGCCGATGATCGACCCGGATCAGGCGGGGACGCCGGCAGCGACTGATTCCAGTGGTGCCGGAGGGTCAGCGCCCCTGGCAAGCTCAGCGCGGCCAGTAGCGTGGGGGGTCCCGGCGTGGATCGATGATCTCGTAGCGCTTCCTGGTCGGATCGATGCCCGTGATGTGGACGAGCCGTTGCCCGTCCGCGTTGCTCAGGACGTCGATCACGCCCGGCATGGCGGCCACGAGGCTTCCGACGGCCACGGCGAGTCCATGGAGGCCAGCGTGTCGTTGTTTGTAGGAGATCCGGTGGAGGCCTGACCTTTTGACCTCGCGGCACTCGTCAGGGTCGGCCATCTGGGCGGCGTCGTTGGTGACGATCGCGTCGTACCCTGCTTTACGCGCGTCGCGGTAGACCATGTCGTCGGGCTTACCGGACCACTTGATCAGATGAACATGGTCGACGTCGTGACCTCGCAGGACGTGCTTGAGCACGTCGACGACCTGACGAGGGACATCTTCGTCAAGAAGTATTTGCATTATGCCGATTTCCGCCTGGAGGTCCGTTCTACGTAGTCGGCGAACGAGACGGCATCGCGGGCTGCGGCTGCGGTCACGCCAGGATAGAAGTCCTTGACCTCCTGGGGCGGTACGCCGTCCCGAACAAGGCCTGCAACCAGCTCATAGCCGACGCGGGTTCCAGCGATGACCGGATGGCCGCCGCGAACTGTCGGCTTCACGGAGATCATCTGGCGAGGTCGGGTCAAGTTGGGGACCTCCATGTCTCCGAGCGGGAAGGACTGGAGCACGTCGCCGAGCTTGATGACAGTCAGCTGCTGGCCAGGTTTCTCGACCAGGTCGATCGCCCCTTCGCCGTCCTCTTGAACGAGCGCGACACTTCGTCGACCCTGCTCGACAAGCTTGTATCGGGAGAGGTGATCGACCTCAACGATCTCGCGGAGATTGTTCAGTGCCCGCCGGATGGTCTGCAGCGGCCGCTTCTCTCTCAGCAGGACGAATGCGCGCAGGGCGATGATGTCGCGAAACGAATACAGGATGGGCCGCTCGGCCGAGATCTCGGGGACCAGTATCTGGTCCTGCCCTCGACGCCAATAGGACAGCTGCCCGACGGTGGCACCGGACAGCGCAGAAGCCATGCGCGGTTCGTACGCCATGGCCATCAGACTGTCACACCGCCCTGGGCACGTGCGTACCCAGACACTCGTATTCGTATTTTTTGTCGGATATATTCGGTTTCACGCACCCTTGATCTTCTGGATCCAGGCACGGCCTCTGCGGCTTCAGCGCTCCCGTCCACCTCCCTGGGCTGAACTCTGGCTCAGGTCGGCCTCCCGGTGAGTGGACAGGGACAAATTCCTGAAACACCGGGCGGCGCCCGGCGCAGCGGACTGGCCGGTCCGCCAGCCTCGGGCAAGATCGATGTGAGCGCCTTGGTCGTCATCCGGCGAGTTTGACGACCAAGGCGCTCACATTGATCTTGGGCCAAGGGTGCGCGCGTCGGTCGAGGGCCCAGGCGAGGGCTCAGACGAGGGCTCAGACGAGGGCGGGCTGCCGGCACGGGACCTGCCGGCAGCCCGGGCACCGTCCGCGACCACCGGGAACGGGGAGATCCGGGGGTAGCGGCCACCGCCGCGTCAACCGTACGCGGTGGTGGCGGCCTCCTGCCGCCCCGAAAAGTTTCCAGTTAATTACTCTTCGTCATGCCACATCAGCTGACGTGCGGCTTCAGCGATTGATCCGGACAACGAAGGATAAATTGTGATTGTGTGCGCCAACTGACTGACCGTCATGTGGTTCTCGACCGCGACGGTGATCGGCATGATCAACTCGCTGGCCTTCGGCGCCACCACCACCCCGCCGATGATCTGCCCGCTCGCCGGGCGGCAGAACAGCTTGACGAACCCGTCGCGCAGGTCGGCCATCTTGGCCCGGGCGTTGCCGGCCAGCGGCAGCATCACCTGCCGGGCCTGCACCCGTCCGTCGTCGACCTCGTCCTGAGAGACGCCGACGGTGGCCAGCTCCGGATCGGTGAAGACGTTCGCCGCGACTGTACGCAGCCGCAGCGGCACCACCGCCTCGCCGAGCGCGTGCCACATCGCGATCCGCCCCTGCATCGCGGCGACGCTGGCCAGCGGCAGCACCCCGGTGCAGTCGCCGGCGGCGTAGATGCCCGGCACGTTGGTCCGCGACACCCGGTCGACCGGCACGTGGCCGCTGGGCGCGACGGAGACGCCGTACTCGGCGAGCCCCAGATCGGCGGTGTTGGGCACCGAACCGACGGCGATCAGGGCGTGCGAGCCGGTCACCGTACGGCCGTCGGCGAGCCGGACCTCGACGCCGTCACCCGCGCCGCCGTCGCCGGTCCGGGTGACCGCCTCGGCCCGCGAGTTGTTCAGGATCGTCATGCCGCGCGCCCGGAACACCTGCTCGATCGCCATCGCGGCGTCGGCGTCCTCGTGCGGCATCACCCGGTCCCGGCTCGACACCAGGGTGACCGGCACCCCCATCGCCAGGTAGGCGCTGGCGAACTCGGCACCAGTCACGCCGGAGCCGACCACGATCAGGTGCTCGGGCAGCTCCGGCAGGTCGTAGACCTGACGCCAGGTCAGGATCCGTTCGCCGTCGGGCACCGCAGTCGGCAACTGCCGGGGCGTCGCGCCGGTGGCGACCAGTACGGTCGACGCCTCGATTGCGTACTCTGCGTCACCGTCATGCGGGCGGACCAGCACCCGGTGAGTGTGACCGAGCGTGTCCTCGCCAAGTCGGGCGGTACCGGCGACGAACGTCACACCGGCTTTCACGAGTTTGCTGTGCACGTCGGCCGACTGGGCGAGCGCGAGTCGCTTGACCCGGGCGTGCACCGCGGCGGCGTCGACGGTCACGGCGTCGAGCCCTTCGGAGTCGATCCCGAACTCCTCGGTGTCCCGGTAGCCGGTCACCACTTCTGAGCTGGCGATGAAGGTCTTGGACGGGACGCAGTCGGACAGTACGCAGGCCCCGCCGGCGCCGTCGGCCTCGACGACCGTGACCTCGGCGTGCAGTTGGGCCGCGACCAGGGCCGCCTCGTAGCCGGCCGGGCCACCACCGATTATCACTATCCGCTTCAAAACGACTTTCTCCCCAAGTTGGACTTTAGCGGGACGTTCCACCCGCCCGGAACCGTCTCCCGACGGCGCGCCCGACACGCGACACGCTCACTCGTATTCTCCCCCACCCCCTCGCCGGGCTATCGTCATCGCCGTGCGTCATTACGCCGCGTACGGCTCAAACCTCGACCCCGCACGAATGCGTGCTTACTGTCCGCATTCGCCCATGGTGGGTACCGGCTGGCTGGAAGGCTGGCGGCTCACCTTCGCCGGCGAGGGGGTGATCGGCTGGGAGGGGGCGGTCACCACCATCGTGGAGTCGCCCGGCGACCGGGTCTTCGTCGCACTCTACGACGTCCACCCCTGGGACGCCGCGCAGCTCGACGAGGTCGAGGGGGCGCTGTCGGGCACCTACCGGCGGCTGACCGTGCGGGCGGTCACCCTCGACGGCGAGATCACCGCCTGGGTGTACGTCTTCGACGGGTACGAGGGCGGGCTGCCCACCGCCTGGTACCTGTCCGAGATCGCCAACGCGGCGGAGAAGGCCGGTGCCCCGGACGACTACGTGGCGGCGCTGCGCGACCGGCCCACCCGTACCGCCACCGCCTGACCCGTCACTCACCGCGTACCGCTGGCCGCTGAGCGCTGGCTGCTGAGCCGCCACGGCCACCGGCGCGTCCGGCTCAGCGTCGGCGTACGTGTGCCGCCGCGCCGGCGAGCAGCGCGACCAGCTCCCGACGGAGCCCCTGGCCGAGCACCGTGAACGCCTGCCCGGCCAACCGGTTCGTCACCTGGTCGGCCCAGAGCCGGCGACGGACCAGCGGCCCGGTCGGCGGCCACGGCGGGGTCCAGCCGGCGGCCACCGCCCCGCTGGTGCCCTCCGGGCCGGCGAGCACCGCCTCCAACGGCGTCAACCCCGCCACCCGTACGGCGATAAGGTGGGCTCCGGCCCGGTGCTCACCGAGCAGCCGCACCGCGACGGCGGCCCGGGCCCCAGGCGTGGTGTCCGGCAGCGGCATCGCCCGCCAGGCGGCGAACAGTGGCATCCCGGTGGCGTCGGCCGCCCGCACCACCGGCTCGGCCAACTCGACCAGCCGCTCCACGACGGCGAGGCCGCCGAGCTGCTCGGCCCCCCACCGGCAGCACTCGGCCAGGCTCACCGAGGCCGCCTCGACCGGGGTGGTGACCGCGCAGGCGGCCTCCCAGCCGTCGGTGACCGCCTCGGGGGCGATGACGCCGATCGCGGCGGTCACGGTCGCGGCGGAGACCGGCCCGAGCACCCCGGCCCGCCCGGCCACGTGGAACGCCCACCCGCCGAGCCCCAGCTGACGGGAGCGGCGCAGGGTCTGCGGACATTCGCTGTACGCCGCCGTCAGCTCGTGCAGGCTGCGCCGACACGCGCCGGCGGCCTGGTCGGGATTCACCGCGTCGCCGCCCTTCGCCGCGCCGGCCGAGGTCGGCGGTCCCAGCTGCCGGTCCCGGCAACAGTACTGACCGATGTCGACCCTGTCAGCCACCGCAGTGGACAGCTCAACCGTGCTCCGGCAGATCCTCCAACGCGGCGGTCACGTCGCCGACGTACCGTCGGGCGGCGCTGACCGCTCGCTCCGCAGTCTTGCGGGCCACCTTACGCCGAGCAAGCTCCTGTTCGGCATCGGCCCGGCGACGTTCCCATTCGGCCAGTTGGCGGTGTGCCTCGGCGACTGCCTCGGCCGCCTCGTGCTCGGCGGCGGCGGCACGGGCCAGATCGGACTGAGCGGTGCGCTGCCCGGCGGTGGCCTGGTCGAGCTCGGCGGTGAGCCGACGCCGCCGGTCGGCCGACTCCCGCGCGGCCCGGTCGGCAGCGGCCCGGTCCCGCTCCGCCCGGTCGGCGTCGGGCTCGTCGGCGTCGGCCCGGTCGGCGTCGGGCTCGTCGGCCACGATGTCGTCCGGACCGACCAGGCGCAGCCGGGGGCGGGGCACCTCACCGAACCCGGCGTAGTCCACCGCCCGGATCAACCGCCCGGAACGCACCTGAGCCGCGATCTGCTCGTCGGACAGGGCCGCCGACAGGGTGGCCTCGACCTCGGCGAGGGGCAGCTTGCCGGCGGCGGCCGCCGGGTCGGCGTCGGCGGCGAGCGCCCGGGCCTGCGCGACAAGTGACTCGATCACCGCCCGTCGGCGCGTCGACAGCTCCCGCAGCGCCGGCCCGCGCAGTTGCCGTTGCGCCGACCGCAGCTGCCCGGACAGCTCCACCAGCCCGTCGATCAGGTCCGGGCGACGCAGCGCGAGCAGGTTGACCAACCAGGCGGCGACCGTCGGCTTGCGTAGCTGCCCGATCGCACGGGCGGCGGCCGGGTCGCTGCCCCGGGCTGCGGCGACCGCCTCGGTCCGGGCTGCCACGAACCGCCCGGGCGGCAGGGTGTAGAGCCGCCTGGCCACCTCGGCCGGTGCGGCGCCACCGCTCACGTCCCGCTGGTGGTCAGTCGCACCGTGACCTCCCGACAACCGAATCGTGACCTGCCGCTTCGCAGTGTGCCGGAACCCGCCGACGGTCGTGGCGCGTCTCAGCGACACCGGGTGACACATCTGTGACGAGCCCAAGGAGACACCCCTTGACAACGAAGAACAAGCGTATTCACCGGCGGGTCGGGCACCGGGGCGGCGTCGCCGTCGGCGTGGCCCTGCTCGCCGGATTGCTGGTGCTGGCCGGTTGCTCGGCGTCGGAGGACTCGGCGGGCAGTACGGCGGACATGCCGCAGCGGGAGGTGGTCGGAGCGGCGGCTCCGGGCCCGGACGGCCGGCCGGAGGGCGGCGCGGCCGACGACGGCGCCGACGGTGGCGGCAGCGCACCGGAGGAGGCAGCGGCGGGTGCGGGCGACCGCGGCGGCAACGCCGGCCCGGACGCCGCCAGCCCGGTCGACCTGCGGGTCGGCGAGCGGTCGATCATCTACTCGGGGTCGATCACCGTCGAGGTGACCGATGTCGCCGGCAAGGCCAGCGAGGCGGCGACGATCGCGTCGTCGGTGGGCGGCTTCGTCGGCCGCGACCAGCGGTCCGAGTACGACGATCAGGGCCGCGCCACGTTGGAGCTACGGGTGCCGGCGGCCGAGTTCGACCGGGTGGTCGACCGGCTGTCCCGCCTCGGTGAGGAGCTCAGCCGCGAGTTGAGCGTGCAGGACGTCACCGAGGAGGTGATCGACCTGGACGCCCGGATCACCACCCAGGAGGCCCGGGTCCGCAGCGGACGGGCCCTGCTCGCCCAGGCCGAGACCCTCGCAGACCTGGTGATGCTGGAGGGCGAACTCGCCAAGCGGGAGGCCGATCTGGCGTCGCTGCAGGCGAGGAAGCGTGGGCTGGCGGACCTGGTGACGTTGTCCCGGATCACCGTCGAGCTGGTGGGGCCGGGCACGCCGCCGACGGCGCAGGAGCCGCAGACCGGGTTCCTGGCCGGGCTGGCCGCAGGCTGGGGAGCGTTCACCGCCTCGGTACGGATCCTGGTGACCGTGTTCGGGGCGTTGCTGCCCTGGCTGGTGGCGCTCGGCGTACCGGTGCTGGGGTTGCTCTGGGTGCTGCGGACCCGGCGCCGCCGGGCCGGGTCGGCGCAGACCGGACCGGCGCTGCCCGCAGCGGCGGGCACGACCGGGTCAGCCGCCCCGGCGACGACCGCGACCACGTCGGCGGCACCGCCGGCACCGCGTCCGGCGGCGGAGGAGTCGACCCCGACGTCGGGGTGACGACCCGCCGCTCGGGAGTGACGACCCGGTGACCGGGTCAGTCGGCCGCGGCCGACGACTGCAGGACGGTGTGCACGAGCAGGCGGACGCCGACGGCGATCGCCCGCTCGTCCACGTCGAACGACGCCCGGTGCAGGTCGCTGCCGGGTTCGGTCCGCCCGACCCCGAGCCGGGCGAGTGCGCCGGGCACGTACTCCAGGTACCAGGAGAAGTCCTCGCCACCCATGCTCTGCGGGGTGTCCGCGACGGCCGCCGGGCCGAGCGCGGCGGTGGTGGCCGCAGTGAGTACGTCGATCGCCCGGGCGTCGTTGACCACCGGTGGCCGCCCGCGCAGGTACTCGACGTCGACGGTCGCCCCGGTCGGCGCGACCACCTCGCGGATGATCTGGGTGACGATGTCCGGGGCCGCGTCCCAGGTGGGGCGGTCCAGCACCCGCAGGGTGCCGGCGGCGCTGGCCTCGTTCGGGATGACGTTGTACTGGGTGCCGGCGGAGGCCTGCCCGAAGACCAGCAGCAGGCCGGAGTTGGCCGGGACCCGGCGGTTGACCAGCGCCGGCACCTCGGTGACGAGGCGGCCGAGCGCGTTGACCAGGTCGACGGTCAGGTGCGGGCGGGCGGTGTGTCCGCCGGGTCCGGTGAGCCGGACGCTGATGTTGTCGGCCGCGGCGGTGATCGGCCCGACCCGCAGGCCGACCTTGCCGACCGGCAGGTTGGGGTCGCAGTGCAGGGCGAAGATCTGCTCGACGTCGGCCAGGCCGCCGGCGGCGATGACCTCCAGCGAGCCGCAGGGCAGGATCTCCTCCGCCGGCTGGAAGATCAGGCGGACCCGCTGGCGCAGTACGCCGCGCTCGGCCAGTTGGGCCAGCAGCAGCGCCGTGCCGAGCAGGACGGTGGTGTGCACGTCGTGGCCGCAGGCGTGGCAGGCGTCGGCCACGGTCGACCGGTACGGCACGTCCTTGACGTCGGTCAGCGGCAGCGCGTCGATGTCGGCGCGCAGCGCGGTCACCGGGCTGCCGGCGGGGCCGGCGTCGATGTCGCAGATGACACCGTTGCCCTTGGGCAGCAGCCGGGGGGTGAGGCCCATCGTGGCGAGCTGGTGGGAGATGAAAGCGGCGGTCTCGAATTCGTGACCGGACAGCTCAGGGTGGGCGTGCAGGTGCCGCCGGGTGGCGATCAGCTCCGGTCCGCGTACATCGAGCAACTGGTCCAGTCCGGCCGGCAGGGGGTGGGCACCTGGCAGTGGATCGGGCCAGGACGACGCCATCTCGCTGCCGGTGGGCAACGTCAACGCACTCGTCACGTCAGATTCTCGATCACTGTGGATGGGATGGGACTCCGACAGCCTAGACCGGGGACGGTAACGCTGCGCAACATCATTCGGGTAGTGACCGCATCGCGTATTGTCATGGAATGCCTGGTAGAGGCGTTCGGACCGCTGCGGTCCGCCCCGATTGTCACCATCGTGGGCAGCCATGGGTCCCACACCTCCTACACCGAGTAACGACCTACGCAGCGTTGCGGATGTCGGTTCGACCGAAAACTGACAGATATCTGACTCTTGCAGCGACGTCCGCCACAGGGCCTCCGACACCTGTAACGGCGCAGTGAGGAGTTCGGCACCGAGCGTCCGATCCGGTGTACATTGAGCTATCGCACAACGACACAGAGTGGACTTCTCACCAACCTCGGCGCGTGGCTTTCGTTCCGTCGAGGTACCCAGCAAGATAGAGGGGTTGGTTCCCCAGCCCCTCAACTTCTCTCGGCGGCTTTTCCTGTGACTCAGATTCCGACGTGGAGTGGCGGACCAGTCAGCTCTACCAGCACACGGGCGGCGCCCGGCACCACCATCGGTGGCCGGTACTCGTTGCGTGCCGCGGTCGGGCACGGTGGCATGGGCACCGTCTGGCGCGCCTCCGACACCCTGCTCCGACGTGACGTGGCGGTCAAGGAGGTCGTCCTCCCCCCAGGGCTGGCCCCCAGCGACCGCGACGCGATGTACGAACGCACCCTGCGGGAGGCCCGCGCGGCCGCCGCGCTGCAGCACCCGGCCGTCGTCCAGGTCTACGACGTCGTCACCGAAGGTGGCCGGCCGTGGATCGTGATGGAGCTGCTGGACGCCCGCAGCCTCGCCGACATGGTGATCGAGGACGGCCCGGTCGCCCAGCGCGCCGTCGCCAAGATCGGCATCGCGCTGCTCGGCGCCCTGGAGGTGGCCCACGCCATCGGGGTGCTGCACCGTGACGTCAAGCCCGCCAACGTGCTGATCTGCACCGACGGCCGCTGCGTCCTCACCGACTTCGGTGTCGCCCGGATGCCGACCGAGGTGCAGCTGACCACCCCTGGCATGGTGCTCGGCTCGCCGCACTTCATCTCCCCCGAACGCGCCATGGGTCAGGACTTCGGGCCACCGAGTGACCTGTTCTCCCTCGGCGTCACGCTCTACACCGCCGTCGAAGGGCGGCCCCCGTTCGACAAGGGCGACCCGATCGAGACCATGCACGCAGTGGTCGAGGACCCACCGGCACCGCCGGTGCGCTCCGGCCCGCTGACCGAGGTGCTGCTCGGCCTGCTGGAGAAGGACCCGGCCCGGCGTTTCGACGTACCGACCGCCCGCAGCATCCTGCGCGAACTGCTCGCCGGCCCGCTGGCCAGCAAGGCCCCGGCCAACCTGGTCACCGACCCGTACGCGGTCGTCCAGCCGCAACAGCCGCCGGCCTGGCGTCAGCAGGCGCCGGCCGCGCCCGCACCGGCCCAGGCGCAGCCCACCGGCAAGATCGGTGGACGGGCCATGATCGGCCCCGACGAGTCGCTCACCGACCGCCTCGCCGAGCTGCGCAGGGCCGGTCGGCAGATGCCCAGCGCCGCCCAGTGGTCCGCCGCCGGGCTGGACAACGCCAACCCGACCTCGCCGGCCGCCGGCCCGGTCAGCCCGGCCGCGCCGCACAGCCCCACGGTGCCGCACGGCCCGACCGCCCGGCACTCGGCCGCCCCGACGGCGCACCACCCGACTGCCGGTGCGGTCGACCCGGCCGCCGACCGGACCGCGCCGATCGGCCAGATCACCCCGGCGGGCCGGGCCAGCAGCGCGCCTGCGGTGCTCAGCCCGACCGGGGCGATGCCGGCACCCACCTGGAGCGAAGGGCCGCCTGGCGGGCAGTCGGGCTGGTCGTCGCCGCGCGCCGACCGGGCCGCCGGTAGCGGCGCCACCGCCGGCGCCGTGCTCGACAAGGCGATCGCCGGGGTACGCCAGACCAGTGCCCGCGCGGTCACCACGGTCAAGGGCTGGGACCGCAAGGTGCAGATCGGTGCCGCCGCCGGCGCGACCCTGCTGATCCTGCTGCTGTCCGTGACGCTGTTCAACACCGGCCAGCAGGAGCCCCAGCAGCCGACCCTCACCTCTCCACAGATCACCGAGGAGCCGCCGCCGGCGATCCCGACGAAGACCGTCAACGAGCGTGGGGTCTCCGTCGCCGTACCGGAGAGCTGGGAGAAGGCCAGCGGCGGGCTCTACACCGACTTCGCCGACCCGGACGACCCCGGCCGCAAGGTGCGGATCGTGGTCGAGCCGTTCGGCTCCTCGGCCCAGCGGTGGGCCGAGGTCGCCGAGAACGGTCTCAAGAAACCGGACAGCCAGTCCTGTGCCCGCCCGTACGCTCAGCTCGACATGACCACCGAGGTCGAGTTGGCCGGTCGGGAGGCCGCCCAGTTCGAGTACACCTGCGGCGACGGCGACAACAAGCGGCACGGCGTCTGGCGGGCCGTGGTGGCGGGCGGCAAGGCGTACTCGTTCTTCCTGACCACTCCGGACGCCCGGTTCGAAGAGAGCAAGCCGATCTTCGACGAGATGGTCCGGACCTTCCAGCTCACCGAGGCCGGCTGAACGGATGGCAGCGGACGTGCCGGCACCGGCCGGTGACCTCGACGGCCTGCGTACCCGGGTGCTGACCTGGCTCGACGACGAGCCGGACCCGGCCGCCCGCGCCGAGCTGCAGACGCTGCTGGCGGCGCTGCCGGGCAGCGCCGCCGAGCTGGCCGACCGGTTCGCCGGGCCGCTCACGTTCGGCACCGCCGGGCTGCGCGGGCCGCTGCGGGCCGGCCCCAACGGGATGAACCTGCAGGTCGTGACGAGGGCGGCGGCCGGGCTGGTGGGCTGGCTCGCCGCGCACGACGCGACCGGGCCGCTGGTGGTCGGCTACGACGCCCGGTACGGGTCACGCGCCTTCGCGGTCCGGACCGCCGAGGTGGCCACCGGGGCCGGGCGGGACGCCTACCTGCTGCCCGGTCCGTTACCGACACCGGTGCTCGCGTACGCCGTTCGGGCGCTCGACGCCGCCGCCGGCGTGATGGTCACCGCCAGCCACAACCCGCCGCAGGACAACGGCTACAAGGTCTACCTCGGCGCGGGGCTCGGCGGTGCCACCGGAGCCGGCGCGCAGATCGTGCCGCCGGCGGACCGGCAGATCGAGGCGGCGATCCGGGCCGTCGGCCGGCTCGCCGACGTGCCGCTCGGCGGCCCCGGCAAGACCCTCGACGACGAGATCGTCACCGGGTACCTGCGGGCCGCCGCGCAGGTGGTCCAACCGACAGCGGCGACGGCCGCGTTGACGGTGGCGTACACGCCGCTGCACGGGGTCGGCGCGGCGGTGCTGCGCGACGCGTTCACCACGGCCGGCTTCGCCGCCCCGCAGGTCGTCGCCGAGCAGGCTGAGCCGGACCCGGACTTCCCGACCGTGGCGTTTCCCAACCCCGAGGAGCCGGGCGCGATGGACCGGGTCATCGCGCTGGCCCGGGCCACCGGTGCCGACCTGGCCATCGCCAACGACCCGGACGCCGACCGGTGCGCCGTCGCCGTGCCGGTACGGTCCGGTGCCGGCGCGGCTGCCGGCACCGGTGCCAGTGGGGATGGTGCCGACGCCGTGGCCGAGTGGCGGATGCTGCGCGGCGACGAACTCGGGGTCCTGCTCGCCGACCACCTGATGCGCCAGGGCCGGCACGGCCGGTACGCCACCACGATCGTGTCGTCGTCGCTGCTGCGGGCGATCTGCGCGGCGCGCGGCGAGCCGTACGCCGAGACCCTCACCGGGTTCAAGTGGATCGTCCGCGCCGGTCTCGACTCCGCCGACGACGCCGACGTGCCGTTGGTCTTCGGGTACGAGGAGGCGCTCGGCTACTGCGTCGCGCCCGACCACGTCCGCGACAAGGACGGCATCACCGCCGCGCTGACCGTTGCCGAGCTCGCCGCCGGACTCAAGGCGACCGGGCGGGACCTGGGCGACCGGCTCGACGAGCTGGCCGCCGAGTTCGGCGTACACCGGACCGATCAGCTGGCGGTGCGGGTCGAGGCGCTCAGCGAGATCACCGACGCCATGGCGTACCTGCGGGCCCACCTGCCGGCGACGCTGCTCGACGAGCCGGTCGCCTCGGTGACCGACCTGCTGCCCGACGCGGACGTGGTGATCCTGCGCAGCGCCGGCGCCCGGGTCGTGGTGCGACCGTCCGGTACGGAGCCGAAGCTCAAGGCGTACCTGGAAGTGGTGCAGCCGGTGCGGGACGGAGACATCGCCGCGGCCCGCGATCGGGCCGGTACGGCGTTGCGGCGGCTCCGTGACGAGACGGCGGTCGCCCTCAACATCAGCTGATGTCCGGATATCACCCGTTAGGCGATACCAGTACCTGTAGCGGGTCGTTTATCTGGGTATGCTGGCTCGCCGCTGCTTCGCTCACCTGACCGCCGCGACGCACCGGCGGTCCACGTTCTCCTTCGACCGACAGGTCCGGCTGCTCCGGCTGGCCACCCGCCCCGGCCAGGTCGCCCGCCACTGGTTCGCCGTACGGCTGCGTCCGGCGGCCACCGACACCGACGGCCAGCCGCGCCGCTGGACCATCCTGGACGGCCGGCCCGCCCTCGCCGTCGTGGACACCGCCGTCACCCCGCTCAACGCCCACCGGCGCAACCTGCACCTGGTCACCGACGCGCTGGCCCGGGCCGGCGTGTCCTACTTCGTCATCCCGGACAGCGACGGGCTGCGCAGTCGGGTCGGCGTACCGCAGCGCGAGCGGGGTGCCGCACTGCGCGCCCTGGCCGGCACCGGCGCGTTGACCGCGTCCGTCCCCGGTGGCCGGCCCCGGCCACTGCCGGCACGGGCCGGCCGCCAGCTGCGTCGGGCCCCGGTGGTCCAGGTCTTCCAGCCGGTGGCCAGCCCCGACGGCCGGCTCGCGTACGGCGGCCAGGCAGCCTGCGAGATCGAGTTCTGGGCCGTCGACGGCGACCAGCTGCGGGCCCCGCGCGGCAACGGCTTCACCACCGCCATGCCGACCGGCTCCGCCCCGGTACGCCTGACCGAAGCGGAGGTCACCGCGTTCGCGCCGGACGACGAGATCGGCCGGCACCTGTCCCGCGCCCCGTTCACCCGACGCCCCGCCGACTGGCCGGACTTCCCGGTCGACCTGGTCTGCTGCTGGACCGACCCGGGTGATCCCCGCTGGCGCACCCGCCAGCAGCGGGTCATGTCCCGGCTGCCCGGCGTGCTGCCCGGCGCCCGCCGCGCCGACCGGCACCGCCGGGCCGCGACCGGCAACCTGACCAGCGGGTCCGTCGGCTGGGACGACAGTCACGGGCTGCGGCACCTGCTGCGGTCGGTGCACCTGTACGCCCCCTGGATCCGCCGGATCTTCCTGGTCACCGCGTACCAGCTCCCCGGCTGGCTGGACCTGGACGATCCCCGGTTGACCGTCGTGGACCACCGTGACCTGCTCGGCGGGCACGCCGTACTGCCCACGTTCAACCCGTGCGTCGTCGAGTCGGCGCTGCACGAGATCGACGGCCTGGCGGAACGGTTCCTCTACCTGCCCGACAACGTGTTCCTCGGCCGCCCCGTCAGCCGTACGACGTTCTTCGAAGCCAACGGCGTGCCCCGGGTCCCGACCGGTACGGCGACCGGGCCGGACGCCACCGTCCGGGGGATCGTCGCCGACCACTTCGACCGGCTGGTCACCACCACGGTGCCGGCCGGGGTGCCGCTGCCGCTGCGCCGCTCCACCCTGGCCGAGATCTGCACCAGCGCGCCGGACCTGGTGGAGCGGATCCGTGGCCACCAGGTGCAGCGTGGCGACGACGTGTCGCTGGTCCGGTCGCTGCACCACCACTGGTCGTTCCTGCGCGGCACCGCCGTGCCGGGCCAGTGGCGGCACACCGTCATCGACCCGGCCGTCCGGGGTGCAGTCGCGCACCTGCACCACCTGCTCGACCAGCGAGACGTGGACACCTTCAGGCTGGTCGGCTCCGCCGACGGGGCGTTGGGCGCCGACTTCCTGGACCACTACTTCCCGACGGCCTCGCCGTTCGAGGTCAGCGCCGAGGTGGCCGCCGCCCGCGCCCCGTTCACCGCCACCGAACTGGCCCAGCGGCTGTTGCGGCCGCAGGTGGGTCGGTTCCCGGCCGGCCCGCAGCTGCGCCTGACCCCGGCCCTGCCGGCACCGGGCCAGGCGGCACCGGGCCTGCCGGCGGCATCGGTCGCACCCCACCAGCCGACCAGCCGTACGGCGGAGCAGCTACCGTGGACGGACCGGCCTGCTCCAGCCGACGCCGACCCGCAGCCCGCCGCCGACGCGGACCGGCGACTCGACGCCCACGTGCACGCCGACGCGGACGCCCTGGTCGGACGTCGCTGCGGCTGAGGTGTCGGCGACCCCTATGGTGTCCGGGTGCAGGCCATCATCGCGACCCTCGGGTACGTCCTGTCCGCCGACCGCCGCCAGGTGCTGATGCTGCGCCGCGACGCCCGCCCCGACGACATCCACTACGGCTACTACAACGGGCTCGGCGGCAAGCTGGAGCCGGGCGAGGACGTCGTCACCGGCATCCACCGGGAGGTGCGGGAGGAGTCCGGCCTCGTCTGTGAGCAGGTCGAACTGGCCGGCACCATCTCCTGGCCCGGCTTCGGCCGCAACGGGGAGAACTGGTTCGGTTTCCTGTTCCGGATCCCGGCCTGGTCCGGTCATCCGAAAACCGCCTGCCCGGAGGGCACGCTGGTCTGGACCGACCTGGCCGACGTCCTCGCCGGCCAGGTCCCGATGTGGCCCAGCGACCGGCACTTCCTGCCGCTGGTCTTCGCCGCGCGGCCGACGGTGTTCCACGGCGTCATGCCGTTCGCCAACCACGAGGCGACCAGCTGGAGCTGGACGACCGCGAGCTGAACCGACCTGGAAAGTCCGCCTCAGAAGCGCGGCATCCCGCCGAACTGCCGGTCACCGGCGTCACCGAGCCCCGGCACGATGAACATCTTGTCGTTGAGCCGCTCGTCGATCGACGCGGTGACCAGCCGCAACGGCAGGCCGGAGCGGTCCAGCCGGTCGATGCCGGCCGGCGCGGCGAGCACGCACAGCACGGTGATCTCGGTGGCCCCCCGGTCGACCAGCAGTCGGCAGCAGTGCTCCAACGAACCGCCGGTGGCCAGCATCGGGTCGAGCACCAGCACCGGGATGCCGGCCAGGTCGGCCGGCAGCGACTCCAGGTAGGCCCGGGGCTCGTAGGTCTCCTCGTCCCGGGCCAGGCCGACGAAGCCCATCGACGACTCCGGCAGCAGCGCCAACGCCGAGTCGGCCATGCCCAGGCCGGCACGCAGCACCGGCACCAGCAGCGGCGGGTTGGCCAGCCGGGTCCCGTCGGTCGGTGCCACCGGCGTGGTCACCGGGTAGGACTCCACCGGGAACGAGCGGGCCGCCTCGTACACCAGCATCGTGGTGAGTTCGTGCAGCGCGGCGCGGAACGCCGCCGAATCGGTCCGGACATCGCGCATCGCGGTCAGCCGGGACTGGGCAAGGGGATGGTCAACGACGAGTACGTCCACGGTCGTTGAACCTACTCGTCAACCCGGCGGCGGACGCATACACCTCACGGATGGCGTCGGCGTACCGGGCCGGGGTGTGTTCGGCGCAGCGGCAGGCCGCCGCGACGGCCTGCCGACGGGCCGTTTCCGGGTCGAGCAGCAGCCGCAGCACGCCGCCGGCGAGCGCACCGGGTTCGGCGTCGGTGCGCAGGGCGGAGCCGGCCAGCGCACCGTGCGCGTGCAGCGCCCGGTCGACCAGCACCACCGGTACGCCGGCCAGCCCGGCCTCCTGCAGGACGAGTGCCTGGGTGTCGGTCTGCGACGCAAACGCGAACACCTCGGCAGCGCCGTACGCGGCGGCCACCACCTCCGGTGCCTGCTGCCCGGTCAGCACGATCCGGGCGGCCACCCGGGGCGGCAGCGCCCGCAGCAGCCCGGCCAGCCAGCGGGGCTCGTACAGCGCGCCGACCAGCACCAGCCGGGCCGTCGGGCAACCGGCCAGGATCCGCTCGAACGCGGCGATCAGCAGGTCGATGCCCTTCTCCCGGTTGATCCGCCCGACGTAGAGGACCACCCGGTCGCTGGGGGCGATGCCGTGGCCGTACCGGAAGGCGTTGATCTCGCGGGCGGTGGTCCGCCGGGGGGCGACCCCGGTGGGTACCAGGTGCACCCGGTCGGCCGGCACCGGCAGGTGGATGCGGTCCAGCACTGCCCGGGTCGGCACGACGACCGCGTCGGCCCCGCCGAGCAGCAGCGTGTTGGTGGCGTCCATGGCGGCCCGACGGCGGGCGACCGCGCCGCTGGCCATCGGGCGGTGGTCCCGGGTGTGCCCGGCGGGTGCCGCCGCCGGGCGCGGTACGCCGAGCCGGCGGGCGTAGAGCCGGACGCCGGCGCTGAGCGCCCGCGCCGGCACCCGGTACGCGTCGGCGTAGGCGTGCAGGTCGGTGTGGTACGTCTGGACCAGCGGCAGACCGAGCCGGCGGGCGGTGAGGACGCCGAGCAGCCCGACCGGGCCCGGGGTGTGTACGTGCACGACGTCCGGGCCGACGGCGGCGATCTCGGCGATGGTGCCGGTGGCGGCGGCACCGCGCAGCAGCCACGGGGACAGGCGCAGGTCGGCGACGCCGCAGGGCAGCGCCCGCAGCCGCAGCACGTCCGGCTCGGCCGGCTGGTCGGGGTGCCGGGGCACCACGATCAGCCCGGGGTGGCCCGCGTCGGTCAGCGCCGCCGCCAGGGTCCGCAACGAGGTGACCACCCCGTCGCGGCGGGGCAGGTACGTGTCGGTGAAGTGCACTGCTCGCACGTCAGGGACGGTGGGCCACCGTGTTCAACATGATGTAACGGTAGGCCAACGGGGCCCTTAAGTCTGCTCGTCCGATCAGCCGACGACCAAGATCGTCAACTTGTCGACGACGTAGACTCGCGGACATGACAGCGGTGACCACACCTGCACCGACCGGCCACGACCTGGTTGATGTGGGGCGCAGCGCGGCGACCCTGCGCGCGTTCCTGCACGGCCTGCCCGGCGTCGACCAGATCGGGGCACAGCAGCGGGCCGCGATGCTCGGCACCCGGTCGGTCAAGACCACCGCCAAGGCGCGGGCGATCGACCTGGCGATCCGGATGGTCGACCTGACCACCCTCGAAGGCGCCGACACCCCGGGCAAGGTCCGGGCGCTGTGCGCCAAGGCCCGCCGCCCCGACCCGACCGACCCGGGCTGCCCGTCGGTCGCCGCGGTCTGTGTCTACCCGTCGATGGTGCCGACCGCCGCCGCCGCGCTCGCCGGCTCCGGCATCCACCTGGCCAGCGTGGCCACCGCGTTTCCGTCGGGGCAGGCGCCGCTGGCGGTCAAGCTGGCCGACACCGCCGCCGCCGTCGAGGCCGGTGCCGACGAGATCGACATGGTGATCAACCGGGGGGCGTTCCTGGCCGGCCGCTACCACGAGGTGTACGCCGAGATCGTCGCGGTCAAGCAGGCCTGCGGCGACGCCCACCTCAAGGTCATCCTGGAGACCGGGGAGCTGGCCACCTACGACAACGTACGCCGCGCCTCCTGGCTGGCGATGCTGGCCGGCGGCGACTTCATCAAGACCTCCACCGGCAAGGTGCCGGTCGCCGCGACCCTGCCGGTCACGTTGATCATGCTGGAGGCGGTCCGGGACTTCCACACCGTCACCGGCCGGCGCATCGGGGTCAAGC
The DNA here is from genome assembly GCF_030345095.1 of Solwaraspora sp. WMMA2056. Lineage (NCBI taxonomy): Bacteria > Bacillati > Actinomycetota > Actinomycetes > Micromonosporales > Micromonosporaceae > Solwaraspora > Solwaraspora sp. WMMA2056. The sequence continues at coordinate 6,682,932 of NZ_CP128360.1, forward strand.
CGGCCGGCGGGATCCGGACCACCAAGGACGCGATCAGGTACCTGGTCATGGTCAACGAGACCGTCGGCGCGGACTGGCTCACCCCGGACCTGTTCCGGTTCGGCGCCTCCACCCTGCTCAACGACCTGCTGATGCAGCGTTCGAAGCTCACCACCGGGGTCTACTCCGGTCCCAACTACGTCACCCTGGACTGATGAGCGTGTTCGACTACGCACCCGCACCCGAGTCCCGCTCGATCGTCACCCTGCGCGACTCGTACGGCCTGTTCATCGACGGTGAGTTCGTCGACCCGGTCGACGGTGGCGCGTTCAAGAGCGTCAACCCGGCCACCGAGGAGGTCCTGACCGAGGTCGCCGAGGCCGGCACCGGCGACGTGGACCGGGCGGTGGCCGCCGCGCGGGCCGCGTACCAGCGGGTCTGGGGTCCGATGCCCGGCCGCGACCGGGCCAAGTACCTGTTCCGGATCGCCCGCATCCTCGCCGAACGCGGCCGCGAACTGGCCGTACTCGAGTCACTGGACAACGGCAAACCGATCCGCGAGTCCCGCGACGTCGACGTGCCGTTGGCGTCGGCGCACTTCTTCTACTACGCCGGCTGGGCCGACAAGCTGCCGTACGCCGGTTTCGGCCCGGACCCGCGCCCGCTCGGCGTCGCCGGGCAGGTCATCCCGTGGAACTTCCCGCTGCTGATGCTGGCCTGGAAGATCGCCCCGGCGCTGGCGGCCGGCAACACGGTGGTGCTCAAACCGGCCGAGACGACCCCGCTGACCGCGCTGCTGTTCGCCGAGATCTGCCAGCAGGCCGATCTGCCGCCCGGCGTCGTCAACATCGTCACCGGGGCCGGTGCCACCGGGCAGGCCGTGGTCGGCCACGCCGACGTCGACAAGGTCGCCTTCACCGGCTCCACCGACGTCGGCCGGCAGATCGCCCGCGCGGTCGCCGGCAGCCGTAAGAAGCTGACCCTGGAGCTGGGCGGCAAGGCCGCCAACATCGTCTTCGACGACGCGCCGATCGACCAGGCCGTCGAAGGCATCGTCGACGGCATCTTCTTCAACCAGGGCCACGTCTGCTGCGCCGGATCGCGGCTGCTGGTCCAGGAGTCGATCGCCGAGCCGCTGCTGGAGTCGTTGAAGCGGCGGATGGCCCGGCTGCGCGTCGGTGACCCGCTGGACAAGAACACCGACGTCGGGGCGATCAACTCGGCTGCCCAGCTGGACCGGATCCGTACCCTGGCCGCCGCCGGCAGCAACGAGGGCGCGCAGGCCTGGTCGCCGCCGTGCGAGCTGCCCGAGCAGGGCTTCTGGTTCGCACCGACCCTGTTCACCGGGGTCAGCCAGGCGCACCGGATCGCCCGCGAGGAGATCTTCGGCCCGGTGCTGTCCGTGCTGACCTTCCGCACCCCGGACGAGGCCATCGCCAAGGCCAACAACACGCCGTACGGGTTGTCGGCCGGGATCTGGTCGGAGAAGGGTTCCCGGGTGCTGTGGGCCGCCGACCGGCTGCGCGCCGGGGTGGTGTGGGCGAACACGTTCAACAAGTTCGACCCGACGTCGCCGTTCGGCGGCTACCAGGAGTCGGGCTACGGCCGTGAGGGCGGCCGGCACGGGCTGGAGGCGTACCTCGATGTCTGACAGTGGCGGCGTCGCCACCCGGGTGGCCGTACGCAAGACGTACAAGCTGTTCATCGGCGGGAAGTTCCCGCGCAGCGAGTCGGGACGGACGTACCAGGTGCAGGACTCCAACGTGGCGCTCGCCTCCCGCAAGGACGCCCGGGACGCCGTCGTCGCCGCCCGCGCGGCGGTCAAGGGCTGGTCGGGTGCGACCGCGTACAACCGGGGTCAGATCCTCTACCGGGTCGCCGAGATGCTGGAGGGCCGCCGCGAGCAGTTCGTCGCGCTCGGCGAGCCGGCCGACGAGGTCGACGAGGCGATCGACCGCTGGGTCTGGTACGCCGGCTGGTCCGACAAACTTCCCCAGGTGTACGGCGGCGCGAACCCGGTCGCCGGGCCGTACTTCAACCTGTCGGCGCCGGAGCCGACCGGGGTGGTCGGCGTCGTCGCGCCGGCCGAACCGTCGCTGCTCGGCCTGGTCAGCGTCGTCGCTGCGGTGATCGTCAGCGGCAACACCGCAGTGGTGCTGGCCTCGCCGACCCGGCCGTTGGCGGCGGTTACCCTGGCCGAGGTGCTGGCCACCAGCGACCTGCCCGGCGGGGTGGTCAACATCCTGACCGGCGCGGTCGCCGAGACCGCCCCGTGGCTGGCCGGGCACCTGGACGTCGACGCGCTGGACCTGACCGGCGTGGCGGATCCGGAGTTGGCCGTCGAGTTGGAGCAGGCCGCCGCCGGCAACCTCAAGCGGTTGCTACGCCCGGCGGCCGGTCCGGTCGACTGGCTGGCCGATCCGGGTACCCGACGGATGACCACGTTCCTGGAGACCAAGACCGTCTGGCATCCGAAGGGCAGCTGACCATCCGTCCGTCGGTCAGCCCGTCGGGTCAGGCCGGCTCGGGAATCGGTCCGGGGCCGTCCGGGTCGTCGTAGATCGGCGTCTCCGGGATCGGCTCCGGCTCGACCGGAGCCGGGGGCAGTGTGTCCGGGGTGTCCGGGGACAGCTCCCCCGGGTCGTCCGGCACCGGCGCGTCAGGGTCTATCGGCGGGTACGTCTCAGGTGCCGCTGGCTGCATCATGTCGGCACTTTTCCCGATTCCGACCGGCGGTAATCCTTCGGGTGGTGACCTGATCAACTCGCTGTCGCCGGACGACCACCACGCCACCGCCACCCGCAGCTACCCGCGCCCCGGCCGCATCCCGGGTAGCGTGAACGTCTTCGTCGCCACCCTGCTCGACCCGGCCGACGGCACCTTCAAGCCGGTGCCGCAGCTGCGGGAGCTCTTCGCCGACGTCCAGACCCGGCCGGGACGCATGGTCAGTCGTTGAGTGCGGGCGACGCCGGGATCGGATGCGCGCCATCGGACGGTGCTGCGGCGTGTCGCGTCGATGGAGCGCAGTGGATCAAGAGACCACGGGTCAGTCCAAGGCGAAGGAGCCGGTCTCGATCTCGCCAGCCGGCTGGTAGGTGCACATCAGCACGCCGGTGCTGGATACCGAACTGCCGACCAGCCGCAACGCCGCCGGTGCGGTGCCGTCGCCGAACAGCCGCTTGCCGGCACCGACGACGACCGGGAAGGTCCAGATCCGGAACTCGTCGACCAGGCCGTGCCGGATCAGGGTCTGCAGCAGGTCGGCGCTGCCGTGCACCTGCAACTCGGGGCCGTCGGTGCGTTTGAGCGCGCCGACACCCTCGGCCACGTCGCCGTCGATCAGCGTCGAGTTGCGCCACCGCAGGGCAGGCCGGCCACGGGAGGCAACGTATTTGGTGGCGTCGTTGAGCGGCTTGGCGTCCTCTTCCGGGGCACTCGGCCAGTGGGCGGCGAAGATGTCGTACGTGCGGCGGCCGAGGACCAGGTCGAACGGCGTACCCATGGTTTCGCCCATGGTCTGGCCCATCAGCTCGTCCCAGTAGTTCACCGACCAGCCGCCGTGACGGAATCCGCCGTCGTCGTCTTCGCCGGGGCCACCGGGTGCCTGCATCACCCCGTCGAGGGTGAGGAACGTGTTGACGATGAGTCTGCGCATCGGATGACGACCTTTCGGATGGCTGGTGGCGGTCACGAGGTCGGCAGCTGGTCCAGCCATCGCTGCCAGGACTGCTCGGTGTGGACGGGTTCGGCGTCGGGGTCGAAGACGTGGTGGCTGAGGAACAGCGCGTTGCCGCGCTCGCGTCCGGAGTGGACGAAGCGGTAGAGCCCACCGGCGGTGCGTACGCCGAGGAACATCGACGGCGTACTCAGGTCGACGACGCCGTCGATCGGTGCCGTGCCGGGTACGGCGAGGCGCACCGGCGCACCTTCGGTGAGCGGGTGGGTCACGCCCAGCGAGGCGGCGACCGCCGGCCACACCCGGTCCGCGTCGCCGGCACCGGGCCGCAGCACGGTCACCGGGATCGCCGTGCGGCCCGGAAAATACCGCAGGTACGCGGCGAGGGTGCCCAGGTAGAGGTCCCAGCCGACCGTCATCGCCTCGTACTCGGTCTCCCAGTTGTCGCCGAGTACGCCGCTCTGCACCATCCGCAGCACAGTGCTGCCCTGGTCGCGGCCTTCGATGAGGTATTCGGTGGCCATGAACGAGCCGTCGTCGGCGGTAGCGGTACGGTCGGCGAACCGCTTGCCTGGTTCCCAGCCGACGATGGTGGCCTCGTCGGTGTGCCCGGCGATGGTGAGACGCGCCGTGCCGCCCTCCCGGGGCTCGATCTCGCTGCGGCCCATGAACCAGGAGTCGAGTCCGGGGCCGGTGGCGATGGCGTCCCACACCTGCTCCGGCGTTGCCGGCAGCTCGATTTCCTTGCGTAGCTCGAATTCGTGTCCCATCGCGGACTCAACCTTCCTGTGCGGTTCCGGTGCTCGGCGTCTCGGCGCTCGGGTGCAGGGCGACGACGAGGCGGTGCGACCGGCCACCGGGGACCGTTTCATCGTGGTATCTGGCGACCAGGGCGGTGACCGTGTTGGCCAACTCCTCGGCGAAGGCGGCCCGGTCGGCGGCCGAGGCGAAGCGGATCTCGCCGTCGACGGCGAAGGTCGCGACCCGCTTGTTCGCCCGCTCCGCGCCGGTGATCAGCGCGCCGACGTCGCGGACCAGCCGGGCGGCGACGGCGAGCAACCAGCGGGCGGAGAGCCGGTCGGGGGCCAGGGCCGGGTCCGGCGCGACGGCGGCGAGCGCGGCCGGTGAGATCACGTACGCACTGGCGGTGGCCCGCATGATCCGCTCGGTGACGTTGCCCTTGCGCCGCCGCTCGACCAACTCGACCAGGCCGTGCTGTTCCAACGCTTTCAGGTGGTAGTTGACCTTCTGCCGGGGCAGGCCGATCCGGGCGGCGAGCATGGTCGCCGAAGCAGGCTCGGCCAGCTCGGCGAGGATCCGGGCCCGGATCGGGTCGAGCGAAACCTCGGCCGCCGCCGGGTCCTCGATCACCGCTACGTCCAACATGCGACCCAGGCTGCCACCGAATATAAAAATTGTCAAGAAAGTAGAAGTGTTCGGTGAGCTGATCGTCGGTTACTCCCCAGCTCGACTGGCTGGGCAAGGTCAGCTCAACGACCGGTCAAGGCCGACTCGCTAGGCCCAGATCAACCGGCTAGGCCAGGTCGAGCGCGGGTAGGACGACCTGTTCCAGCACCGCGACCGGGGTGCGCCACTGATCGGGGTCGTCGTAGTTGCCGGCGGTCACGACGACGACGAGCTCCAGGTCGGGCAGGACGATCAGGCGCTGACCGCCGTTGCCCATCGCCGAGGCCGTCCGGTGACCGGCGACGGTCTGCAGATACCAGTGGTAGCCGTACTCGGCGGACCACCCGGTCGACAGACGCGGCTCGAGCATCTCGCTGATCCAGCTGGCCGGCACCAGTCGACGGCCGGCCCAGACCCCGCCGGCCAACACCAGCTCGCCGATCCGGGCCAGGTCACGCGGGGTCAGCCGCAGCCCGGACGCGGGCGAGGCCACCCCGTCGTCGCCGGCCATCCAGTGGAACTGCTCGACGCCGAGCGGCGCGAACAGCTTCGCCCAGCCGTACGCCTCCAACACCTGCCCGGTGCCGTCGGCGATCAGCTTGCCGAGCAGCGCGGTGGCGCCGCCGCAGTAGGCCCAGCGCTCGCCGGGTGGGCCGACGACCGGCCGCTCCAGCACGTACCGGTAGCGGTCCGGGGCGAGCTCCATGGCGATCTCACCGTTGTCCGGCGAGTCGTACGGCAGGTCCTCGCGCCAGTCCAGCCCCAGCGACATGGTCAGCGCGTGCGCGACGGTCAGCCCGGCCCGGTCCGGGTCAGCCGCCAGATCCGGGTACTCGGGAAACTGCCGCAGCAGCGGCTGCGCCGGGTCCGGAACCAGGCGCTCGTCGAGGGCGATGCCGTACAGCAGTGCGGTCACGCTCTTGGTGACCGAGCGCAGGTCGTGCAGCGTCGTCGGGCCGAACTCGACGACGCCCAGTGAGTCGCCCCAAGCGAAGTCGCCGCCGGTGCCGTAGTGCTCCCACAGGAGCTGTCCACCACGTACCACCACGACCGCGTGCAGCCCGTCGACCTGCCCGGCCTGGTCGGCCTCGGCCAGCAGCTCACCCATCCGACTTGTCGTCACACGCTACCCCCGTCACCCTCCAAGGAGGATATGCCAGACCGTCGATCCGCGCTGTCCGCTCCACTTCCCGCCTGGCGATCACATGGTGACGACGACCTTGGCGCGGGCGTGTTCGGTCTCGACGTATCGGATCGCGTCGGGCACCTCGCTCAGCCGGAACGTCCGGTCGACGACCGGGGTCACCGTACCCGCCTCGACCAGGTCCCGCAGCGTCGCCAGGTGCCCCCGGCCCGCCGTAGCCATCGGCGCGACGATGCGCTGACGGACGAAGCCGGCCACGATCCGGGCCCGGATGAACAGCGCCAACGGCCCGAGCAGGCTGCCGCCGGTCGACACTCCGCCGCCGCACAGCACCAGCGTCCCGGCCCGGGTCAGCACCCGCCGGCAGTCGGTCAACGACCGGTTGCCGACCAGGTCGAGCAGCACGTCGTAGCGGCGGCCGGCCCGGACGGCATCAGTACGGGTGAAGTCCTCCCGGGTGTAGTCGACGACGTGGTCCGCGCCGAGCGACCGGACCAGCTCCACGTTGCGGGTCCGGCACACCGCGGTCACGTGCGCGCCGTACGCCTTGGCCAGCTGCACCGCGAAGGTGCCGACCCCGCCGGACGCCCCGTTGACCAGGACGTGCTGCCCGGCCCGCAGCTCGGCGGCGTCCCCCAGACAGACCAGGGCGGTGGTGGCGGCCAGCGGCACCGCCGCCGCCTGCGCGAAGCTCAGGTTCGCCGGCTTCGCCTCGACCAGACGCTCCGCCACGCACAGGTACTCGGCGAACGCGCCGCCGGCGGGGCCGGCCTCGCCGTACACCTCGTCACCGGGGCGGAACCGGGTCACCGCAGCGCCGACCGCCTCGACCCGGCCGGCGAAGTCCTGACCGCGCACGGCCGCGCGGGGCCGGCGCAGCCCGAACGACAACCGGGCCAGGTACGGGTCGCCGCGCATCGCGTGCCAGTCGTACGCGTTGACCGAGCTGGCGTGCACCCGGACCAGCACCTCGTCGTCGCCGGGGGTCGGGGTGTCGACGTCGCGCAACCGCAGCACGTCGGGTGAGCCGTACCGGTCCTGGACCATCGCCTTCATCGCTGAATCTCCTCACTGGATTCGCTGATGGACACAGCATGTCGGCGAAGGCCGGGGCAGCACGTCGGTGCGGCGGCGGCACCACGACTGCGCCCGACGCGGTAGCACGGCGACGGACTACTCCCCCGGGCGTACGCCGGGCTGCCTCCGTCAGGGCTGCCGTAGTCGGCGCCCACCGCCTTACAGTCGGCGCATGACCCGGTCACGCCCCGACACCGACACCGACACCGACGCGGGCGACTCGGCGGCCCGGCCGGGGTCGCGGCCCGGACCGGGCCTGGCGGTGCTGACCGCGATCGGGCAGCCGGTCGGGACCGCGATCGCCGCCAGTTGGCAGTCCGGCGGCGTCTCGATCATCGGGTACGCCCTGCTGGTGTTCAGCGGGCTGGCGCTGGCCGACCGGCACCGGTCCCCCCGGCGCAACTTCCTGATCGTGGTCGCCGCGACCCTGGCGTACCACCTGCTGGACCAGCCGGCCGGGGTGACGCTGCTGGCCCCGATGATCGCCGCGTCGGCGGCGCGCGCCGCCGGCCACCGCTGGCTGGTCGGGGCGGCGGCGGTGACGGCGTACGGCATCTGGGTGCTGGTCACCGGGGCGACACCGCGGCAGGCGCTGCTGGCGTTGGCGCTGATCGTCGCCGCCGGGCTGGTCACCGAGATCGGCACCCTCGTCGCCGACCGGGTCCGCGAGGGCGTCGCGGAGCAACGCCGGCTCTCCGAGGAGCGGCAGCGTCGCCGGGCCACCGAGCAACGGCTGCGGATCGCCGCCGAACTGCACGACGTACTCGGTCATCATCTGTCGCTGATCAACGTACGGGCCGGGGTCGGTCTGCACCTGATGGACCGCGACCCGGAACAGGCCCGCGCGGCGTTGGAGGCGATCGCGCAGTCCAGCGCGGAGGCGTTGCGCGAGGTCCGGACGATGCTCGACACGCTCTACCCGCGCGGTCAGGCCGCCCCGCGCGCCCCCGCACCGGGGCTGGACCGACTCGGCGAGCTGACCGACGACGCGGCGGTGCCGACCCGGACGGTGATCGACGGTACGCCCCGACCGCTGCCGGCGGCCGTGGACCGAGCGGCGTACCGGATCGTGCAGGAGGCGTTGACCAACGTGCGGCGGCACGCCGGTCCGGGTGCCGCCGCCACCGTCACCATCGGATACCGGCAGGATGCGGTGATGCTCCAGATCGACGACGACGGCGGCGGTGCGCCAGGGTCGGCTGCCGCCGCACCGGGTGCGGCTGCCGTGGCGGCTCTTGCCCCGGCGGGTAACGGCATCACCGGGATGCGGGAGCGGGCCGCAGCGCTGGGCGGCGAGGTGACCGCCGGTCCCGCGCCGGACGGCGTCGGCGGCTGGCGGGTACGGGCCCACCTGCCACTGGATCCTGACTCGCGGGCTGAGGAGACATCGACGTGATCCGGGTGCTACTGGTCGACGATCAGGTGCTGGTCCGGGCCGGGTTCCGGGCGCTGCTGGCCGCCGAGGGAGACATCGAGGTCGTCGGTGAGGCCGGTGACGGCGCGCAGGCGGTCAGGTTGGCCGGGCAGACCCGACCGGACGTGGTCCTGATGGACATCCGGATGCCCGGGGTGGACGGGTTGACCGCCACCCGGCAGATCGCAGCCGACCCGCGACTGTCCGAGGTACGGATCATCGTGCTGACCACGTTCGAGCTGGACGAGTACGTCGGCGAGGCGCTGCGCGCCGGGGCGGCCGGCTTTCTGGTGAAGAACACGCAGCCGGCCGAGCTGATCCAGGGGGTACGGGTGGTCGCAGCCGGCGACGGTCTGCTGTCGCCGAGTGTGACCCGGCGGGTGATCGAGCAGTTCGCCGCCCGTACCGCCGCTCCGGCCGCACCCCGGCGGTTGGCCGAGCTGACCGAGCGGGAGCGGGAGGTGGTGGCGTTGGTCGGCACCGGGCTGTCCAACGACGAGATCGCCGCCCGGCTGGTGGTCAGCCCGGCGACGGCGAAGACGCACGTGTCCCGGGCGATGGTCAAACTCGGTGCCCGGGACCGCGCCCAGCTGGTCGTGTTCGCGTACGAGGCCGGCCTGGTCCGCCCCGGCTGGTTACCCTGATCCGTAGATGCCACTGCTCTTGTAGCATAGTGGCATGCTCTACGCGATGCCGCAGCTCGACGCCGCCGACCGGCGGGTGCTGCACGAGTTGGACCAGATGCGTGCCGACCTGCGGCTGCAGCTACGGTCCACCCCACGCTGGGCGGGTCAACTGCGGCGGAGCCTGTTCGCCGCCGCGATCCAGGGCTCGAACACCATCGAGCACATCACGATCAGCGGTTCGGACGCCCGAGCACTTGTCGAGCAGGCGCCCATGTCGGCGGAGACCAGCGACGAGGTCCGCCAGGCGGTCGTCGGCTACCGCGATGCGATGACGTACGTGCAGCAGACGCCTGAGTTGGACTTCTTCGAATACTCGCAGACTCTGCTCTCGGCCTTGCACTTCATGATCACCAAGTATCAGCCGGCGAAATGGCCCGGCCGTTATCGGACCGGCGGGATCTTCGTAACCAGTGCCGACCCGCTGGAGCCCGTGTACACCGGCCCGGACGCGGAACGGGTCCCCGGGCTGATGGGCGAACTGGTCGACTGGCTCCGCCACGGCGACCTCGACGCGCCGGCGTACGCGCGAGCGGCGATGGCCCACCTGAACCTCGTCGGCATCCACCCCTGGCGCGATGGCAACGGGCGTACGGCCCGCGCCCTGCACACCCTGGTGCTGGCCCGCACCGGCGAACTCGCCGCCGAGTTCTCCTCGATCGAGGAGTGGCTGGGCGAGCAGATCAACACGGTCCAGTACTACGAGGCACTGCGGTCCGCTCAGGACGGCAGCTTCCAACCGGATCGCGATGCCCACCCCTGGCTGCGGTTCGTGCTGGCGGCGCATCACCGGCAGGCGCAGCGGGTGAAACGGCGCTCCGAGTGGACAGTTCGACTGTGGATGGATTTGGAACGCCTCACCGAGCAGCAGGGCCTGCCCGGACGGGTCGTCTCGGCGCTCTACGCCGCCGCCGCCGGCGAGCTACGGCGGACCACGTATCAACAGGACGAAGGCCTCAGCCGCGATCAGGCCATCCGCGACGTGCAGGCGCTGACCCGCGCCGGCCTGCTGACGCCGCGCGGCAACGCGACCTCCCGGGTCTATCTGCCCGCCGGGGCGGCGGCCGAGATCGCCCAGGCCGCGACCGCAGCCGTACGCGGGCCGGGCCGCGACCCCTACCAGTAGCCACTCAGGGGATCACCTGGGGAGGGTGCTGTTCGGTGTACCAGGCGGGCGGTTCGGGTGCGGCGGTGGTAGCGGTGATCCCGCCCCAGCGGTCGCGGCAGACGTACGCCAGGTCGGCGTGGATCCACCTGCCGTCGTTGTCGCGCAGCACCGGCCGGCCGCAGTGCCGGCACGGCGCGACCCTCGGGTACGGCGGTGTGGCGGGTGTGCCGGTCACGGGGCGTCGCCAGTGCTGTCTGCGTCGCCGTCACCGTCGCCCCAGCCCAGTCCGCCGAGCCCGGCCGCCCGGTGGAACCCCGGGTGGTGGCGGACCTCTGCGCACACCTCACCGTCCGGACCACGTACCCCGCAGAACAGCGGCTCGTTGAAGTTCCACGCCTCCGCCCGGGACAGCAGCGGCGCGTGCTCCCCTAACTCCGGGCACAGGATGGTGAGCCCTTCGGCGTACGCGACGGCCTGCTCCCGAGCGGTGTCGACGTCGACGGCGGCGAATGTCAGGTGCAGCGTGTACCGACCGCGCCGGTCGTACCGCAGCCAGTCCGGCAGGTTGCCGATCCCACCCGGACCGTCGCCGCCACCGTTGACCTGCGCCGCCGGGCGGCGGCGCTCGCGCTCGTTGAGGTAGCGGTTGACCAGTGCTTCGGCGTGCCCGGCCGGGCCGACCCCGGTGCCGAGGGCGTGCGCGACGGCGGCCCGCGCCGGTTCGGACAGGTCAGCCCGATCGAGTACGGCGAACAGGTCCCGGTTGCGCTGCGTCGGATCGAGGGTCGGGTCGGTCCAGCGTGCTGAACGGTTGTCGGTCACGGACACCTCCAGGGCAGTGGCGACGTCGTCATCCCTGCCCTCAGCATGCATCCACGTACATAAAAATACAACGTCGCAACGAACTTCCGTTAGAGAGATCTGTAGTACATACTTCGATCGAACTCACATCGCCGCTGCCAGACCCGGATGCACCCGGAGGTGTTCTCGTGGCACAGGTTCCGAGCCCGACGATCCGCGCTCGCCGGTTACGCCGGGAGCTACGTCGGCTCCGTGACTCGGCCGGTCTGACGGCCGAGGAGGTCGCCCGCCGCTTGGGCTGGCACCGCACCAAGGTCATCCGGCTCGAACACGGCCACTCACGGATAACGCTCAAGGACACCGAGCAAATGCTGGCCCTCTACGAGGCGTCCGATGAGGACCGCGAGTCGTTGACCGCGCTCGCCAAGCAG